>JBGSRA010000010.1:0-26336 GCA_041737765.1 Draconibacterium sp. | reverse complement strand
AGTTAACCGCTTCCTCTTTGCAAACAAAACTTTCATTTTAGAGGGGGGTGACTTTAAAATAAAAAATAATAACAACTGACTATGAGTTTATTAGAAGACTTAAACTTTCAAATTTTAGATTAGTCGGATAATAGTGATTTTAAAAACTGTAAAACATAAAACATGGCAATAGTTTCAGCAAAAGAAATGCTAATAAAAGCGAGTAAGGAGAAATATGCAGTTGGCGCTTTTAATATTACAAGTGTGGTTCAAATGGTAGCTGTTATTGAAGCCGCTGTGGAGAAAAATACGCCTGTAATTATTCAAACATCGGTTACACCGGCAAAGTTTTTAAAACCCGAAGTGGTTGTTGCCGTTTTCAGAGCTTTGGCAGAGTCGGTTTCAATCCCGGTTTGTTTGCATCTCGACCATTGCACCGATGTTGATTTTTGCAAAAAATGCGCGGATTTGGGATACACAAACATCATGTTCGATGGATCTCATTTCGATTTTGAAGAAAACATCAGGCTGACCCGCGAAGTGAGCGATTACTGTCACAATATTGGCGACATTACTATTGAAGGCGAATTGGGAACCGTGTCGGGAGTGGAAGATCAGATTAAAGTTGCTGCCGATAAAGCACAACTTTGTGATCCTGAAAAATCACTTGAATTTATTGAGCGATCGGGTATCGACCTTTTTGGACCGGCAATCGGAACTGCCCACGGAGTTTATCAAACTGAAAATCCCGTAATCGATTTTGTAAGATTGGGTGAGATTTACCGGAAAATAAACATGCCGGTTGTGCGGACTCCACTTGTAATTCATGGCGGAACTGGATTAAACGAACAAACTGTCAGAACTTTGATTGAAAATGGCGGTTCGAAATACAATGTTTCAACTAACCTGAAATACATTCTTTGCGACAGCACTTTTGAATACATTTCGGAACACAGAAAAGAATACGACCCCGGGAAAGTGGATAAACATGTAAAACTTACAACAAAACAACGGATAGAGTACTGGATTGATTTACTCGGAAGTACAGGAAAAGCATTGTAAATATATAATTATGAGTGAGTTAAAAGCAATTTTTTTTGACATGGACGGAACCATTATCGATACGGAAAAAGATGGTCACCGTGTTGCATTTAACGAAGCTTTTGCCCGGATTGGAATTAAGGCGGAGTGGGATGTTTCTGAATATCACAAATTGCTTCAGATTGCCGGTGGAAAGGAGCGGATGAAATTCTATTTTCAGGGAGAAGGAAAGGATCTTTTTCCAGCCGGAAAGTCAATCGATGAATTCGTTCAGCAACTTCATCTTTTAAAAACGGAAATATTTATATCGTTAATAGAAAGCGGTAAGTTGCCGCTTCGCCCGGGTATAAAACGATTGATGCAGGAAGCAAATCAAAAAGGGATTTTGATTGGGATTTGCACAACTTCAAATGAAAAGGCTGTTAAATCAATAATAAATTCGTTGTTGACCGACATTAAAATCGATCTCATTCTTGCCGGAGATATCGTAACAAAAAAGAAACCTGCCCCGGAAATTTATCTTCTTGCATTACAAAAGACGGGTTTTTCTGCTGATGAAGTTATTGTGGTTGAAGACTCTGAAAATGGCCTGATTGCCGGAAAGGCCGCCGGTATTAAAGTATTGGTTACAGTGAACGAATATACAAAAAACGAAAATTTGGAAGGTGCAAATGCAGTTATAACCTGTTTAGGCGACGAAAACGAAAAGTCGCAGGTTTTGTCTGGCAACTTAAAACTGAACGAAGATCAAATGGTTCAGATACAAGATTTAGTGGAATTGTAAAGGAATTTAAAAAATTAAACTTGAAATAAAAATTAAACAGATTTAGCATTATGAAAAAACAACTCATTATTATCTTAGCCTTTGTGCTGGTAAGTTTTTATTCCAGCGCACAACGGGTTGGTTCATCGCCCGAATATGTAAAAGCATTAACTTCAGAATGGAAAGGAGAACGGTTCCCCGATGGCAGGCCAAAAGTACCGGATGCCATTCTCGAAAGATTAAAGAATATCTCAGTTGAAGAAGCCTGGGGAGTATTGCGCAACAAGGGTTTTATGAATCAGTTCGAGGGCGACTGGACAATTGTTAATCCTGAAGAACCGATGACTGGTCGGGTGGTAACTGCCCAGTATATGCCATTGAGACCGGATATGGAAAAACAGATAAAAGAACAAGGCAAAATTGAAGACAGGGCGCAAAAGGGTGGTACCAACTCATGGCCCATTGATATTCTCACAACCGGAGATGTATATGTGGCCGATAGTTACGGCAAAATTGTTGATGGAACTTTAATTGGCGATAATCTTGGAAATTCAATTTATGCCAAATCGCAGAGGGGAGTAGTTTTTTACGGATCGGTTAGAGATTTGGAAGGTATTTCTGAAATTAAAGGTTTTAATGGCTGGATTAAAGGAGTTGATCCGTCGTATATCCAGCAAATGATGCTCACTTCGATAAATGCGCCCATCCGGGTTGGTCGGGCTACTGTTTTACCAGGCGATGTTGTTCTGGCGAA
The DNA here is from genome assembly GCA_041737765.1 of Draconibacterium sp. Taxonomy (GTDB): domain Bacteria; phylum Bacteroidota; class Bacteroidia; order Bacteroidales; family Prolixibacteraceae; genus Draconibacterium. Next base: position 23,799 of record JBGSRA010000010.1, on the reverse strand, counting down.
AAAATATGGTGTTATTTTTATTCCGGCATATTTGGTTGAAGATCTTGTAATTACTTCCGAAGTCACTGCGCTTCGTGATGAATTTGGACATCAGCGCCTCCGTGAAAAGAAATATCTGGCCGGCGAAATTGACAGTGAATGGAGCGAAGAAATCAAAAAGGATTTTCTCAACTGGCTGAATAATTACCCCGGTAAACTACCCATGACAAAGGAAGAACTGGATAATTACCTGAAAGAAAGAAATTACTAACTAACATCTAAATTTTACAATCATGAAAAGTATAATACAGCAAATTGCTGCTCAAAATAAAGAGCGTGAATCAATTCAAAAAGAAGCTGTTATAGCTGAAATCGAGAATCCTGCAACAAGCAACAACAGGCGCAATTTTCTCAAAAAAACGGCTTTGGGAGGTATTGCAATTGGTGGATTACTTGGACTGCCGATAGAAGATACAATTGCACAAACCACAGCCGGCGTATCACGTGCATCCAGTCCATCGGATTTGAAAATAACCGACATGCGTTATGCAGTGACAACCGTTCTGGGTCAAACAGCCATAATCCGCATCGATACAAACCAGGGAATTTATGGCTTGGGCGAAGTGAGAGATGGCGCCGATGTGCGTTATGCGTTAATGTTGAAAAGCAGAATTCTTGGACTGAATCCATGCAATGTGGAGATGATTTTTAAAATTATCAAACAATTTGGCGGTCAGGCACGTCAGGCAGGTGGTGTTTGTGCTGTTGAAATGGCACTCTGGGATATTGCCGGTAAAGCGTATGGCGTTCCTGCTTACCAGTTATTAGGAGGAAAATATCGTGATACTATCAGGTTATACGCTGATACACCCGAAGGTAAATCGCATGATGATCAAACTGCAAAAATTAAGTATCGTATTGAGGAACAAGGTTATACCTGGTTGAAAATGGATTTGTCCATCAATTCTTTGAAAGATATTCCGGGAGCATTGGTAAATCACGAATTCTGGGATGGTGCTTCCGGTCAGTACGACCTGCGGAATTACATGGGTTACGGAAACACGAAACATCCGTTTACACAAATACAAATTACTGATAAGGGACTTGAAGAACTTGCCAAAATAGCCGAACATACACGCGAACACATTGGCTGGGATATTCCAATTTCAACCGACCATTACGGACATTTCGATTTAAATAATGGAATCCGGTTGGGAAAAGCAATCGAGAAGTACAGGCTGGCCTGGTTGGAAGATATCGTTTCGTGGGAATATACCGACCAGTGGAAAACAATGACCGATGCATTGGAAACGCCAACAACTACAGGTGAAGATATTTATCTTTTGCAAAATTTTAAACCGCTGATTGATATTCATGCAGTGGATATTGTTCACCCCGATTTGGCATCTTCAGGCGGGCTTTTGGAAACAAAAAGAATTGGCGATTACGCCGAGGAACATGGCGTTGCAATGGCCATGCATCAGGCCGGGACACCTGTTTCGTTTATGGCAAATGTGCATTGTGCTGCTGCCACACAGAATTTTCTGGCGTTGGAACACCACTCCGTTGATTTGCCCTGGTGGGAAAGTCTGGTAAAAATGACCGACGGTAAACCGATTATTAAAAAGGGTTTTGCGCCTGTTCCTGAATCTCCCGGATTAGGGATTGAATTGAATGAAGATGTTGTAAAAGAACATTTACATGCAAAAGATAAAAGCTTTTTTGCACCAACCGACGAATGGAACGAAAAACGCTCGCATGACAGAATCTGGAGTTAAACATCGAAAGTTTTTAATTGAAAAAAGGTTTTTCAATCGTGATGAATACAAAAAGTTTATATTCAATTTTTTAGAGTCTGACCCCTCCTAACCTCCCCAAGGGGGAGGAACAGTCCCCCTTGGGGGGATTTAGGGGGTCAAAACGTAAGAGTAGCTTTCGAATTGTAAATAAATCTTTTTTAAAAATTACCTTTGATACAACCTCTTTATTGAAAATCAAAAAAGGTCAAATCAAATTTTAAACTAACTTATATTCAGGTACTAAACCTTCTAGTTATGAAAAAAATAAACGTCTACCGGGCAGCACTTGCATTTGCTGTTATATTTCTGATAATTTCGCTTGTCTTTATTTTTACCGGAAATATTGCGGGATCCGGTCCTTTTTTAATCGCATTTTTTATATCTCTTGCAATTGCGGTTCGGGGTTTCGAATCATTCAAAGGACTTTCGTTTACAATCTGGATTTTTACAGCTGTAACCGCATCCATGTTTTATCCTCAGTACTTTACTTCTGCCGGTAGTTTTCAGTTTAAAACTTTGATAGTGCCTCTTTTACAGATTATTATGTTTGGAATGGGTTCGCAAATGAGCCTCGACGATTTTACCGGTGTAATAAAAATGCCAAAAGGCGTAATTATTGGAGTTGGGTCGCATTACATTATCATGCCACTGGTAGCTTTTGCAATATCACGAATTTTTAATTTTCCGCCCGAAATTGCTGCCGGAATAATTTTAATTGGTTGTGTACCAAGCGGATTGGCCTCCAATGTAATGTCGTATATTGCCCATGCAAATCTGGTTTTAGCGGTTACAATTGGGGCCATTTCAACACTAATTTCTCCATTTGTCACACCTTTTTTAATGAAAATGCTTGGTGGTCAGTATATCGAAGTTAATTTCTGGAGCATGATGCTGGATATACTGAATATGATAATTCTTCCGATTGTTGCAGGATTCATCTTTAATTTATTCAACGAGGGAAAAGAAAAACTGAAATCAAAATTGATTCAGTTATCCGTTTTTTTTGTGATTATTTTGCTCACCGATTTGGTTTACATGAAAGCAAAAAATGCCGATTTTAGTGGATTTTTGATGGCTTTGACCAAATCATTGTTATGGTTTTATTTTCTTCCAATGATTGGAGCTGTTATACTTCGCCATTTTCTTAAGGGCGATAAAAAATTGATGAGCAAAATCCTGTCACTTTTATCAATGGTTGGTATTGCCGTTATCATTTCTATTATCACAGCTACCGGTCGCGACAGTTTACTGAAAGTGGGTGCATTGCTTATTGTAACCAGTCTGTTACATAATTTGGCCGGATATTCTTTGGGATACGGAGTTTCGTGGCTGTTCGGAATGCCTGAAAAGGATAGAAGAACTGTAGCTTTCGAAGTGGGCATGCAAAACGGTGGACTGGCATCGGGACTGGCGCTTCAAATGGGAAAAATTGCAACGGTTGGACTTGCTCCTGCCATATTTGGACCGCTAATGAATGTTACAGGTTCGGCACTGGCGAGTTGGTGGCGAAGTAGACCGCCGAAAGAGTAAACTGAAAGAAACCTGGTCCTTAAAAAATATAATTAATGTGGATTGTATTCCTCAAAATACATAATTATCGTGGATTGTATTCCGCAAAATACATAAATATTGCGGATTTGATTAAAAATAATCTATATTTGCATAAAAAAAGATGAATATAGAAAGGGTTATTGAAAAGGAAATAGTGACTCGGTTCTTTTCAAAAAAAGCAATTATTATCACTGGACCCAGACAGGCAGGGAAAACAACAATGATTGCAAAACTGTTACAGTCATATCTTCATGAAACCCTAATACTGGAAGGCGATGACCCGAATACTGTTGTCATGATGAACCGCCCAAACACAGAACAACTTCGGGCAATCATTGGCAGAAACAAAGTCGTATTTATCGACGAGGCTCAAAAAATACCGGAAATCGGTCTTACTTCAAAAATTATTGTAGATCAGTTTAAAGATGTTCAGTTAATTTTAAGTGGATCATCATCGTTTGATTTGATGGAGAAAACACAGGAACCGCTAACCGGGCGGAAATGGACTTTTAATCTGTGGCCTGTTTCCTGGGAAGAATGGCAAAACCATTTTGGGTATGTAAAAGCAGAACAGGATCTCGAAAACAGGTTGGTTTTTGGTTGTTATCCTGACGTTTTGATGAATCCAACTGATCAGCAGATAATTTTGAAAGAACTTGCTTCGAGTTATTTGTACAGAGATGTATTAATGTATGCAAAATTAAAGAAACCTGAAGTGTTGATTAAGTTATTGCAGGCGTTATCCTATCAATTGGGCAATGAAGTATCTTATAATGAAATTGCTGCTTTGATAGGAATTGATGCGAAAACAGTAGCTAATTATATTGACATCCTTGAAAAGGCATTTGTTGTTTATAGGTTAACTGCCTTTAGTGGTAACCTTAGGGATGAAATAAAGACCAACAGAAAAATATATTTCTACGATAACGGCATAAGAAATGCTGTTATAGGTAACTATAATCCAGTTCAACTGAGGAATGACATTGGTCCGTTGTGGGAGAATTTCCTAATAAGTGAGCGGTTGAAATACAATCAATATCACCGGATTGAGTCATCATCATTTTTCTGGCGCACTGCACAGCAACAGGAAATTGATTATGTTGAAAAACGTAACGACAAAATCTTTGCATTTCAATTTAAGTGGAATGAAAGAAGGAAAGCAAGGTTTTCCAGTACCTTTACATCGAACTACAATTCTGAAAATATGGTTGTAAACCGGTTGAATTTCAGGGAGTTTATTTTGCCTTTTCCTAAGTACTAAATTTGGAGACCCGTTTGTCGAAATAAAATGGAATTGAGACAATGACTTTACAGTCGCTAATTCCAGGATGAAGCGGATTTAATATGATGTTGAATTCATCAGGAATTATGACAGAGGGAACTTTGAGTGCCAGATGTTCTTTTTTCAGCAAAAAAGAAGTTCCATAGTTAACAGTTTCATTTGAAAAAGGGAAACTATCCCAGCCTTTTACCAATATATTTTGGGGAACAGTTTGGATTTCAATTCCTTCCGGTATCTTAATCTTCACAAGTAACAGGTTGTTTGGAATGTTTTCAAAACTTACTACATGAACAATTTTTTCCCATGCCGCCAACGAGGCATGTTCGGAGGTGTAAATTACCGGAAATCCTTTTTTGTGCCAACGTCCCGGTCCATAAAGTCCGCCCATTCCATCAAGGGCAGTATGTTCTTTTTTTGTAATCCTGTAAACAATCATCAGGCAGAGAATCCGTATTCAATGGCGTTTAATTCATCGATAACCAGTTGTATTCCTGAAAATGTATCGAGGTAAGAAGCTGGTTTTACTCCTCCCATGGCATGATTTTCTGCATTCAGCCAGTTTCTGAATTTGTCCTGACTACCAAATACACCGAAACCCATATTGAAAAGTTTTGCAATATACAATGCCCGTTCCGAAGGTCCAGGTGCAATTAGTTGCGATGGTTCTTTCTCCTGAATTGACCGTGTAGAGATGCGCAAATAAGAACTAAGTTCCGTTAACGTCAATCCCGATTCACGGGCAATTGACAAAAGTTTTGACTTTTGAATTCCATTTTTTGCCCCAATTAAAAAATCCTTATCCGAAATTTCAAGTGCACTCATAATTAATGCGAATTTATTCGCGTAAATATACGAATAAATTCTGTTTGTTATTTCGAAATTGTAATTACTAACATCCTTGAAAGTTTATCACCCGTTTTTATTTCAGCAAATACATGATTTGAAGTAGATTAGTTATAAAAAAACGTTGATACTGTTTGGAATTTGTTTTCAATAAAACAGTTGGAATCTTTTGTGTGATTTTAGTGATTTAGTGCTTTTGTGGCTAAAAATTCTATGCCACTAAACCACTAAACCTCCAAATTTCACTAAATAGAAACGCAAAAATAAATCAATTAAGCGAATCAAAACAGTCTCACAATTTCATCAAAAAATCACATTCCATTTAAAAATCGCAGAACGTCGGAACCCTTGATATTATCTCCGGTTTTTTCTCCCATTGCATTTACCGGATTAATAACTTTTACAGAATTTGCAGGAAGCAACGAAATCAAATCCTTAAAATCGTATAATGGTAAACTTCCGGGAACCACGCCATATGCTAGTTTTGGAGAATAATATTCGGTATGAATCAGACTTTTATTTGATTCCAGTGGATTGGCCAAAACTGTTTTATTAAATGAATTTTTTAAAGCTGAATAATGCAACAATGGCGAATTCATTATTCCTTCAGAATAAACATCAGTTTCAGTTCCGGGAAAATCCTTTTGAATAAACTGAACCAGCAAATCAATTGCTTCTGCCTGAATTCCGGCGATACTTTTCCCAACCAGGTTTGCCCCGAAAGTATAGTTAAACGGCACATTTTTTACAAATCCATCGCCCTTGAATGTTGGGTCGTTCAATTCACCAACTCCCGGTAAATCGGCTGAAATTATTGTGTAACCAGCATTCAGAAATTCAGATAATAACGGTGAATCTAAAATTTTCACTTTTCCCTCTTCCGGCAGCCAAACCAGGTTTTTCGTGGTTTTTGAATTGGGTTTCGAAATCACGTAAACCGGCAATGCGTAATCCTTTTTATCGTTTTCGAGAAAGTACTTTTTTACTTCTAAATTCTCAGTAGTTATTTTTCCGGTGAACACCGCTGAGGTAAGTTTGCGGTTAAAATCAATTCCGGCTGTTTCCGTAATTTTTGCTTTCAGTTCGTTTTGAGCAACTTTTTTTTCCTTAAAATATTTCCGGTTCAAACTGAAAACTGTTTCACCTTTTAACGAATTTCCGACCTGTCCGGTTGGTGTGCACCAAAGTTCTTCAACTGTAAAAGGTTTGATTTCGTGGTCAGAATTGTCGCCCGGAAGTTGCAGGTGTTTCTGAAAGAAAGTGTACAACGTTTCGCGGTTGTTTTTTGTTGATTCGTGTTTCCCAAAATCTTCGGTAAACTGAATGTTTTCAGCATAATTTATAGCTGCATACGATTTTTGCACCTCTGCAAAAGTTTCGCGGGCGCCCTGCTGACTGAAAAAATCGTGAGTTGTGGTTATAATCAATGCCGGTTTTGGTGCGCGGATATGCAGAAAATCAGCGTGGTCCATTTCGTTTTTGATAAAATGATATGGGTTTTGTTCGGCATCTTGCGGACCAATGGATTGCAGCAACCGTTTAAAACTGGTAATGTAATTTTCCGGTGCTACAGCATAAATCCGTTCGTCGTAAGCTGCAATCAGCGCCGATGGTGTGCCACCACCCGACCGGCCAGTAATTCCAATCCTTTTGGCGTCCGCTTCTTTTCGTGTTTCCAGGTAATCGATGGCACGCACGCCGTCCCAGGTAAAGTAATCGGAAAGTGAAGTTCCTGTCAGCAAAGTTTGAATACCGGCATAGGAATGTTCAGTGGTTGAACCGCCCACTTTCGATTTTCCGGTTTGCGGGTCAACATATTGCAAACGCTCACCCTGACCGATAGGGTCGAAGGCAAAAACCACAAAACCTTTTTCAACCAGGTTAATCATCACCCGCTGGTAAACATCGCTGCGGAAACCCAGTTCGGTGTGGCCGGAGCAGTAAATTACGGCAGGCGCCGGTTTTGGCAGATTTTTAGGGATAAACAAGGCGGAGGTAACATAAAAACCGGGGTGCGACTCGAAAATGATTTTCTCGACAGTGAAATTTTCACGCTCCAGTTTGCCGGTTACTTTTGCGTTCAGCGGTGTTTTCTGAAATTTTGCAAGCGAAGCGCCAAATTTGCTTTTTAGTTCGTTTTGGTAATTTGTCCAATCTGCTTTTGTGACGAGGTTTTTAACGTGTTGCTCCCGTTGTTCCAGCAATGTAAATGCTTCATTGGTAATTATTTTGTACACTGCCTGGTTGTTGTTCTGGTACAAAATCCATGTCTGGTTGTTGCCCGCGCTGTAAAAAACCGATTTTGAAGGTTCCTGTGCAACAAGTTGAATTACAAATAAAAAGAGGATTGAAAAAACAAATGACCACAACTTCATAGTTTTCGTTTTTAGAATGAATGATAAAGTTAGAAAATGCTTTTAATTTCTTTGTATTTAGTTTGTTGGAAAAACAAAGTAAGTATTGTTAGCCAAAGCGCTAAGCGGTTTTAGACCGCTAAGCGCATTGGTTGCAGAGATTTATACCCTGTTTAAAAGAAAAATCAATTCAAAAAATTAAATCACCATTTGATGATTTATGAAGTTTTATAGAAAATAAAGGAAGATAGTTTTCAGATATATCCGGCTAAATTGGAATGCTATGTCTGATAAAGTCAGACAAAACGAGTTGCCGTTCATTGTAATAGCTGCAGTGCCCGCGAGATAAATTGGATTAGAATTGTATATTTGCACATATTGAAAATTGACTTACAATATGACTAATAAAGCCCAGATAGAAGTTGAAAATAAGCTCATTTCGATAGTTAAACAAGACGAGCAAGATTATATTTGCCTGACAGATATGGTTAGAGATGAAGAAGGTACAGACCATATTCGAAATTGGATGAGGAATCGCAATACAGTGGAATTTATTGGATTATGGGAGACTTTGAATAACCCAAATTTTAAACATGTCGAATTCGACACCTTTAGAAAGCAAGCTGGATTAAACAGTTTCAATTTGACACCAAAAAAGTGGATTGAGACAACTGATGCAATCGGGTTAATTTCAAAATCAGGCAGATACGGAGGCACCTATGCTCACAAAGACTTAGCATTCGAGTTTGGCTCGTGGATTAGTCCAATGTTTAAACTCTTATTGATAAAGGAGTATCAACGACTAAAGGAGATAGAGAGTAATCAGTATAATCTTGAATGGAATGTTAAACGAATCTTGACGAAAACAAACTATCTGATTCATACTGATGCCGTAATGGACTGCATCCTACCCGAGAAAAATTATGATAAAGATAAAGAGTGGTTGATTTATGCAGAGGAAGCTGATTTGTTAAACGTTGCATTATTTAGTTGTACTGCTAAAGATTGGCGAGAGGCAAATTCAGATAAAGCAAAGAAAGGATTAAACATTCGTGATTTTGCGAGTATAAATGAGCTTGTTGTTTTATCAAACCTTGAGAATATTAATTCAATTCTCATTCGTAATCAGATTGATAAACCTGAACGCTATAAACAGTTAAAGGAAATTGTTCAGATTCAATTAAAATCACTTGATGGACTGGATTTTATGAAAGCGTTGAAAAAGGTATCTGACGACATTTATATTGAAAACAAAAAGAAATTGGAATAAACAACGAATTTTCATACATGTAACTGTTGTGGCCAACGATAGAGCAGCCAACCACTGAAATTGCAGGAACTTTTAACACGACAAATACCAAACTATACCTGGGATATCGGGTACTATTTTTTCATAAATGCTGAACGCCAACAATTATCAGAACTTGCATAAATTGCAAGTTTTGATAATTCATTTTATATTAATTGCACGAAACATTGACACGGGCAACAAGTTGAAAAGTGGAAATAAAAAGGATTGAAAAAACAAATGACCACAGTTTCATAGTTTTCGTTTTTAGAATGAATGATAAAGTTAGAAAATGGTTTTAGTTATTCGGGTGATGTTTGGTAGAAAAAGTATGAACAAGCATTGCTACCTAAAACACTATATGGTTTTGAACGGCTAAGAGCATTTTGTTACATATATTGATATTTTGTATTTCAGATCTTTCATTCCTCCTAAAAGATTTTTGCTGTTTATTTTGAATTTAAAAATAACATTGTATATTTGTACTATATAACTAATACATTATATCAAATAACAATGATAAATTTTTTATTAGACCCGAGTGCAGGGACTCCTTTTTACAGGCAGATAATTGATCAAATTAAATTTGGAATTGCCTCTGGTAAATTAAAAACAGGGGAACAGCTTCCAACTGTAAGATCATTGGCAGTAATACTTAAGGTAAATTTGAATACCGTTGCCAAAGCTTACAAGGAACTCGAAATCTTAAGTATTTTGGACACCCAGCAAGGATCAGGTACATTTATCAATGCTAACGGGATTGTTCTAACCGACGAAGAAAAACAAAGAAAAATTCAGGACATCTGCAAAGAATTTTTAACTGTTGCCTTTGCATACGGATTTTCAAAAGAAGATGTGATAACTGAACTTCAAAATAACAACCTTAATAATAAATAATTATGAAAACGAAAAATCTCTTTAACTCAATTTCAACTTCGTTATTAATCGGTGTAACTGCAATATTGGCGGTTCTGTTCTATCTGAAATATCTTGACATCAAAATCTTAGTTGTACTGATCGTGATAACTATACTCATTACCAGCTCAATAAAAATTGCCGATCAGTGGGAAAAAGCAGTACTGCTGCGGATGGGTAAATATATTGGATTAAAAGGACCTGGTATATTTTTTATTGTGCCGATTATAGATAATGTAATAGATTACATCGATCAAAGAGTTAGAGTTACTGATTTTAAGGCAGATCAAACATTAACCAAAGACACCGTTCCAGTGAATGTGGTTGCTACTTTGTATTGGACTGTTTGGGATGTAGAAAAAGCAGCGTTAGAGGTGGCGGATTACGTTACGGCCGTTCAGTATATTGCACAAACGGGATTGAGAGATATTATAGGAAGACATGAGTTAGCAGATTTATTGCAGGACAGAGTAAAAATTGCAGAAGATCTTCAAAAATTATTGGACGATAATACAAATCCATGGGGAATTACTTGTCAAACAGTTGGAATAAAAGATATTACTATTCCTCAGGGCTTATCTGATGCCATGAGTAAACAGGCTCAGGCTGAAAGAGAGCGTAAAGCGCGAGTTATTTTGGGAACAGCCGAAACCGAAATTGCCGAAAAATTTGCCAAAGCCAGTGAATCATACATGAGCAATCCTGTAGCACTGCAGTTAAGAGCGATGAATCTTATTGGTGAAGGATTAAAAATTGGTTCTATGATAATTGTACCAAGCTCCGCACTCGATACAATGAACCTGGGTGGGATCAGCGGTTTAACTTCGCTATCTCAATTTAATAATATAGAACAAAAACCACTTTAATATTCTATTTGGACAATTCTTGTAAAGCAGGAGATCAAACATAGCGAAGAAGATGAATTCCATAATCCGGAATAAAAGACTTTTAGGGGTGCTGATCATGAAGAATATCCTTGCTTATATGGAGTTTAAAATACAAATGTAACATTGAACGAGCTATACAATTTCACCGTTAACACATGAATTGACTCAGCTCATTGTCAACTAATAATAATTCAAAAGGGTGTTGGGCCAAAAAAGTTCGCACTTGCAAACAGTTTTATTCATTGTCAAATTAAAAAAAAAATTATCATGATGAACAAATCAAAAACCAGTTACACATGGCGTTGGAAGGTAGCGACCTTTATTCCCATGCTTTTCATTCTGCTATTTGCCTGTAGAAACACAGGCGGGACTTTAAAAACTGACGGGACCCTTGGAGCAAACATGTTAAAATCAACTTCTATCGAAATTGAAGGCGCATGGAAATATGTTTTGTCAGAAAAAATTTCGAATGGAAATAAGATGGTTTTAATTGCTCCCGGATCAGCTTATAATGAAATGAAAATCTGGACTAAAGGATTTTTTGCTTTTGTTGGAAATCAGGGTATGGGAGATTATCCTTATGGTGGAAGTGGAACGTATACATTGAATGGTAATATGTACGAAGAATCTGTTATTTATGCTCCAGGATATAATCCTGGTTCGCCTAAAGTAAAACTACGTTTAGAAATTGTAAACGATACATTAACCCAAATTTGGCCTGTTGATGATGCCGGAAAATATGATATTCAGAACTACAACATCATCAAAATGGTGAGAATGAAGGAATAGACTAAAGACTACCATTTTTGTATACACTTCCTTTTTGGCATAATAATTATCCCATACAACTACAATTTTATAGTCCAGACTCGAATTCAACTCTGACCAAGATTTAATTGGACTAAATGATGGGTAACTACAACACAATTCCAGAAGAACTATAATAAAATATAAAGCCCGGCAAAACTGGGCTTTTTAATTAAACGTAATGTTCTAAATCAGCATCGAAGTCAACGGAATTGGTAATGAAGCTGCTGCAGCAATTTCGAAAGCTAAAAACGGCAAAGGCTCAAAACTGATGCAGGAACGACTTGAAATCCTTCAGGAAAAACAGCGCGAAAAATAAAGTCTGAAAACTATTGATTTGGAAGAGGGAACACGGGTGGAGTTTTTTATTCCTGAAGAAAATTAAAAGCAAATATTTTCTGATTTTTTAACATAAGAAATACGCAATTAAACATTAGTTTTAAACTGTTTTTACAAATCATAAAAACCAAAAACTAAAAAATTAACCGTCATGAGAAAAATTATCCTGTTCACAACACTTTGTTTTTTTGTTTTTTCAGTTTATGCTCAAACCATTGAATGGCCTGTGTTTAAAGGAACTACCGCAAGCTACATCAAAATCCTGAAAATTGAATTAACCGAAACAGCAACGATAATGGATTTTCGGGTTCACTTTTCACCGAACATGTGGATTCGGGTTCCTTCGGATACTTATATTCAAAACAGCGCCGGGGGTGATAAACTGTTCGTAAGAAGCGCCAAAGGAATTAAAATCAATGAAGAGCATTTTACTCCTGAAAATGGGGTGAATGACTATACACTATATTTTCCTCCGCTCGATAAAAATGTTGAAACCTTTGATTATCAGGAAGCCCAATGGAAGATTTTTGGAATTGAGTTAAAACCGCAGGAACACTTTTCCATTTTTCCCTCTGAATTGCTGGGTAACTGGTTACGCACCGACGGCAGCAACGAGTGGGTTTATGGTTTTTTTGATGACTTTGTAATTTACGAAAGTGAAATCTGGAAACAAGTTCTTATCAGCCAGAAAGATGATTTGTACAATCTGGTTCTCAGAAAGAATGGAAAAAGCAAAAAACTGGTGATGAAACAACGGGATGATAACCTTTTGATTGGAACTGATGAAGCAAATATGGAGTTATTTAGCAGGGAAGAAACCGCAATTCCCGGTTTTGTGAGGCAAAACGATGAAACGTTTCAGTTGCCTGTATTTAAAAAGGATTCTGCTTTTTATTCGGGTTACATCAAAGGTTATGTGCCGCAAATGGGAGGTACGGGAATGATTTATGTAAACAACATCATTACGGGTGAACAGGAATCGTACATCATAAAAATTAATCCCGACGGCAATTTCCATACCGGTTTCCCGATGATTTACCCTCAACCCGTGTATGTGCGGTTTTTAAATATAAATGAAGGTGTGTTTTTTGAACCGGGTGAAACTACATTTCAGTTTTTCGATTTCTCGAAATACCATGATGCCCCTGGCCCGAATAATTTATTTATGGGCAAAACTGCGCAAATCAATCGCGATTTGATGTCGATGAAATCCATCCGGTATTTTGATTACAATTATATGACCAACAACATCCTCGACATGTCGGCAGAGGAATACAAAGCCTGGAATCTTGAAATTGCAGACAGGGAAAAACAAGCAGTTGAAGAACTCAGGCAAAAAAATCCACTCAGTAAAAAAGGTTTGCAGATTAAACAGATGCAAATAGATTTTACGGCAAAACAAAACATCCTTTCGTTCAATATGAACCGTGAAGGGGCTTACCGTCAGAAGAACAATGTTCCGCGCGACCAACGCGAAATTCCTTTGACAAGGGAGGTTTTGCCGGTTGAATTTTACAATTTTATCAATCCTGAAGAAATAAATAACCCGCTATCGCTAATCGCAGGTGGTGACTACTACTTTTTAATTAACAGGATGAAATATGCTGACCCGGTTTTTCCAAGAGGTGCGATGGGAGTTTTAAACCAAAAGGAGATTATAAAAGGTTTTGAATCAAGGAAGATTGAAATCGATCCTAAAGTAAAAGAGTTAATTTTAAAAATAGGAGAAAGTAAACCAAATAAGGAAAGTACACAAGAAATACAACCCGACACTGCTCTTCTCAATGGTTTTTTCAGAGAATACAAGGATGTTTACAGGGAAATTTCTACAGAAGTTATTGCAAAGCAAAGAGAACAATACCAACAGGACGCTTTTAAAAAGTATTTCAACCTTGAACCTGGTTTTGCCATGGAAGTGATGAAAGCGCAGGATGTTTCAGGTAAAATTGCCAGAGAATTAAAACCTTTAACCGATACTGAGAAAGAGAATTTAAAAACCAGTTTCAGCGACCCGTTTTTAATTAATTATTTTCTGGAATTGAGTGGAGCGATGGAAGAAAAAGTCAGAAAAAGCAAAGAAGCGTATGAAAGCAAAGGCGGTTTTGTTGTTAATAAAACACCCGAAGCAAAAGATTCGGATTTGTTTGATACCATCATGAAAAAATACAAGGGAAATGTTGTGTTTGTTGATTTCTGGGCAACCTGGTGCGGGCCTTGCAGGTCGGGCATGCAAACGATGAAACCATTAAAGGAAGAGTTGAAAAACGAAAAAATTAAATTTGTGTACCTCACCAATCCAACTTCGCCAAAAACAACCTGGGAAACCATGATTCCGGATATTGACGGTGAACACTACTATTTAACTCAGGATGAATGGAATACCATTGCCGCCCGGTTTAAAGTAAGCGGAATTCCACATTATGTTCTGGTGGATAAAACAGGCAAAGTGGCAAATGAGAAGGTTTATTTTGCTTCGTCGAATGTTGAGTTGAAAAAGTTGTTTGAGCCATACCTGGAATAATTAGGTCAACCTTAACTTTAATAGTATGCAAGCCAAAGCGCTAAGCGGATTTGAGTTACAGGAAATAATTGTTTACGACAAGTGAAAGAATTTGATTTAGATAAACAAACAATAAAAGACCTGGAAATTTTTGGTGATAGCAGGTCTGTAAATGCGATTTCAAAATTCTATAATCAAACAAAAACATTTGGTGGTAAGAGTTATTTATACCAGTTAATGAAAAATCCAATTACTGATATTCATGAATTAAGGCATAGAACAGAACTAATTCAGTTTATATCGGAAACCGGTTTTGAGTTAAAAATAAATTCAGGTCAGTTTGAGTTCATTGGGCACTACCAAAGACTAAATACTGCTCCTCTGAGAAATAATTTTGTTGATGCATTTTTACAGAACCTTTCTTATCGAATCAATCCCGACAATAATTATTACATTATAAAGTCTGGTGTTCAGCAATTGGTTTACCTGATGGTTCAACTGAAAGAAAAATTTGAAACATTAGATAAAAAGGACATTCCTGTAAAACTTGCTTTATATGAGAAAAAAATTTCAGCGTTTATTGAAAACCCGGACTTCAGATTTGTGTTTACCAAAAGACTAAAAATAACTTATTCCAAACTCAACAAATTGGATAATCTGTTTCGCAGGAAATATAAAAACGAGTTACCCGAAATTATTGATTTGGTTTATATTCTGGATGCCTGGATTTCTATTGCAAAAGTTGCGAAACAAAAAAACCTCGCTTTACCAGTTTATTCAGATTTAACTGCACCAACCCTTTTTATCGAAGAATTTTATCATCCACTTTTAGATAATGCTGTTCCTTATTCCATCGAAATTGACGAATCTGCCAATCTGTGTTTTTTGACTGGTCCAAACATGGCGGGGAAATCGACATTTCTAAAGTCAGTTGGACTATCTGTTTATTTAGCCCATATTGGATTTCCAATTCCAGCCAAGAAAATGACAACAACAATTTTTAATGGAATTGTTACTACAATAAACTTATCAGACGATATAAATCTTGGGTACAGTCATTTTTACAGCGAGGTTAACCGAATTAAGGAAACTATTTTGAAAATAAAAGATAAAAAAAGGCTTTTTGTAATTTTCGATGAATTATTCCGGGGGACAAATGTTAAGGATGCTTTTGATGGCTCACTGCTGATAATAAAATCTTTTGCCAATATTCCGGAAAGCACCTTCTTTATTTCAACGCACATCACTGAAGTTGCTGAAAAAGTAAAGGACTTAAGCAACATTCAATTCAAATATTTTGACTCGAAATTAGTTGACAATATTCCCGTTTATGAATATAAACTGGAAAGTGGAATATCACATGAAAGGCTGGGTATGTATATTCTTAAAAATGAAAAGATTGTTGAAATTTTGGATTCAATTACAAAAAAAGAATAATACGGTGTTTTATTTCTGAAATGCACTATATTTGATGCAAAACAGAAATAAATTGTATGAATTGAATTTTGCGAAAGGGAATGAATTATCTGGATTTCAAAAATAAAATGTTTGATTTGGGGTGTTTTAGCATACACCAGGTTTATGCATGGGAAACTGATTTCGACAGGAATAATTTTGTCCGTTGGACAAAGAAGGGCCTTTTAATTCGTTTGCGACAGGGATATTACACATTCCCGGAATATAAAAGCAAACCCGGATTTACATTGTTTTTTGCAAATCGCATTTATCGCCCTTCATACATAAGTCTGCACACGGCGCTTGCATTTTATGGTTTAATTCCTGAAGCGGTGGTTCAAATTACGAGTGTTACTTCGTTGAAAACCGCCGGTTTTAAAAATAGCACTGGTGATTACGAATATAAAAATGTCAGGGAAGAGTTAATGTTTGGTTATGATGTTAAACCTTTAACCGATGGAAAATCATTTCAGATTGCCAGTCCCGAAAAAGCTTTACTTGACCTGCTGCATCTATATCCTTTTTACAATACAGAAAAGGAAATGGAAAATCTGCGGCTTGATTTGGACTTAATTCAGGATGAACTTAATATACAACGACTGGAAGAGTACATGATGAAATTCGGTAATAAAGCGCTCGAAAAAAGGGTGGATTTAATAAAAAATGTGTTTGGATTATGATGCCCATTGAAGTAATAAAAAACTTTTTTCCCGCAGAAATCAAAGAAAATGCTTTGTACAGGAAGTATATGTTGAAAGAATATATCCAACTGCTGATTCTTGATTTTCTTTCTACAACACCTTTCATTAAAAAAATAGTATTTATCGGAGGTACAAACCTAAGACTGGTAAAAGGGATCGACCGTTTTTCTGAAGATCTCGATTTTGATTGCAAGGAATTCTCTGGAGCTGAATTTCTTACAATGACCGATGCTGTAATTAATTTCTTAAAACGAAGCGGACTTCGGGTTGAAGCACGGGATCGTGAAAACAACCGGCTTTCTGCATTTCGAAGGAATTTAATTTTTCCTGAGTTACTTTTTAATTTAGGCCTTTCAGGTCATAAAGAAGAAAGGTTTCTGGTAAAGATTGAAGGTGAGGACCAACGGATAATATACAATCCGGCAATGGTAAATATTAAAGGTTGTGGTTTTTATTTCCCGTTTCCTGTTCCGCCCGATGGTGTGCTTTGCTCCATGAAAATATCAGCAATGATTTCCCGGGGGAAGGGAAGAGATTTTTATGATGCCATGTTTTTACTGGCACAAACACATCCAGATTATTCATTTCTGAGTCAGAAATTGAATATTCACAATCTTAATGAACTTAAAATTTCGGTGTTGGAATCACTGAATACAATTGACCTGAACATAAAAAAGAAAGATTTTGAGCATTTGTTGTTCAATAAAAAAAACAGTGAAAGGATTCTTTACGTTGCTGATTTCTTTCGGGATTTAAAATAGACATTGGGAATATTTTTTACTTTTGCAACGGTTTTATTTAGAATAAATCTGAATAATTGAGAAAGCATAAAGTAATATCAGTCAGGAATTTAACCGATTCGGCATTTGTAATCAGGTTTGAACGTTTGAATTTTCAGTTTCAGACAGGGCAATTTGTAATGTTGAAAATTCCGGGTTCGTTGGAAAATCGTGAATATTCGGTTTACAGTGGCGAAAACGATGATTTTCTGGAAGTTTTGGTTCGTGAAATTGAAGGAGGAAAATTTTCAAGCAGATTGAAAAAACTAAAACCGGGAGCAGAAATTGATGTGAACGGGCCATTTGGTTTTTTCAAGTTTAATCCCGAAAAGTATGCATCAAAAAAGTTTTTGTTTGTGGCAACCGGTACCGGAATCAGTCCGTTTCATAGTTTTGTGCGCACTTTTCCGGAGTTGGATTATCAATTGGTTCATGGTGTTCGATTAAAGGAAGAAGCGTATGAACATGCTGATTACCCAAAGGAAAAAATAATACTTTGTTTGTCGGGCGATGAAGGTGGCGATTTTTACGGTAGGGTGACCGACTATTTGTTCACCCAGAAAATTGACCGTGAAACCAACTGTTTTTTGTGCGGAAACAGCGAAATGATTTACGAAGTTTTTGATATTTTAACCGGCAAGGGAATTCAGGTTTCGAATATTTATTCGGAAGTTTATTTCTAAAGCCCCTCTTAATCTCCCCGAAGGGGAGAGACTGGAGGAATAATTTTGGAGGGTGCGGCGAATTCCGATTCGCCGTAATTTTGGAGAGAAATTAGAAACATCTTTCTAAATGTTTTGTTGGATTAATTAATAATTGTTGAAATAAGAATAAGAACGGATTAGGAATTCTTCGGACTTCCGACTTCGGTCTTCGGACTTTTTAATATGAAATACCATTTAATAACATTAGGTTGCCAGATGAATTTGTCGGATGGGGAGCGGGTGACATCGGTACTCGATGAAGCAGGATACACGTGGACCGACAACGAGGAGGAAGCAGGATTGATAGGCATTCTGGCATGTTCGGTGCGGCAAAAAGCCATCGACAAGGTGTATTCGCGCATTTCGAAATGGAACAAATGGAAGAACCACAAAAACCTGGTTACTTTTATTTCGGGCTGTATTTTACCCAACGACCACGAAAAATTCCTGAAACTTTTCGATATCACTTTTCAGATGAAGGATTTGCCCAAACTGCCCGAAATGATTAGTCAATATGGAATTACAACACCCACACATTTAAAAACAGGAATTGACCCGCACAATGAGAATATTGAGGAATTCTGGAGTGTTCAACCTGCCTACAAATCGGATTTTGAGGCGTTTATACCGATACAGAATGGTTGCGATAAATTCTGTACTTTCTGTGCTGTGCCTTACACCCGTGGTCGCGAGGTTTCTCGCCCTTCGAAAGATATTATTACCGAAGTTGCATTGCTTGTTTCGCAGGGTTACAAATCGATCACGCTGCTTGGTCAGAATGTAAATTCGTATGGCCTCGACAAAAAGGTGGAGGAGCTCACTTTTGCTCAGTTACTGGCAGAAATCGGTGAATTGGGCAACCGTTCGAACAGGGAATTTTGGGTTTATTTTACTTCGCCACACCCACGTGATATGAATGAGGAGGTGATTGAAGTGATAGCGAAATACAAAGTACTTGGCAAACAAATCCATTTACCCATGCAAAGCGGCGACGACAAAGTGCTGATGCACATGAACCGCAAACACAACATGGAACGCTACCGCAGCATTGTTCATTCAATCAGGCGAATCATTCCGGAGGCTACTTTGTTTACAGATATTATTGTTGGATTTACCGGCGAAACTGAGGAACAGTTTGAAAATACACGGCTGGCGATGGAGGAGTTTAAATTCAACATGAGTTACACCGCAATTTACTCGCCACGCCCCGGAGCGACCAGTCACCGCTGGGTTGACGATATTCCACAGGATGAGAAAAAGCGCCGGCTACATGTTTTAACCAACGAACTGCGCAAACACAATTTGCCATTCAACAAACAATTGATTGGAAAAACCGTGCGTGTGTTGGTGCGAGGCACCGACAGGAAAGAAGGATTTTTAAGTTCTCATACCGAAGGAAAACTCATCATTCGGTTTGCCTCGGAAGATGAAAGTTTAATCGGACATTTTGCTGATGTGAAAATTACTTCAGCCACCGATTTTTCGATGGAAGGTGATTTGGTTGGAGTTGCTCAACTGGTCAATCAGTAATTTCTGAAAAGTCTATTTCTTTCTTTTCGATTTTCGATACCACAAAAAGAAAACGAGTAAAATTAATGGAACTACAAAATATAAAATGATATTAAAGGGAGTAAGTTCCAGTGGTTCAGTTTCTCCCGAAGGTATCAAGTCGGGAATTTGAGCGCCCGCATTAATCACAAGGAACAGAAAAGTAGTATGTAAAACTAATTTTTTCAGCATTTTATAATTTCTTGAAATTTAGTGCTTCTATTTCTAAAGCAATTTGCAGCAATGATTTGTTCAATTACCGAGAATTTGAAACGCCAGTAGGTTATTACAAAATTCTTTTAAATCGCTGCCGAAATTTTATGAATCAGGAAAAAACCAGCCAATAAGGCACATAATCACGAAGTTTTCACAAAGAAAAAAAACTGAGACTGTTTGTTTATTCAAGTTTCAGGATTCTGTTTTCTTCTCTGCCAAATCCTTCAATTTCAATTTTATCTTTTGAAAATGAAATAACCGAAAAGGCATTTTTATTTTCAGTTTCTACCATTCCTTTGAGGTTTAGAAAATGAATTCCGTGCTGAAATGCATAATTCCCGGCGTGGTTGTGACCATTCAGATAAATTTTTACACAATTGAATTTTTCCAGAACAGCCAGTACTTCTTCCGAATTCCAAAGTGCATGAGCCTCAAATGGCAGAAGCGGGTAGTGGCAAAAAATTGCAACTTTCAGGTTTTTATTTTCTGCCTGCTGCAATTCTTTTTCAAGCCATTTAAATTGTTTCGGGCCAATTCCGCCATTCCAGTCATATGGATTGGGTTTGCCTTCTTTTTTTAGTTTTTCGGTGATTTCTGCTGCCTGCTGTACTATTTCAGGATTGTTGGAATGAAACGTAATGTCGTTCCCATTCAGAAAAATAAAATGCCAGTCGTTTTTGGTGAAAGAATACCAAGTTTCGGTAAGGTTGATTTTGGCAGGGACTTGTTCCATTAATTCTTTGTCAACAGCCAAATCGTGATTGCCGATCACCTGAAATACTGGCTTTTCCGATTTTGAGAGGATTGTATTTACACTGTCGAAACTGGCAAAATCACGGTCGATTAAATCACCCAGACCAACAACAAATTCAATCTCTTTATCGCTGTTAAATAGACTAAGGCAATCATCCAGTTTATCCAGCGAGTTCCTGTAAAACCGTGTTCCTGCGGTTTCGCAATTGCAATACTGGCAATCGGCAAACACACCGATTTTTATTTGCGAAAAAGATAGAAAATGATTGTTCATAAAAATCAGAATCAGGCCAACCGAAATGACAAATTTGAATTTCATCTTTAATAGTTTTTAACGTACTAAATTAGGGGAATAAATAGTAATTTCTGACATTACTGATACAATTCATCATTTAAATTTTCCATCTAAAAAATCTTTATTTTGTTTAACATATAGCTAATTTGGTTAAACGAATTTTATAATCAGTATAAATTACGGGTTATTTATTAAAAACATTATTTCACTATTCTTTATGCAGAACAGATTGTTTATATTGCAAATGATTGTATTATAGTTTTATTATTAACCTTAAATTAATTGGTATGAAAAGAATTTTTACTTTATTATTTATTTTAATTTTTGCTATCACAGCAAATGCACAATTCTACCTGTACGATTTTGAAGACGGGGTTGACACAACAGTCTGGGTTCCCTTTGCCAATGGAAAAACTGGTACAAATAAAGACATCAGTGTTGTGTTAAATCCAAAAATGGACACGATTAACAGTACAGACAGTGTGATGATGTTTGTGGTACACGATGACTCGGATCCATGGGTAGGTATGTTTGCTGATGCGGCTACAGTTACTATTTCGGAAGAATCGCATATTCTTAATATGATGGTTTACAAAACCAAAATAAGTCCGGTGGGGTTAAAACTTGAGCTAAGTTTAAATAGTGGGGCAACCACTTCGCTTTATAAAGACAACACGGTTGTTGAGGGGTGGCAGATTCTCAGTTTCGATTTCGCAGCATTAAAAGGCAAATCATACGCCAGGTTAACTGTTTTTCCCGATTTCCCGGCTAAAAGGGACAGCGGTACTGTTGCTTACATCGATAACATTGGATTTCAGGATGAAAGCAACACTGCAATAAAAGAGTTTGAAGGAACGGAAATGAAGATTTATCCAAATCCGGCAGATCACAGGGTTGCAGTGTTGTATCCCGAAATTAGGGGTGTCAGGATTTCAAATATTCAGGGTCAGGAAATCAAATTGCTTAGATTCGATCCCACAAATTCGCAGGTTGTCGAAATTGGTGAACTTAAACCTGGAATGTATTTTATGACTGCATTAACTGCAAAGGGAGATTTTACAATGCAGTTTATGAAAAAATAAACATTGATTTGTTTACAGTTTTAACTAATTATCGAAATTGCCGGTGGAAATAAAAATTACCTCCGGCAATTTTTTTAAACAGCTAAATTATTTTTAATGAAATTGATTTTGTATTTAGTGTTAACAGGATTTTTATCCTTGAATTCGTTTGCCGAAAAAGGAATCAGCGAGAAAGAAAGAACCAGTATCGAAAATTTGCTGGAAAAGCAGGTTGAAGCCTGGAATGAAGGGAATCTGGAGAAGTTTATGCAAACTTACTGGAAATCAGATCGATTAAGTTTTGTGGGTTCCCGCGGACCAACTTACGGCTGGCAGGCAACTTTGGAAAGTTACAAAAAAGGTTATCCTGACAAAACTGCGATGGGAAACCTGAAATTTACGATTCTTGATATCTTAAAAATCGACAGGAAAACTGTTTATGTCATCGGAAAATTCGATCTCACCCGCGAAATGGGAAATTTGAGCGGGCATTTCACCCTGGTAATTCAGAAAATAAATAATGAGTGGCTGATTGTCAGCGACCATTCATGTTCATCGGATTAATTTGTCAAATCTGTGTAATTTTAGAATGAAAAAACATTAAAAATAAATTTACTTTACGTATAAAAATATTATCTTTGACGTAAACTAAAGTGAAGAAAATGGATACGAAGTTAACATTGAATTTTGACAGTGGGGTAATAGAAAAAGCAAAGGCTTTTGCAGAAGCGAGGGGAATCAGCCTTTCGCGGTTAACCGAATATTTATACAGGCAGCTTACTTCTGGGAATTACATTTCGATTGACGATTTTCCGATTGCCGATTGGGTAAACCAGGTAGCCGATGGTGAAGCAACATACAAACGTCGCAGCCGGAAAAGTACCAAAGATGAATATTACAGCAGCCGGAAATGAGGGTTTTTATTGATGCCAACATACTGGTAGCCACACTCAATCGCGAGTACCCGCTTTTTAACTGGTCGGCGCGGGTTTTGAGTTTGCACGGAACTCATAATATTCATCTATTTACCTCGCCACTGTGCCTGGCAATTGCTTTTTATTTTGCCACAAAAAAAAGTGGTGAAGCATCTGCCAAAAATAAAATTGAAATGCTTTGCTCAAATATTGGTATAACATCTGTCAATCAGGAAATTACGGAAAAGGCAGTTAAAAACAAGAAAATCAAGGATTTTGAGGATGGTTTGCAATAATATTCAGCGCTTAACCAAAAATGCGATATCATTATTACCGAGGATCAGCACGATTTTTATTTCAGTGAAATTGAAGTTTTGGGTTGCGAGGTATTTTTGAAACAGTTGAGCGCGGGAAGAAAACAGTGAGAAACACAGAGGTTCTATAACGGATTGTGTGGGTAACCAATGCTAAAAATTCTTTTACCAACAATATTTTAAAATAACCGGAAAATAGTTTTAATCAATTTTACACTGCGGCTTCAGCCCAGTGACATACAAAATATTTTAGATTTCGGCTTCAGCCTTTAATTCAATCAAGGTAACCGAACAAGTAAAATTAAATGCTAAAGCCATGTACCACTTCTAATTATTATCGCCAAGCTAAAGCATGGCGTAAAGTTATATTTTCATACAAAAAAAATCCAGTTGCAACTGACCGTTACACATAAATCATCTTTTTTGTCATTCCTCCATCAATTATAAAATTCTGTCCGGTAATAAAATCATTTTCAGGGTTTAGCAGAAACAAAACCATGCTGGCAATGTCAGCA
>JBGSRA010000115.1:0-61997 GCA_041737765.1 Draconibacterium sp. | reverse complement strand
AATACCGCGAACTGCCTCTTCAATGCGCGAAGTAACACCCTCTTCCATTTCAACCGGTGAAGCGCCGGGATAGGCAACACTTACAGAAAGAAATCTCGATTCAGTTTCGGGAAAGAACGATTTCTTCATGGAATACATGCTTATCCCACCAACCACAATAATAAAAAATAGTGCCAGGTTCGCATATATAGGAAACCTGACAAATAACTCGATTGTTTTTTTCATCCCGGTGATTTATTAACTGTTTGGATTACTTTGCTTTCCAGAAGTCTTTTCCTGTACTGCGGGTTCTTCGCCCAAAATACCAACTGGCGTATTTTCTTTGGCATTTATCATTGGTTCAGCCACAATCTTCTCCCCTTCTTCAAGACCATTAAAAATCAGTGTGGTTTCGTTCCACTTTAACACATTTACCGTTTTCTTTTTGAGCACTCCATCAACAATCGTAAAGACTTCGTTTGAATTGAACACTGCATTTCGCGGTATTTCCATGGCTTTTTGAATCACCTGTCCGGGGAAAACCACCAGTTTATATTCTCCTGTGTAATGTTCCTCTCCAACATTGTTATTCACTTTAACAAAAATACTTCTGCCCTGCGACGAAGGATCGACAAAATCAGACTTCCGAACTACCACTCCTGTTTTAACGACTTCTCTGTTCTGAGAATGTACTTCAACCTTGTCACCTACCTTAATCCATTTACTTTGACCATTTTCAACCGGAACTTCAACTTCAAGTTCATCGGTTCGAATCATTTTGGCAATTTGTCCGCCCGCATTCACATAAGCGCCAACTTCGAAATTAACCTGTGCAATAGTTCCATTGAAAGGTGCATACAGTTTATGTCTTTCAAGGCGTTTTTCATCCTGCTGAATTCCGTAATACTCGCTGATTACACTCCGGCTCGATAAAAATATTTTTAGTTTTTCGTCATTAATTTCAGGTAGTTCAGGTAATTTTTTATCCATTTCGATGGAATTAAAAAATTGAAGATATGTTTCGTATTTGTCAGGGAAATCCATTTTTATATCAGGCAGTAAAGTGGAAAGTGTAGTGAGATAGTGACTTTTGCGGGCTTTTATTGCCAGTTCAACCTCATCGCTGTAAATCGAAGCTATTAACTGTCCTTTGCGGAACGAGGTACCTTTTCGCAACGGAACCTGACCGCTGAGAATTTTACCTGAAGCTTCGGCAACCAGCATTACCTCGTTGCTTGATACCATTCTTCCTTCACGCGAAAGCGGCGAAACAATATCGGTGTATGCAACCGTTTCGGCCTTAACAAAACGTTTCATCCGGTTATCCGGTATTCTGGGTGGTTCGGGTTTCATCGAAACGAACATCATTGAAAGCGCTGCAGAACCACCTAGTAAAATGATAAGTGCAACAACGACAAAAGTGATTTTTCTCCAATTCATGGTATTTTTTATTTCTGTTTTTTAATTTCTACTTCGTAAATCGTTTGATTTTAAACTGTTCTGAGAATTAAACAATTTGAGTCATAAATGGTTTCTTCAAAACGGGGGACAAAATTAAATATTTACGGGGATAAGACTTCAATCCTGATAATTAGTTTAAAATAATCTGAATTTTAAATCTAATTGACTGAAAATGAAACCCGTGCCAATGTTAACTTCATTCTAATTAAAAAAATATATTTCTCCATTTAACTTTTTAGGTTTAGTGAAGTCAAATAATTCCGGTATTTTTGTTTCCGGAAAATTTATTTATACTTAATACCAACAACCGTGTCAACTAAAAAAACATTCAGAATTACTACTACAATCATTATAATAATACTGATTGCAGGTATGATTTTTTATCCTAAACTCAAACCCCTGTTTATGTCGGGCGAAAATAAAGGAATGCCTGGTGGACCGGGAGGTGCCGGACGGGGACAGCAGATTTTACTGGCGAGTGGTTATGTTATTGTTCCTACTCAATTGAGGGAACAGATATACACTACCGGTTCTTTGTTACCCGACGAAGAAGTGGAACTTTCATTCGAAACCTCAGGCAAAGTGGTAGCCATTTATTTCAAGGAAGGAACACGGGTTAAAAAGGGTGATCTTTTAGCTAAAATAAATGACAAACCTTTGCAGGCACAGCTTTTAAAACTTCAGGCTCAACGCAAATTACTGGAAGAGCGCGAATTCAGGCAGAAGCAACTCCTTGAACGCGATGCTATCAGCCGCGAAAGTTATGACCAGGTTTCAACCGAACTGCAATCACTGCAGGCTGATATTTTACTGCTGGAAGCACGCATCTCAGAAACCGAAATGCGAGCCCCTTTTGATGGAACTGTAGGTTTACGAATGATTAGCGAAGGAGCATTCGCCAATACCCAAACCAAGATTGTAAGACTGGTGAAAATCAGTCCTCTCAAAATTGAATTCTCAATTCCTGAAAGATATGCAGGACAAATTACCACTGGTTATCCGATTATTTTTTTAGTCGATGGAGTTCAGGACACCTTCAGGGCAAACGTTTATGCAATTGAACCGAAGGTAGATGTAGAAATGCATAATATTGTTACAAGGGCAATGTACCCCAATAAAAATGAAGAGCTGAAACCTGGTCGTTTTGCAAAAGTGGAAGCACTTTTATCGCAAATTGACAATGCGATTTCGATACCGACAGAAGCAATAATACCTGAAATGGATGGAGAAAAGGTATTCATTTATAAAAACGGTAAAGCAGAACAGATTAAAGTTAAAACAGGACTACGGACAGAAGCACTTATTCAGATAATAGAGGGTTTGCAGTTTGGCGATACACTTTTAACCACTGCAATTCTGCAGTTACGACATCAGTTGCCGGTGAAACTCGATACACTGGTTACAAACCAAAAACCGGAAATTCAAATACCATGAGTCTTTCGTCAACCAGTATAAAACGTCCGGTACTTGCCACTGTATTTTCACTGGTAATACTCCTTTTTGGAGCTATCGGTATGACCTACCTCGGAATCAGGGAATTCCCGAGTGTCGATCCGCCGATTATTTCGGTGAGTACTTCCTACCCGGGAGCTAATTCAGATGTCATTGAAACACAAATAACCGAACCCCTTGAACAATCGATTAACGGCATACCCGGTATCCGTACTTTAACCAGCCGAAGCAGCCAGGGGCGCAGCGAAGTAACAGTAGAATTTGAACTTACTGTCGATTTGGAAACAGCGGCCAACGACGTTCGCGATAAGGTTTCTCAGGCACAGCGGTATCTTCCGCGCGACTGCGACCCGCCAACAGTTTCGAAAATGGATGCCGATGCAAATCCAATCATGTTTATTGCCGTTAAAAGTCCGAAACGATCGTTACTGGAGTTATCGGAAATTGCTGAACTCACTTTTAAGGAACAGCTTCAGACCATCTCCGGCGTAAGCGCAATTTCAATCTGGGGCGAAAAAAGGTTTGCCATGAGAATCTGGCTCGATCCGGCTAAACTTGCCGGGTACCAGATGACACCTCTCGATGTGCGAAATGCAATTACCCGCGAAAATGTGGAGTTACCGGCTGGTAGTATTGAAGGTTCAAATACTGAACTGACAATCAGGGCACTTGGATTGATGAAAACCCCTGAAGAATTTAACAGCCTCATATTAAAACAATCGGGCGACCAGTTGATTCGGGTTCGCGATATCGGACGTGCTGAACTCGGACCTGAAGATTTACGGGGTATCATGAAAATGAATGGGATACCCATGGTTGGTACTGTAATCACACCACAACCTGGTGCCAACCACATCGAAATTGTGGATGAAGTGTATGAAAGGCTTGAGTTTATTAAGAAAGACCTTCCTGATGATGTTGAAATCGAGATTGGTTTCGATAATACGCAATACATTCGTACTTCGATTGATGAAGTACTGAACACAATTTATCTTGCGTTTTTACTGGTTGTAATCATCATTTTTGTTTTTTTGCGCGACTGGCGAACAACGCTGATACCCATTATTGTAATTCCTGTTTCTCTGGTTGGTTCATTCTTTATTATGTACATTGCCGGTTATACTATTAACGTTTTAACCTTACTCGCAATAGTACTGTCCATTGGACTTGTGGTTGACGATGCCATTGTTATGATGGAAAATATATATGTAAAAATTGAGCAGGGAATGACTCCCCTTGAAGCTGGAATAAAGGGAGCAAACGAAATCTTTTTTGCCATTATTGCAACTACCGTCACGCTCGTTGCAGTTTTCTTCCCGATTGTATTTCTGGAGGGGATGACCGGAAGGCTTTTCCGTGAGTTTAGTATTGTAATTGCCGGATCGGTAACAATTTCGTCGTTTGTGGCATTAACATTAACTCCGATGTTATCGACTAAAATTTTAAAAACCAGGCATAAAAGAAGCAAAGCATATGATTACACCGAAAAATTCTTTGTCTGGTTAAACGATAGCTACCGCAATTCACTGGAAACTTTACTGAAACGAAAATACATCTCATTGATCATTGTTTTTGTATCGGTAGTTTTAATTGCCATTTTATGGAAAGTAATTCCTGCGGAAATGGCACCAATGGAAGACCGCTCACAATTGAATATCAGAACTACGATGCCCGAAGGGTCAACTTATGAGTTTAACCTTGCATATAACCAGGATATTGTAAAACTGGTGGAACAAAAAGTACCGGAGCGCGACAAAGTTACAGCGATGGTGAGAGGAAGTATGACGTTTGTGAGGGTGGTGCTCGTTGGACCCGATGAAAGGGATAAGTCGCAGCAGGAAATTGCAAACCAGTTAACAGCCGATTTACGCAAAATGACCAAGGCAAGGGCAATGGTTATTCAGCAATCGACATTCGGTGGAAGACGCGCAGGACAGCCAATTCAGTATGTGTTACAAGCGCCAAACATTGAAAAACTACGCGAAATTTTACCCGTTTTTATGGCTGAAGTTCAGGACAATCCTATTTTTTCGATGCCCGATGTTGACCTGAAATTTACCAAACCCGAACTTCAGATTGTAATCAATCGCGACAAAGCCAATTTACTGGGAGTATCAACCCAAAATATTGGTCAAACACTGCAACTTGCCTTGAGTGGACAACGTTTTGGCTATTTTATTATGAACGGAAAACAATACCAGATTTTGGGTGAACTTGCCCGTCAGGACCGAAACAAACCACTCGACCTGAAATCGTTGTATGTTAGAAATAACACCGGTCAGATGGTACAGCTCGATAATTTTGTGGAACTGGAAGAAGCAACGGCACCGCCGCAGTTATACCGGTATAACCGATTTGTGGCTGCAACAGTTTCCGCTGGTCTGGCCGAGGGAAAAACCATTAGCCAGGGACTTGAGGAAATGGATAAAATTGCTGCAAAAGTACTCGATGATTCTTTTAGAACGGCACTTGCGGGTGACTCCAAAGACTTTATGGAAAGTTCGTCGAGTCTGATGTTTGCCTTTTTGCTGGCTATCGTTTTAATATTCCTTGTACTTTCGGCTCAGTTCGAGAGTTTTAAAGACCCGATTATTGTAATGATGACTGTTCCACTGGCTTTGGTTGGAGCACTCATTTTTATGTGGTATTTCGGAATTACCATGAATATTTTCAGCCAGATTGGAATAATCATGCTGATTGGCCTGGTTTCGAAAAACGGGATATTAATAGTGGAATTTGCCAACCAGCGCAAAGAAGCTGGTATGAATAAGTTTGATGCAATTAGTTTCGCTTCGGCAGCCCGGTTACGTCCAATATTAATGACAAGTTTTTCCACAATCCTGGGTATTCTGCCGCTTGCAATCGGATTGGGCGAAGGCGCTCAAAGTCGCGTAGCCATGGGTATTGCAGTAGTTGGCGGTTTAACCATTTCAACCTTTTTAACGTTATATGTTGTTCCATCAATTTATCTTTTTATTTCGAGTGAAACAAAAATCAAAACTGATGAATTATCCCGATCTGAAAAAATTGAATTATATGAAAACTAACAGGATTATTGTTGCCGTTTTATTCATCCTGATTTCTTTTCAAAATCTCAGTTCTCAGGAAGTTTATGATTTAAGCCAGTGCGTAATTTCAGGTCTTGAAAACAATTTTTCGCTGAAAATTGCCAAAACACAGGAACAAATATCAGAAAACAACTACACACCTGGAAATGCAGGCTATCTTCCCACTATAACAACTACAAACCGTTTTGGAGGGAATTTAAACAACACCACCCAAAAATTGAGCGATGGCAGTAAAACTTCTTCAAGCGGAGTTCACAATAATTCCGGTACTGCAAACGTCAATCTCGACCTTACCATTTTCAGGGGATTTCAGGTTCAAACCACTTATCAGAAATTAAATGAACTAAAAAAGATTGGCGAATTAAGTACTCAAATGAGCATTGAAAATGTGGTATCGAGAATTATTGCCGAATATTATCTTTATGTACAGCAACTTAATTTATCGAAAAATCTTTCATATGCAGTAGAACTTTCGCGCGAAAGAGTCAGAATCGACGAACAAAGATATTTACTTGGATCTTCATCAAAACTGGAATTACTTCAGTCGATAGTTTATTTAAATGCCGATAGTTCAAGGTATTCCAAACAAACCGAGAATCAGCTTGCATCGCAGGTTAGATTAAAAAAACTGATGGCGCTCGAAAACCTGGAGGAAAGTATTGCGCTAAAAGATACATCAATTCAAATAGATACATCGTTGGCTTACAATAATCTGCTTGACCTGACCTTGCAGCAAAACACAGGATTGCTTCTGGCCGGAAAAGACCAGGTTATTTCGGAACTTGATTATAAAATCATTGCAGGTCGTGCTTATCCTTATTTGAATTTATCGTCAGGTTATACCTTTTCATACAATCGTTACGAGATTGGAAATGTAAAAAACCAGCAGGTAAACGGAATGAATTACGGGTTAGTGCTGGGAATGGATATCTATGACGGGTTTGAAAGAAGGCGCGAAAAACTGAACGCAAAGGTCGCCATCGAAACTCAGAAATACCTTTATCAGGAGGTAGAGCAGGAAGTGAAAGCTGATTTGATAACCATTTATTATGCTTACGAAAACAATCTGAAATTGATGAAACTCGAAGAACAAAACCTCGAAGTTGCGCGCGAAAATTTGGGAATTGCACTTGAGCGATACAAACTGGGAAACCTTTCGGGACTTGACCTTCGCGAGGTGCAAAAAAGTTTACTCGATGCAGAGGAACGATTAATTTCGGTGCAATACCTTACAAAACTTGCTGAAATTTCGTTGCTGCAGATTTCAGGACAAATTATGAAGGATATTTAAATCAAAGCAATTATCAGGAAGTTATGTTTACAAAAAAAGATTCCCTTGCTTTTCGCCCGCTAATCGATGGAGTAACCATGCGACCTCTTGCTTGGGAAGACAAAACAATACTTTGTGAGTTTAAACTTGAAAAAGGATATAAAATACCTTCACATCAACATCCATACGAACAAACCGGATATCTGCTTTCGGGGAAATTAAATTTCAGAATTGATAAAACCTGGAATTTGGCAGAAAGGGGCGATAGCTGGAGTATTCCTGAAAATGTGGAACATGAAGTTGAAATACTTGAAGATTCGGTTGTTCTCGAACTTTTTTCGCCAATCCGTCCCGACTACCTTCCTTAAAATAAGGAACTTCTAAAAAAACAACATCTGCTTTTAAAATCTTGTATAAAGAAATACTACCTTTGCCGCTCGATTCTGAAAGGCAATTTTAATGCAAGTATTTGAATTTGAAACGGTTGTAATTGGCAGTGGGCTGGCAGGGCTTTCTGCAGCATATCATTCATCGAAATATGGAAATGTTGCCATTGTTACTAAATCGCAACTCGATATCAGCAATTCTTATTATGCACAGGGAGGAATAGCTGCGGTTATCAGTCCTGATGATTCAACAGAAAATCATCTAAACGACACACTTGAGGCAGGACGCGGACTTTGTGATGTTGATGCAGTTGAAATACTTGTTTCTGAAGGCAGGGATCGAGTGCTGGAATTGATAGAATCGGGCATGGAATTCGATAAAAAAGAAGGCCAATTGGTTCTCGGGCTAGAAGGCGGACACAGTCACCGGCGCATTTTACATGCTGGTGGCGATGCCACGGGGAAAGTGCTCACCAGTTTTATGTTGAAAAAAGCCATAGAACAGCCCACCGTAAAATCTTTCGAAAATGTTACTGCCATCAAACTCATTCAGCAAAATAACTGCATTGTGGGTTTACATGCATACGATTTTGTGTCGGGGAAAAACATCATTTTTAAAACCAAGGCAGTAATAATCGCCACAGGTGGTTTGTCAAGGGTTTTCCTGCGTTCTACCAATCCATACACCGCCACGGGCGATGGTGTTGCCATGGCTTATACTGCCGGTGCAAAAATTGCCGACCTTGAATTTATCCAGTTTCATCCAACTGCTTTGTTTGTTCCGGGTAAAGAAGCGTACTTAATAAGTGAGGCCGTGCGCGGCGAAGGAGCCTGGTTGTTAAACGAAAAAGGCGAACGGTTTATGACGGATATTCATCAACTTGCTGAACTTGCGCCCCGCGATGTAGTTGCTTTCAGCATATTCAAACAATTAAGGCAACATAAAACCGACCATATTTACCTGTCGTTGCAACACCTGAACAAACAGGAAATTGTTGACCGCTTCACACATATTTACCAGCAACTAAAAGTTTATGGTTTCGATATGGCCACTGACCTTTTACCGGTGGCGCCGGCTGCACATTATATGGTTGGCGGCATTCACACCAACCTCGATGCAGAAACAAACATTTCGGGGCTTTTTGTTTGTGGCGAGGCAGCATCAACCGGAGTAATGGGAGCAAACCGCCTGGCAAGTAATTCGTTACTCGAATGCCTGGTATTTGGTAAACGGGCAAGCGAAAAAGCAGCCAAACTGCCAAATCCCAATTGTCAGTTAACCGAGGTGGACCCGATACATATCGACAGTAAAAATGAACCACTTTACCTTGAAATGCAAAACGAAATTGCCTCGCTGATGTCGGAAAACTTAGGAATTG
The DNA here is from genome assembly GCA_041737765.1 of Draconibacterium sp. Taxonomy (GTDB): domain Bacteria; phylum Bacteroidota; class Bacteroidia; order Bacteroidales; family Prolixibacteraceae; genus Draconibacterium. The sequence continues at coordinate 53,002 of JBGSRA010000115.1, read as the reverse complement.
TAAGAAATGCCGAAGGAATGGAAAAAGCAGTGAAAAGACTTTCGGAGATCGAATCGGATTTTGAAGATTATAAAAACGAATACAATCTTTTTAAAATAAAAAATACAGCTACAGTTTGTAAACTAATCGCAAAGGCTGCATCAGTTCGCAAAGAAAGTCGCGGTGGACACATCAGGGAAGATTTTCAGCAGGAAAATCCTGATTTTGAAATACATTCAATACAACAGAAAGATAAAAACATTCAATTTGAACCGGTAAGAAAACAGAAACATGGATAGCAAAGTATTAAAATCGGCCGAAGTTTTATTCGAACTGGCTTATGCCGAAGATATTGGAGATGGAGATATTACCACAAATAACCTGGTTCCCCCGGGCGAAAATAAAACAGCAATTCTGGTTGCAAAAGAAGAAGGAGTAGTTGCCGGGTTGCCAGTTGCTGAAATGGTTTTCAGAAAATTCGATGAGAATTTAATTTGGAATGAAAAAAAGCCTGACGGAACTAAAGTTTTCCCAAGTGATGTTTTGGTTGAATTTACGGGAAACTACCGTGCATTGCTTACCGGTGAAAGAAAAGCATTGAATTTTTTACAGCGGCTGTCTGGAATCGCAACATACGCCAACCTGTGTATGCAGGAAATTGAGGGGTTGGATGTTGAAATTTTGGATACCCGCAAAACTTTACCAGGGTACCGGCATCTCGACAAATACGCAGTAAGAATGGGTGGAGCATCGAACCACCGTTTCGGTTTGTACGATATGGTAATGATCAAGGATAATCATATTCAGGTAGCAGGGGGAATAAAACCCGCTGTAAAAGCTATCAGAAAAAAAATTCCTAAAAGCATAAAAATAGAGGTTGAAACTTCAAATCTTGATGAAGTACAGCAAGCAATTGACGCAGGTGTCGATATAATTATGCTCGACAATATGAGTTCGGCAATGATGATTGAAGCCGTGGCATTAATAAACAAACGTGCAAAAATTGAAGCATCCGGAAATATGACCCTGAAAAGAATAAGGAAAGTAGCTTCAACCGGAGTTGATTATATTTCAATTGGTGCACTTACACACTCTGTTAAAGCGCTCGATATCAGTCAACGAATTATCGATTAATAATGAACCTGGTAATCGACATTGGCAATACCCGAACAAAATTCTCAGTTTTCAATAGTGGTGAAGTTTTGATTACTGTTCCTGTGGATGAATTTCTGCCGGAACACATTGATTTATTGCAAAATGAACATCCTGATTTGAAGAAAGCAATTCTTTCGGCAGTAAAAGATTATTCGCCAAAACTAAAAACTGCACTTCAAAATAAATTTGAGCAATTTATCGAGCTAAATGAAAATACCCCGCTACCAATCGAAAATTGTTACAAAACTCCCGAAACACTTGGCAAGGACAGAATAGCCGCAGCAGTGGGTGGTTTTGATTTGTATCCGGAAACGAATTTGCTAATCATCGATGCCGGTACAGCAATTACTTACGATATTTTAAATGAAAAACAGCAGTACCTCGGTGGTAATATTTCGCCCGGAATTGAGATGCGTTACAAAGCACTTCATCAATTTACCGGAAAACTGCCGTTGATTAATCATAAAAATTTCGACAAACTTTATGGAACAACCACCGAAGAAGCCATTTGGGCAGGAGTTCAAAATGGCGTTGTTTTTGAGGTAGATAAAGCTATTGACACTTTTAAGGAATTTTATAAAAATTTAAAAGTTATTATTACAGGTGGGGACGTTGATTTTTTTGATAAGAAATTAAAAAACTCTTTCTTTGTGAACTTTAATTTAACAGCTTTGGGCTTAAACAGCATATTGGAATATAATGGGCAAATATAACAGAGTAATTTTTTTGGTCGCATTGGTAATGTTTCCGGCATTATTATTCGCCCAGTTCAATAATAATACATCCTCTCCATACTCGAGATACGGATTGGGAGAACTTCATTCCTACAGTTTTGGTCGTAGTACTGCAATGGGAGGCGCTTCAATAGCAAGCAGAAATAACCAGCAAATTAATCTTGCAAATCCGGCTTCGTACGATGCTATCGATTCGTTAGGTTTTATGTTCGAATTTGCTGTGGATAGCAAAGCTTCAAATTTTAAAAACGACATGGGAACGGCTTTTGCCTCTGATGCTAATTTTCAGTATTTTGCTATGAATTTTCAAATCAGCAACAGATTTGGTACAAGTTTGGGATTGATGCCATTTACCGATGTTGGTTACAACGTGGTGGTTAACGAAGAAATCGAGAACACAGGTGCAGTAAATACTACTTATTACGGTGCCGGCACTATTTCTAATGCCTTTATTGGATTGGCAGTTCAGCCATTTAAGTTTCTGTCGGTAGGAGCAAATCTTAATTATTTTTTCGGAATGTTGAACCGCAATGCCGAAGTTGTTTTTTTAGATGCTGCTGACTTTTATAATCTTCAGCAATACACAACTTTGAGGGTAAGCGATTTTAGTTTCGATTTTGGGGCGCAGGCTACAATACCTTTAAAAAATAAAAATTCACTGATTTTGGGAGTTATATTTGAAAACAATCCAAAATATAATGCGTTTTATTCCGATATAACACAAAAGAATCTTGCGTCAGGTTCAGCAATCGACCAGGACACTTTGTTTTATGCCGAAGAAAAAAAGGGAATAATAGAATTTCCCGTTACATACGGTTTTGGTATTTCGTATGTAAAGGAAAATAAACTTGAAATAAATGCCGATTATTATCATCAATCGTGGAGCGATGCTAAATTTCTTGGAACAAAAAGTGATTTTTTAACAGATTTGGATAAATTTGCAGTCGGGGCTGAATGGATACCTGATAAATTTTCAATAAAAAGTTTCACAAGCAGAGTAGCTTATCGGGTTGGTTTTAAATACGAACAAACATATTTGGTATTTAACAACAGGCAGATAAATGACTTTGGCATAACATTTGGAATAGGATTACCGGTTTACCGTTCAAAATCGACAGTAAATGTCGCCGCCGAGTTTGGGAAAAAGGGTACAACCGAAGAAAACTTAGTTCTTGAAAACTATTTCAGGTTAAACCTTATGGTTAACTTATACGATTTGTGGTTTATAAAAAGAAGATTTGATTAAAATAAAAAATTAAACTATAGAATTATGAAAGCTTTATCTCGCATATCATTTTTGTTCGCCTTAATTGTTTTGGCGGCCGTAAACAATATAATGGCCCAAAGAATCATTAAAGGTACTGTTTACATGGACGGTAAACCTGCTCCTGGTGTAACCGTTGAGGCACAAAGAGGAAGTTCAATGATGACAAGTTTCGATGGTAAATACGAAGTAACCGCAGATCCAAAATCGAAATACCTGAGTTTTACTTTCATCAACGATACAAAAAAATTTAACCTCGTTGACGCATCGGTAAACGAAATAGACTTTGCATTTACTGGTGTAATTCCGAGTGCTGAAGGTGGTGATGCAGAAGTAGCAAGTGGCGATTTAGTACTCAAAACTGCTGAAGAACTTTTAAAAGATCAGGATAAGGAATTCATGAACCAGTATTCTCTTTATACTGAATTTTACAAACAGGAGGATTTTATTTCTGCTTTACCACACTGGCAGATACTTTATAATAAGTATCCAAAATCAACTTCCAATATTTATATTCAGGGTGCCAAAATTTTTGAATACCTGCTTGACAATGCCAAAACCGATGAAGAAAGAGATAAATACCTTGCCCAATATATGAAAGGATTCGACCAGAGAATTAAATATTTTGGTGGTGAAGGCTATGTTTTGGGACGTAAAGGGATAGCCTGGATTGAATACAACCGAGCAGAAATCAGGAAAACTCCCTGGGAAGGTGACGATCTGATTAGAGTAACAAAAATCGGTCACGAATATTTAGACAAATCAGTAAATTTACAAAAGGCAGAAACAGAACTCCCTGTATTCCTGATGTTGATGCAAACCACTCGCGGACTGTTTAAATTAAATGCATTACCAAAAGAAACTGTTGTTGTAAACTATGAAAAATGCACCAATTATTTAAATGAGATAATTTCGAAAACCACTGATAAGGAAAAATTAGCTGATGCAAACGAAATTCAGAATTACATCGAAAGTTTGTTTAGTACCTCAGGCGCAGCCGATTGCGAGGCTTTGGTAAACATTTTCACTCCGCAATTTGCGGCTAAAAGCAGTGATATTGAATATATTAAATCTATGCTTCGTAAATTACGCCAGGCTAAATGTGATGAAAGCGAACTGGTTGAAAAAGCAACAATTCGTTTATACGAACTCGACCCGTCTGCCGAAGCAGCATTTAATATGGCTCGTGGTTACCTAAGAAAAGATAACATCGAAATGGCCAAAAAATATTATCAGCAAGCCATTGAACAGGAAAAAGATCCAAAATTGCTTGCCAGTTATTATTACGAACGCGGATTGTTATTATTTAGAGTAGAAAGTAATTACTCTGAAGCTCGGGAAATGGCAAGAAAAGCAATTTCTCTTGATCCCGATTTATGCGATGCATATATGTTAATCGGAGATATTTACGGTCAGGCAAGCCGTTCATTCACTGGAACAAACTTGCAAAAACAGGCTGTTTTCTGGGTTGCAGTTGATTATTACACAAAAGCCAGAAAATATGATGACTGCGCCGCCGATGCAGCAAATAAAGCTTCAGACTACAAAAAATACTTCCCCAATAAAGAAGACGGATTTATGGAAGGTCTAAAAGAAGGACAAAGCTATAAAGTGGAAGGTTGGATTAATGAAACGACTACAGTTCGATACTAAAAACTATCGTTATATAAAATTATTAGGTATTGCAGCTCTTTTATCGGGGGCTGCAATACTTTTTAATGGCTGCGAGAACAACATCGAAGAAATAAAAGCTTTTGCCTTAACAGAGAATCTCCCTGTACTTGAAGCCAGAAATTTTGAAACGCTTGTCACAGATTCCGGACAAGTGCGATATTTGTTGAAAGCTCCAAAGTTACTTCAGTTTGATGATGAAGGAAGAAATTATACCGAATTTCCGGAGGGTATGGAACTGGTTAAATTCGACGAGAAGAGAAGAATAATTTCAAGTATAACCGCCAATTACGCCAAAGAATTTGCTGTCGATAACAAGTGGGAAGCAAAAAACAATGTTATAGCTACAAATGCTCAGGGCGACACCTTAAAAACGGAGCATTTGATTTACGAGGAAAATAAGGATTTAATTCACACTGAGGAATTTGTTACAATTATCAGTGCAGATAAAATTATTACAGGCACTGGATTAACCTCTGATATATCACTTCAGAATTGGAAAATCAAAAATCCAAAGGGAACGATTTATATAAGTGTAAACAATGAGAATAAACAAACAGATTCAACACAAATAAATCCAGTGGTAAATACAAACCCGCAAAAACCCGCAAAAGAACAGCTTCAATTCAATAACCGGTAAGAATGGAACCTATTCTGTATTTCATAATTATTCTCGTCTCCCTTATATTTTCAACCTATTTTGTTAATGCCCGTTTTGCATTGGTTTCAACATTAAAATCGAACATGGAAATCGATCTGAATGAAGGATCGATAATAACAAAATTAAAGAATGTCATAAAAACAAACCCTGAAAAATATATTGCCACCTTAACTATTGGCAACCATTTGGCCGCAGTTACCGGAATTCTTGCATTTGCCGGGTTACTCATTCCGTTTTTTGATAGTTATTTACATTCAAAAACAATCCATCTTTTAATAATTACCTTTACCGCAGCAATTGGTATTTATCTTTTCGGAATATTAATCACAAAAATCATTTTTCACTTTATCCCCGTAAACTGGCTACCTTTTTATTTAATACCGCTTGCATTTTTCTCTATTCTTTTTAATCCGATTATCCGATTTGTATTTTGGGTAATCCACCTTTTCACAAAACAACAGTCAAAAAAAGATCGTAAAAATCTGGTTTTTGGCAGAATAAATATGGATTGGGTTGAAGAAAAGAAAGATACAACCTCATCAGAAAAAAAGGAAAGCATTGAAACCGAGGTAAAACTGTTTAAAAATGCCCTCGATTTCTCAAAAGTTAAACTTCGCGAGATAATGGTTCCACGAACAGAAATTGAAATGCTCGATGTAAATTCAACTTTCAACGAGCTGCATCAACGATTTGCAGAAACCGGTTACTCACGCATCATTTTTTACGACGGGAATATTGATAATATTGTTGGATATGTGCACTCTTCGGTAATTTTTAAAAACCCTGAATCGTTCAAACCTTTTATCAATAATGTTTTAATTGTGCCAGAAACAATGCCCGCCAATAAATTATTAAGCACTTTTATTCGAGAGCACCGAAGCATTGCAATTGTAGTTGACGAATTTGGCGGAACATCGGGGATGGTAACCAGCGAAGATATTCTGGAAGAAATATTTGGCGAAATTGAAGACGAACATGATACAATTGATATTATCGAAAAAAAGTTAAACGAAACGGAGTTTATATTCTCAGGCCGATCTGAAATTGATTTGATAAACGAAAAATACCAGATTAATCTGCCCGAAAGTGAAGATTTTGAAACTCTGGCCGGCTTCATTCTTTTTTATCACGAAAGCATCCCAAAAATAAATTCGACTATAAAAATCGGGGCTTTTCAATTCAAAATACTAAAAGCAACCAATACAAAAATCGAATTGGTTAAACTTACCATCATACAGTGATAAAATACCCTGGAAAAATACCCCTTATATTATTAATAAACAAACAATTACACCATTTAACAAACTACCGTTAAAAAAAAATTCAATTTCAAGGTAGAATATTTAAAATTGTTATCTTCGTAGCTCGAAAATTTTAAGTAGAATTTGTTAAAAATTAACTGTTAATCAATGGCAACTTTACAAACGATTAGAACGAGAGCGGGATTATTAATTGCAATTGTTATAGGTATTTCATTGGCTGCATTTGTACTTGGAGACTTGTTGCAAAGTGGCACCTCGATTTTTCAGAAAAATCAAATGGAAGTAGGTGAAATCAATGGTGAAGCAATTCAATATCCTGATTTTCAAAGACAAGTAGAAGAACTTGGTGAAATTTACAAACAAAATACTCAGCAATCACAACTCGACGAAAATAGTTGGGTACAGGTAAGGGAACAAACCTGGCAAAACGCTGTGCAAAAAATTGTAATGAGCGATGTGTACAAGGATTTGGGAATCGAAGTTACATCAGACGAATTGTTTGATATGCTTCAGGGAGCCAACCTGCATCCAATCATTCAGCAATTATTTCGCGATCAGAATACCGGACAGGTTGATCGCGGTGCGGTTGTTAACTTTCTGAAACAACTGGAAACAAGCGTTGCTCCTGAACAAAAAGCATACTGGCTATATCTTGAAAGGCAAATTGTTGACGAGCGTACCCAAACAAAGTACTCTAACATGGTTGGCAAAGGATTGTATGTTACAACTGCCGAAGCAAAAGAAAGTCTTACTGCAGGAAACAAACAGGTCAATTTCGATTATATCGCTTTGTTGCACAACTCAGTGTCAGACAGTGCTGTTACAGTAACCGAAAAAGATTTGAAAGCTTATTATGATGCTCATAAAAAAGATTTCAAACAGGAAAAAATACGCGAAATTGAATACATCACTTTTACTGTTAAACCATCGGCTGCCGATTATAAAGATGCGGAGAAATGGATAACCGACATTAAAACTGATTTTACCAGCGCAACAAACAATGTTCAGTTTGTAAATTCAAATTCAGATGTCAGTTTCGACGGAACTTGGTATAAAAAAGAATCGTTACCGGCGAATGTGGGAACCTGGATTTTTGATGAAGCAGCGCAGGTAGGTGCAACTTTTGGCCCATATTTCGAAAATGAAACTTACACTCTTGCAAAACTTGATTCAATGGCAATGATGCCCGATTCAGTTCAGGCAAGACATATCTTATTAAAACCAAATTCTCAGGAAGAAGTAGTGAAATTGCAGCTTTTGGCAGACAGTTTAAAAACTGTTATCGAAAATGGAGGTAATTTTGCTATGCTTGCCATGCAGTATTCAACCGATCAGGGTTCGGCAATTAATGGTGGCGATTTAGGCTGGTTTGGCAGAGGTCAAATGGTTAAACCTTTCGAAGAAGCTGCCTTTAAAAATGCAAAAAACGAAGTAACCATCGTTCCAAGTCAATTCGGAATTCATATTGTTCAAACAACCGACCGCGGAAAATTAACACAACAGGCACGTCTGGCATTTTTGGTTCGTAACGTTCAGCCAAGTACCCGCACTTACCAGGATACTTACGCACAGGCAAGTAAATTTGCAAGTACAAACACCGATGCCAAAAAATTTAATGCCGCAGTTGTTGCTGAAAAATTAAATAAAAGGGTTGCTTCGGTTCGCGAAAACGACCGTGATATCATTGGTCTTGAAAATGCCCGTATTCTGATTCGTGCAGCTTACGAAGCAGAAACAAACGATGTTCTGGCAACCAGCCAGGGTTCGCCCATTTTTGAACTGGGAAATAATTTTGTAATTGGTATTTTAACAAAAGCTACCGAAGAAGGCGAATCAACTTTTGAAGAAGCAAAAACCAGGGTTGAACTGGCAGTTACCAAAGAGAAAAAAGCAGAATATCTTGTTAAAAAAGCAGCAAATGCAATTGAAGGAAAAACTGATTTGCAGGCGGTTGCTTCTCAGTTAAACACCGAGTTAAGAAGCGCTTCAAGTATAAATTTCAATTCTACTTCAATACCGGGTTTAGGAGCAGAACCAATGGTTGTTGGCACTGTTACAGCGCTCGATGCAAATAAAATATCAAACCCTGTTGCAGGAAACAATGGCGTATTTGTTGTTATGGTTACATCGGTTAATCAGGGACCTGAACAAGGAGTGGAAATGGAACAAACCCGTTTGGCTCAGAGTGCTGGTTACCGTGCCTCTTCGCAGGCTTTGGAAGCACAGCGCAAAAAGGCCGACATTGTTGACAAAAGAGCAAAATTCTATTAATAGAATTTAGACTAAAATATTGAAAGCCGGCTTTTTACAAGACCGGCTTTTTTATTGTTTAATTTGAAATATCGTTTTGATTACAATTCCTGATAACGCTGCATCACCACTTCCATTAAGTCTTTCGCTTTTATCAGCGCGTTTGTCCTCCATTTTTCCGATGACGGATAAAACATATCGTAATATTCTGCTTTGACCTTTTGCCGATCACTTTCTGATTTGTAACCATATTGAAATCCCTGATTTTCGACGATAGAAATGTGCGCCGATTTTACTGCTCCAACTGTGGAGCCTGTATTTAAAGTGCCAAATTCCATCACCATTGGAATCGAAGTTTTGCCAGGTAAAATAGCTCCAACAAACTCACAGAACTGCCCGCTGACAGTATAGAACTGGTCAGAATTTCCCCAGTCAATCCGATATCCTTCAAAAATAGTTTCCATTTTTTGCTTTATCACCGGATCGTTTACCGGATTCGGAAAAAGGTGCAAAACACCGCGTTCACCAAAACCAGTATGAAAATCGATAGTGAAAACAGTTTGATAATTGGCTGCCTTTTCCTGCAAAACAGATGTCATTGTTGCCACTTGTTGTTCAAATCCGTTTCCACCAAAGTAAATGGCCTCCGGAAACTGATACTGGCCCTGTGCAAACGCCTGCAACAAAGCAGGCATTCCTTTTCTGGCAATCTGATTGATGGCAGTGAGCATGAAAAATCTGTTTTTAATATTTCCCATATTTAGTTTTCCTTTTGGGGTCAACATATCGTACAAAGCTGCAAATCCATCGTTTTTGGTATTAAAAAGCGACGGATCAACGCCATAATTACGGTTTAGATCGATGTTGTTTTCTGATACACGGCGCTCGTTTTTAAACCCCCAGGCATTCATTCCATGAACAAGCAAAACTCCGATTTCAGAAAGCATTTCGGGTTGAAGCAGTTCCTGCATCAACATTTGCTGAACTGCACTTCCCACGAACCCCTCAATTCCATGAATCCCCGAATTGATGACCAGCAATTTCAGTGTGGTGTCTTTTGCAGGGATGTAACAGAAATCGATTGTAAGATCATCGTCTGTTTTGCTTTCAACCTGTACAGAATAGATTTCAACACTATCAAATTTTTGCTTCAGATTTTCTGCCTGTAAAATAAACGCTTTTCGGCAATCGTAGTATGAATTCTGAAAATAGGCAAGCTTTTTCGTATCTATCTCAACTTCAGGATCGGCTGGCGAATAATGGTTAAAACTAAAATAAGTGTATCCCAAAATCCCGGTAATCAAAATCATGACTATTACCACTAATATTTTCAGAAACTTTCTCATAAATCTGTATTTTTTAAATAAATTATCTAACACATGCAATTGATTAATAAATATAATCCTGCAGCCAATCCCGCACCTATAACAGGCCCGACAACCGGAATCCAGGCATATTGCCAGTCGTTGTTGTCCTTGTTTTTTATTGGGAGCAAAGTGTGTATAATTCGGGGGCCTAAATCACGTGCCGGATTAATCGCGTAACCCGTTGTTCCACCTAAACTTAAACCTATTGAAAATACCACCAGCGAAACCGGGAGCGCTCCAAGCGAACCCATCCCCACCTTGGCGCTTCCAAGGCTTTGATATTCGAGCTGTGGCAGCGAAATGAGCAACACAGCCAAAATCAAAACAAAAGTGCCCACCATTTCTGAAAAGAAATTACTCCTGAAATCTCTTATCGCTGGAGCTGTGCAAAAGCAGGCTTTTTTTGCCCCGGGAGTTTCAGTAATTTTAAAATGATTTTTAAAGAAAATATAAACAAGCGCTGCGCCTGCCATAGCGCCTAAAATCTGCGACAAAATAAAAGGTGCTACTTTTATCCAGTCGAATAAACCACTAAATGCCAAACCCAATGTAACAGCGGGATTCAGATGTGCCCCGCTCATATCTGAAGTGGTTATAACAGCAACATACACTGCCATACTCCAACCAAAAGTAATTACTATCCAACCTGCACCAAAACTGTGAGTTTTATTCAGGTTTACATTTGCAACAACACCATTTCCCAAAAGAATCAGGATCATTGTCCCCAGAAATTCTCCAAAATATTCAATCATAATTTTTATGTTTTAATCTTTAAAGTAATAATTTTCAGCTACTTTTTTAAATGTATCAATTTGGTTTATTATCCATTCGTCATTCTGTTTTAGCTCTTTAGCCATTATCGATGCCACTTCGGGAGCAATTAGGATACTTTCCCTGGCATCGAGAAAAAGTGCCCGGATTCTGCGTGCCAAAACATCTTCAACCGTGCGTGCCATCTCTTTTCTTACTGCCCAAACAATCTGCGATTTCAGAATATTGAGTTTCTCACTGATAAAACCACCCATATTTTCTTCTTCTTCGCTGATTGCCAGAATATCTTCCCTGTTTAATCCATAAGGTGCAAGTGGATCGGTGCAAGGGTCCAAATCCATTCTAAACCCGTGAATTGGCAGGTGTTTTGTGATACATTCACGTTCGGGTAAGCCACCCAGCATAATTGCTTTTTCGATGGTATCTTCGGCCATTTTACGGTAGGTTGTCCATTTCCCTCCAATAATTGTAATCAATCCAGAAACCGAAATTATTATTTTATGCCCGCGCGATATTTCTTTTGTGGCCTTATTTTCATCCTCGGGTTTGGCGAGAGGACGTAGTCCGGCAAAAACGCTCAATACATCTTTTCTGGTAGGTTGTTTTAAAAGATATTGCCCGGCAGTTTTCAACACAAAATCAACTTCCGATTCCAGTGCAACGGGCTCAAGCGAGTGGTTTTCGATTAAAGTATCGGTTGTTCCAACAACAACATGATTGTGCCATGGAACTGCAAACATCACCCGTCCGTCGGAAGTGTGAGGCACCATAATTGCAAATTTGTTTGGAAGAAAATCCTTATCGAGTACCAGGTGAATTCCCTGACTGGGTGTAATCATATTGCGCTTTCCCGGTTCGTCCATCTGAATCACCTCATCGGCAAAAACACCAGTGGCATTAACAACCACTTTCGTTTTAATATTAAATTCTTCACCGGTTTCCTGGTCAGTTGCCACTACCCCGGTGATTAATTCACCATCCTTTATTAAAGCCGTTACTTTGCAGTAATTCAATACGGTACCGCCATAATCGACACAGGTTTGAGCCAAACTTATTGCCATTCGCGAATCGTCGAATTGCCCGTCCTGGTAAATTACTCCGCCTCTCAAACCTTCTTTTTCAACGGTTGGAATAGCTTCAATGGTTTCGTCGAGCGATAAATGTTTCGATGGCCCCAGACCGAGTTTTCCGGCCATCATATCGTAAACCTTTAACCCGACCGTATAAAACGGGCCACCCCAGAAATCGTAGGTTGGAATGATAAACGATTGGTTGGTGACCAGATGCGGCGCATTTTTAAACATCAACCCACGTTCCTGCAATGCTTCAAACACCATTGACACATCACCTTGTTGAAGGTAACGGACACCGCCATGCACCAGTTTTGTGCTCCGGCTCGATGTTCCTTTTGAGAAATCGACCTGCTCCAGAAGTAAAGTCTTGTATCCGCGTGAAGCTGCATCAACAGCGCAGCCCAATCCTGTAGAACCACCCCCGATAATAACAATATCCCACTCTTTTTCCTTTTTTCTGATTTTTTTAAGAACTGCTTTTCGGTTCATGATTTATGTTTTTAAATCCATTTTTCTGATTTCTGATTCCTTATTTTAGATTTTTCTTCTTTCTTCCTTTTTTATCCTTCCTCTTTTTTGCGGTGCATGATTTGTCTGAGTACTAATTAACCGTTGTGAATGCACCTTTTTCCCCTTTTATTTATTGATCCCCAGGTTAAAACCTGGGGCTAATTTTTCCTTTCCAACAACTTCCTGATTTCTTATTCCTTATTATTTAATTTAAATTTTATCCTTCCTCTGCTTGCGGTGCATGATTTGTCTGAGGACTAATCAACAGTTGTGAATGCACCTTTTTCCCCTTTTATTTTTAGATCCCCAGGTTGAAACCTGGGGCTAATTTTATCATTTTCAACAGATTTCTAATTCATTATCTCAAATAACCTTCCCTTTCAGGGTATTCTTCGGACTCCCGACTCCGGTCTTTCGACTATTCTGCATACCAATGTTTGCTGCGCTCAACCGCACGTTTCCAGTCGGTAATAACTTTTTTGATTTTTGTTGCATCAGAAACCGGTTCAAAAACTTTATCAATCTGCCATTGATTTTTTATTTCGTCGATGTTTTGCCAGAAACCGGTTGCAAGTCCCGCTAAATAAGCGACACCCAATGCAGTTGTTTCAGTAATTTTTGGCCTCACCAGTTTAGTTTGAATGGAATCAGACTGGATCTGCATCAACAAATTATCCACTGATGCGCCACCATCCACCCGCAATTCATCGAGTTCTATTCCTGAATCAACAACCATTGTTTCAATCACCTCCATCGAACTGAAGGCAATGGCTTCGAGTGCGGCCCGTGCAATATGTGCTTTTGTTGATGCCCTTCGTAAACCGATGATTGCACCGGTTGCATACTGATCCCAGTGTGGAGCTCCCAATCCCACAAATCCCTGAACAAATGCGACACCACCACTATCTTCCACCTGCCCGGCGAGCTTTTCAACTTCCGAAGAAGAACTGATAATTCCCAACTGGTCGCGCAGCCACTGAACCACAGCTCCCCCCATAAAAATGCTGCCTTCGAGTGCATAAGTAACCTCATTTCCAATTTGCCAGCCAATGGTTGTCAGCAACTTGTTTTTGGAGGCAATTGGTTTACTACCGGTATTCATCACCACAAAACAGCCCGTTCCATAGGTGTTTTTCACCATTCCGGGTTTTATACACATTTGTCCGAACAATGCAGCCTGTTGATCGCCGGCAATACCACCCAACGGAATTCCATAACCCAGCAATTCGGGGTCGGTGGTTCCGTAAACAAAACTGCTTGGTTTAACATCGGGAAGAATTCCGGCAGGAATATCAAGCAGGTTCAGCAGTTCTTCATCCCATTGCAGGGTGTGAATATTGTAAATCATTGTACGACTCGCGTTGCTCACATCGGTTACATGTAACTTACCACCCGAAAGTTTCCAAACCAGCCAGGTATCCACAGTACCAAAAGCCAGTTTCCCTTCGGCTGCCAGTTTCCGTGTACCGGGAACATTATCAAGAATCCATTTGATTTTGGTGCCCGAGAAATAGGCATCCACCACAAGTCCTGTTTTTTCGGCAATCAGTTTTTCCAGCCCACGGGTTTTAAGTTCATCGCAGATATCGGCAGTGCGGCGATCCTGCCACACAATTGCATTATAAATTGGCTTACCAGTTTCTCTGTTCCAGATAATTGTGGTTTCGCGTTGGTTGGTGATACCTGCCGCTTCAATCTGACCGGGTAACACATCCGCTTTTTTTAAAACTTCTTTTACCACCTGAAGTTGGGTTTCCCAAATGGTTTCAGGGTTGTGTTCAACCCAGCCGCTGTGGGGATAAATCTGTTCAAATTCCTGCTGTGCCACAGCTACAATTTCGCCTGAATAATTAAAAAGGATTGCCCGGTTGCTGGTGGTTCCGGCATCGAGCGAAAGGATATAACGTTGCATAAGTTTATGTTTAGAATTGATTTGGGAATTTACGACAATTTTTTATTCAAAAACTTTACTCATAAATATTAAATAACAGTTTTTCAAAATTACTTTGATACTAAAAACCTTTGCAATTTTTAGGATAGTAAATCGAATGTACCCAATCCTGAAAATTCTTTTAATTTTACCGACCTAAATTACCAACATGAATATCAAGAAAAAGAAAGTAGCGATTATCGGCAGCGGAAGCTGGGCAACGGCATTGGCTAAAATACTACTCGAAAATGTAAAACACATCAACTGGTTTATGCGGAAACCCGAAACCACTGAACAATTTGAGAAAACCGGCCATAATCCGCGCTACCTGCAAAATGTGGAATTCGACACCAACCGCATTACTTTTTACAACGATATTAACGAGATTACTGCTGAATCGGATATTTTGGTGATAGCTGTTCCATCTGCTTACCTACCCGTGATTTTAGGAAACCTGAAAACCGATATCAGCAAAAAACATATTCTTTCGGGAATAAAAGGGGTGGTTTCTGAAGAAAACCTGCTGGTAGTACAATATCTAAATAAGTATTTTCACGTGCCCACCGAAAACCTGGGTGTAATTGCCGGCCCTTGCCATGCCGAGGAAGTGGCGCTCGAAAGGCTTTCGTACCTAACAGTGGCCTGTACTGACGAGGAAAAAGCAGGAAAATTTGCCAGTCTCATCCGCTGCGAATACATAAAAACCACCCTTTCCGACGATATCTGGGGCACTGAGTACTCATCAGTATTAAAAAATATTATTGCCATTGCATCGGGCATTTGCCACGGACTGCGTTACGGCGACAATTTCCAGGCAGTGCTGGTTTCGAATGCCATTCAGGAAATCAAAAGGTTTGTAGATACGGTTCATCCAATTACGCGCGATATAAAAAGTTCGGCATATCTGGGCGATTTACTCGTTACTGCCTACTCGCAATTCAGCCGTAACCGTACTTTCGGGATGATGATTGGAAAGGGATACCCTGTAAAAGCCGCCAAGCTCGAACTGAACATGGTGGCCGAAGGTTATTATTCGTCGAAATCGATTTTCGAAATCAACAAAATACACCAGGTTGAAATGCCCATTACCGAAGCGGTTTACAAAATACTTTACGAAAATTCATCGCCTAAAAAAGAGATTGCTTTACTGACTGAAAAATTAAGTTAATTCTGCTATTTTTAGATGCAGAACTAACTCAGTTTTCCAATGGAACCAAAACCGAAAATTACGTCAGGAAAATTCGCTTTTAAAAAAGTTTTGCTTTGGATAATTGCCGGATTTTTTGTTGTTCTTATCGTTGCCGGAATTTTTTTGTACAATAACTTCAACCGGTTACTTTCCGACGCTTTCACAAAAAGTTTTAATTCGAGCCTGATATCTGACGTTTATGAATTGAAATTTAAAGATCTGAATGTCAACCTGGTTTTGGGCAATATTAAAGTAAACAATGTGATATTGCAACCCAGGGAAAAACCATTAAAAGATTATTCATACATCAACAGTTCGTTTAAACTAAACACAAAGGAAATTCTTCTTGCAAATGTCGAAATAGTTACCCTCTTAAAGCAGAACAAACTAAAACTTGAACGTATTAAAATTGAAAAACCCCTTGTACAAATAACCATTGCCGATAAAATTCCTGTGTTTTTGCCGTTTAAAGACACATCGCTTGTTGTTTCAGACACCCTAAAACAAGTGGCAAAAAGGCCTGTTGAAGGTTTTTTCCTTGAGCAGTTTGATTTAATGGATGCATCAATTCAAGCCGAAAATTCAGCAAAAGAACGGAACCTTCAGATTGAGGAAGTTGATATTACACTTGTCGATTTAAAAATAGACCAACTACCCGGAAAGGACTTATTTTCTTATAGTTATCTCGATTTTTACATTGGCAAGATTACGGGGAGCCTGCAAAGAGAATCACTAAAATCAATCAGTTTAAAAGATTACGAGATAATCATTGATTCGATGAATGTTGAAAAAACCATTGACACATTAATTTATCACTTCAATGATTTTCAATTGGGTTTAAAGGATTTGGATGTGCAAACCGCTGACAGCGTTTTTCATGTGACATTGCAGGATTTTAACCTTTCGTACAGCGACAAATCGCTAAAGATGAAAAACATTTCTATCAGTCCGAATATCAGTGAAACGGCAATGCAGAAACGAAATCAATTCCAGATTACCCAGTTCTCGGGCAGTGTGGGATTGCTTAATATCACGGGCATCAATTTCGACTCGTTGTTTCACAGGAAAAAGTTATTTATCGACCAAATATTAATCGATTCGGTTTCGGCTAAAATTTTTAAGGATAAAACAAAACCTATCGATTTGAAGAAGTTCCCTGAATATCCGGGTCAGTCGGTTGCCGCCATAAAATTGCCGGTATTAATAAAACAGGTAAAGGCAACCAATTTAAACCTTGTTAACCGCGAATACAGACCCGACAGCAGTTTTGCCATAGCGAACATCAACAAGGCAACGATGAATGTTGAGAATATTACCAATATCGATACAAAAAAGCCGCTGGTATTGAATGCTGATGCGTATCTCGAAAACAAAGTACGCTTTCAAGTAACACTGGAATTCGATTACTTCAAACCTGAATTCAACATAAAAGGAGCTTTTCCGAAATTCAATTTAAAAGATTTGAATCCCCTGATTCAGGCGTACACTCCGGTTACTGTTAATGATGGAGTTGTTGATGAAATAGAATTCTCGGGTACAGCCGGCAAAACATTTTCAGATGGAACAATAAAATTCCTGTATCACAATTTAAATATCGACATTAAACTGGAAGAAAAAGCGTCCTGGAAAAGTTCAGTTCTATCGTTTGCTGCCAACAGAGTTGTAGCTTCGGCAAATCCTGTATCTGAAAATACTCCTCCGAAAATTGTAAAATTTCATGCCGACAGGGATATGAACAAGGGATTTATCAACATTGTCATCAAATCGGCATTAAACGGATTAAAGGAAACGGTTTTAATGTCGAAGGAAAATAAGAAGGCATATAAAGAAGAGAAAAAGAAAGCGCGAAGAGAGAATAAAAAGTAGAATTTCAAAATAGGTTACAAATGGTAAAGAAGTTTTCGCTTGATAAAAATAAGATTCAGGTTTTGCTGCTCGAAGGAATTCACGAATCGGCTGTAAATGCCTTTAAACTGGCCGGTTATACCAACATTGAATACCTTAAAACAGCGCTCGACGGAGCAGAACTGGAGCAAAAAATCAAAGATGTTCATATTTTGGGTATCCGATCGAGAACGCAAATTACCACCGAAGTTTTGAAAAAAGCGAAAAGACTTTTTGCTGTTGGATGTTACAGTATTGGCACCAACCAGGTCGATTTAAAAGCTGCCAAACTCCAGGGAATTCCTGTTTTAAATGCACCCTTCTCGAATACAAGATCGGTTGCAGAACTTGTAATTGCCGAAATAATTATGCTCATGCGAGAGGTTCCTTCAAAAAATGCTGCCGCCCACCGTGGAATGTGGTTAAAAGCAGCCCGGAATTCGTACGAAGTGAGGGGGAAAAACCTCGGTATTGTAGGGTATGGTCACATCGGTACGCAGGTGTCAATTCTTGCCGAGTCGATGGGAATGAACGTGTTTTACTTTGATGTTGAAAAAAAACTCAACCTTGGAAAGGCATGTACCTGCCAGTCGTTTGAAGAACTTCTACAGGTTTCGGATGTAGTTACCCTACATGTTCCCGAAACCGAGCTTACAGCAAATATGATTTCGAAGCCTCAACTTGACTTGATGAAAAAGGGTTCGCTGCTGATAAATGCTTCACGAGGATCGGTTGTAGATTATACTGCGGTTGCAGAAGCTTTGAAAACAGGCCATTTGGCTGGCGCTGCTGCCGATGTTTTTCCATACGAACCGGCGTCGAACGACGAACAGTTTGTTTCGGTACTACAGGAATTTGACAATGTAATACTTACTCCACACATTGGCGGGAATACTTCTGAAGCGCAGGAAAACATCGGTTTCGAGGTTACCGAAAAACTAATCCGCTACAGCGACAACGGCTCAACCATAGGCGCCGTAAACTTTCCACAGATTTCGCTTCAACAGAACAAGGACAAACAACGCTTCCTGCACATTCACAAAAATATGCCAGGTTTACTCAAAGACATTAACTATGTTTTTACCGAAAAAGGAATCAATATTGCTTCACAATTCCTGCAAACCGATGCCGAAATCGGCTATGTAATTATCGATACCGAAAGCCAGGCCGGAGATGTAATTTTGGAAGAATTGAAAAAAATTCCACACACGATCAGGGCAAGAATGTTGTATTAAAAGGTTGAAACCGAATCAAAGTTCCACTGTAATTTATATTTGACATGAATTCTTTTTTTATTTAAATTTGTGTAAAACAATATTTAAGTAATGAAAAATCAATACATTACTGACACAAACGGTAGAAAGATTAGTGTAATCTTACCTGTCAGAGAATATGAGAAAATGATGAAACAGTTGGAAGAACTGGAGGATATCAAAGCTTTTGATGAAGGCATGAAAAACGAAACAGAGGAGATTTCTATTCACGAAACATTTCGGGAAATAGAATCTTTAAGACATGATTTGGGTCGTTAAAAATTTGAATGGTATCCCTCAAATGATTTCTTAAAGTTACATCAAAATCACAGCTTTTTTAAACCCCTCACCTAGTCGATTACCTATAATTATTGGGTTTTTGACAAGGGGATCATGTTTGTCAGGGATAAAGTACATGTTTCGATATTTTCCTTGATTTTCTGACCATAAGAAATTTCAGTAACGTACACAGGTATGACGTTTATATGAATTAGTATTGCTTTGTCTGCATTTTTCAAACCATTGTCCAATGTGTCTTGATCGAAAACCTTTTTTATCATAACTGAGTTGTTTTTAAAGATTCTTAAAAAAATTGACCCTCCCCAGCAAATCAATGAAAGCGCCATAAATAAAGGACTGATTATTAGCGGGTTTTATTTGGTGCTTGAATTTGAACTATATACAGATAACCTTGTTACATTCCTTAACAAAACAAATATTTTCAAGTACTAACGTAAAACAAATTAAAATGAAAAAGATTTTATTGCTCATCATTCCAATGGTTATCGGGCTAATCGGAATTGCCCAGGAGAAAAACGGTACAGTTTATAATCAGCATCCTGCAATTGACAACATTAAAAAGCTTTGGACTGCTTTTGAAAAAGGGGACAAAGCAAATTTCAGTTCCTTTTTTGCAGATAGTTTGGTTGTAATTTATAATGGAAGCAGGGACTTTCAGAAAAAAGAGGATTTTTTAAAAAGTTTAGACTGGTGGTTGGCAGAGTTTGAAAACTTAAAAGTGGCAGACGATTCCCCTGCTTATCCCGATGCAATTGACTATACAAAAGGTGGACTCTGGGTGCAGAACTGGTTGTTAATTACCGGCACTCATAAAAAAAGCGGAATTAATCTTAATTTGCATGAACACCATTTGTACAGCTTTAATAAAGATGGCAAAATTACATCGTTTCATCTTTATTTCGATAATGATGTGTTTGAAGAAATTGGTGCCAGTGGTTCAACCCAGGAAAACGGGAAAATTTTTATTAATCATCCATATATTGTTACTGTCAGAAAACTGGTGAATGCTTACTGTGCAAAGAATTTATCCGCAATGCTTGATTTTTATTCCCCGGGCGTGACTTTTAGTAACTCTACAATGAAATGGGGTAATTCAATCGATTTGGAAGCAAGGAAAAAGGAAATGGAAACCAATTTTTCTCAAATGGATAAAATAAATATGAGTCAGGTAGGTTATCCAGACTGTATATATTATGCAAAGAATGACAGTTATGTAGTTTATTCATGGTGGGTTTTAACGGGAACCTCAAAAGCAGATGGTAAAAAAACTGAATTTCCGATAATGTTATCTCACAGCTTTAACAACGAAGGAAAAATTTCAAGTGAGGAAGCTTATTTCAGCAGCAATCATTTTGAATAAATACTAAAATCGGGATAAATAAAAGAGGCTGTCTCAACTTGTTTTGCGACAGCCTCTTTTTTTGGTGTGGCGATTTTCAATAACTTTTAATCGCGATTAAAAGCTGCGCCATCCTATCTCATTTCTTTGTAAGCATTAATCAATCCGTTAGTGGAAGCATCGTGACCGGTTACCGGATTTTCGTTTAGAAGTTCGGGCAAAATGGCGTTTGCCAGTTGTTTCCCAAGTTCAACACCCCACTGATCGAAGCTGTAAATGTTCCAGATAATTCCCTGAACAAAAATTTTATGCTCGTACATTGCAATTAACGAACCTAAAATACGCGGTGTTAATTTTTTAACCAGGATTGAATTGGTTGGAATATTCCCAAGAAACACTTTAAACGGCATAAGTTCTGCAATTTCCAACTGCGATTTTCCTGCGGCTTCAAGTTCCGAAACAACTTGATCTTCAGTCTTTCCAACCATCATTGCTTCGGTTTGTGCAAAAAAGTTAGCCAACAATTTTGGGTGATGATCTCCCAACTGGTTGTGGTTAATGGCAGCTGCGATAAAATCGCACGGAATCAGTTTGGTTCCCTGGTGAATGAGCTGATAAAACGCATGTTGTCCGTTGGTTCCGGGTTCGCCCCAGATAATCGGGCCGGTTTGGTAATCAACCTGCTCACCATTGCGGTCAACATATTTTCCGTTACTTTCCATATTTCCCTGCTGAAAATAGGCTGCAAATCGGTGCATGTACTGGTCGTATGGAAGAATGGCTTCACTCTCGGCACCGTAAAAATTACCATACCAGATTCCGATAAGTGCCAGAATCACCGGAATATTTTTGTTGAATTCGGTTTTGCGAAAATGGTTGTCCATGGCGTGCGCTCCTTCGAGCAAATGAATGTAGTTTTCAAAACCAATTCCGCATGCGATGGAAAGTCCGATGGCTGACCATAACGAATAACGGCCGCCCACCCAATCCCAGAAACGAAACATATTTTTAGTATCGATACCAAATGCAGAAACTGCTTTTGCATTGGTCGAAACAGCTACAAAATGATATTTTACAAAGGCCTCATCTTTTGCTGTTTTCAAAAACCAGTCGCGTGCAGAGTTGGCGTTGGTCATGGTTTCCTGCGTGGTGAATGTTTTCGATGCCACAATAAAAAGTGTGGTTTCGGGATTCACTTTTTTTAATGTTTCGGCAATGTGTGTACCGTCAACATTCGAAACAAAATGCAGATTGAGATGATTTTTGTATGGTTTCAGTGCTTCTGTAACCATCAGCGGACCAAGATCGGAGCCACCTATACCAATGTTTATAATATCAGTAATGGGTTTGCCGCTATAACCTTTCCATGCTCCTGAAATAACTTCTTCAGTAAAAGCTTTCATCTGGTCAAGTACTGCATTAATTTCGGGCATCACATCTTCTCCATCAACAAAAATGGGTGTGTTGCTGCGGTTGCGTAGTGCAACATGCAGAACAGCCCTATCCTCCGTGACATTTATTTTTTCGCCTGTAAACATGCTTTCGATCGCACGTTTCAGGCCACATTCATTAGCCATATCAACCAGTGCCTCACGAACTTCATCGTCAATTATATTCTTTGAGAAATCGACAAGAATATCTTCAAATTTCAGGGAATACTTCTGAAAACGGTTTGTATCGTTTGCAAAAAGATCTTTCATGTGTTTTCCTTCGAACTCAAAATGGTATTCTTCAAGCCTGTTCCAGGCATTGGTAGTCATTGGATTAATTTTCGGCAGCATATCTTTATGTTTTTGTTTATTATTTTTGTTGTGTTTAGTCATAGCATCACTTGGAGTGATACTATGACTTTCCCTTCAAATCATTGCAAAGATAATGGAATAAGAAAAATGACAACTGAATTTGGGTTAACCTTAATCCCTTATTAAGATTAATTCACTTTTGATAGCAACTTTCAACAACCATATTTTTCAGTACTTTTGCCGCCAACAAATAAAAAGCTGAATGAAATCAGATACTTTCAAAGGATACTTTTTCGCCATAATTGCAACTCTTACTTTTTCGAATGTTTACATTTTCAGCAAAGCTGCACTCAACGAAATTCCGCTGGCGCAATTCGGAAGTTTGTGGTATGCTGTTGTTGCGCTATTCTGTTTCTTTTTTGCCCTATTCAACAAAAAACTGGGACAACTTACCCGGTTAACTCGCAAGCAAATTTTTGTACTTTTAACACTCGGCGCACTCGAGATAGCAACTACAACCCTGTTTTTTCTTTCCATACACATCATTCCCGATCCGGCAGTAACTTCTTTTTTGGGCAACATGTTTCCGGTAATGGTTATGCTGGGTGGTATTTTCATATTACACGAACGGTTTGGCCCGATTGAAATTTTTGGCGGATTTCTGGCGCTTTCGGGTGCATTTGTAATCAGTTATAGTGGAGGTACAACCTTGGATACCATGTTTATTAAAGGTACCGGTGTAGTTTTTTTTAACGCCTTGTTTGCCACTTCTGCAACACTTGTTGTAAAAACACAAATAAAAAATCTAAGTCCCGAAATACTCAACCTCAACCGCGCAGTTTGGCTTTTAATATTTTCAGTAATTATGTTTTTTGTGATGGGTGATTCGGTCGCGTTTTCAATCAGTGCAGTTAAAAATACACTGATTGGTGCAATACTCGAATTTATAGCCATTTTAACGGTTTATTATTCCTATAAATATATTGAAGCTTCACGTTCGTCTATTGTACAAAGCCTGAAAGGGATTTTTGTTTTGCTAGTAGCTTTCCTTGTTTTTGGAACTTTACCACTACCCCATCAACTCCTTGGTGGAATAATTACAGTTGCCGGTGTTTTAATCATGGCATTGGCTCAGGCAGGGCTGTTTTCATTAACATCAAAAAAGAATATTTAACATTAATTTAAAAATATTTTCTCGAACTTTCCGTTCAAAAATTACAGGCATAATATTTGTTAAATAATGCCCATTCAAATCAACTAATTTTTTAAAACCATGAACAAAAAACATTGGCTAATCGCCGCCGCTGTAGTCACAGTTTTAATTATCTCATTTTTTATTTTTTCGCGCCCTAAAAACGAAACTGTTGCCATAACGGCCACTGTTACCCGGGGCCCGTTCGAAATTTTGGTTTATTCAACCGGGCAACTCGAATCTGAAAATTCAGACAATATTCTGATTCCCGAAAAAATGAATGACCGGCAAATACGTATTTCATCGTTGACTATTACCGATTTGGTTGATGAAGGAACTTATGTTGATTCCGGTGCTTATGTTGCTACACTCGATCATCAGGCTGTTGAAGAACAACGGAAAGCCGCCCTTGATGAAATGGAAAAGGCGCTGTCGGAATATGAAGATGGCAAAATTGACTCGAATTTAACATTAAGCAACCAACGCGATTTAATAGTAAATGCAAGGTTGGATCTCGAAGAAAAAGAGATTGCGGTTCAGGAATCGGCTTACGAAGCACCTTCGATACAACGAAAGGTGGAAATGGACCTTGACAAGGCCAAACGCAAACTCGATCAGGTAAAAACTGCCTACGAATTAATAACGCAACAGGAAACCAATAAAGTTACCCGCAGGTTTATTAATTATAAACAGGTGCGCGAACGGGTGGATGCATTAAACGAGTTAATGAATGCTCTCATTATTCGTTCTCCACACGCGGGTATTATTTCATACTATTCCTACCCGTGGGGCGGTACAGTGAAAACCGGGTCGCGGGTATCGCAATGGGATCCGATTATTGCCACTTTTCCAAACATGAATAACCTGGTTACCAAAACTTTTATAAACGAAATAGACATTGCACTGATTAAAAAAGGGCAGAAAGTTAAAATTGGGATCGATGCTTTTCCCGATAAAGAACTCCCGGGAGAAGTAGTTTCTGTAGCCAACATGGGCCAGTTAATGCCAAACAGCGATGCCAAGGTTTTCGAAATAAAAATTAAGGTGAATGGCTCTGACGCTGAATTGAGACCAGCCATGACAACCAGTAATACCATTCAAACCAACTCGTTTACCGACACACTTTTCATTCCAATAGAATCGGTTTTCAGTAACGATAGTATGTCGTTTGTTTATCTGGCTGAAGGGAAAGAAACCAAACAAATAATTGAAACCGGTGAAGAGAATGAAAATTATATTGTCGTTCGCCAGGGATTGAAAGCAGGCCAGCAGGTTTATTTAACCGAACCCGAAAATGCTGAAAATTATGAATTGGCTGGCATGGAAATTTATGCCGATATTCTGCGCAAAAAAGAGGAAGAAAAAGCAAAAAAGGCAGAGGAAGAAAAACAGCGGCAACTGGAACAAAAACCCATGGAAATGCCACAGGGAATGGTAATGCCAAATGTTTCGGGTGCAGTTTTTATCAGTAAATAATCATTAAATACACAAAACATGTTTATTAAACGATATTTACACGATATACATATTGCAGTTGAAGCCATTTTCGCAAACCGCGTAAAATCTATTCTCACTGCACTTGGAATAATTTTCGGAGTAGCTGCCGTTATCAGCATGCTTGCTATTGGTAACGGTGCCGAACAGGAAATTCTTGAACAAATAAAACTGGTTGGCGTGAATAACATCGTAATTACCCCGAGCAGTTTCTCTTTAAATGAAGGTAGTTCTGCAGATAAAAGTAACAGCGACAATAGTAAACCCGGTGGAAAGAAATTCTCGAAGGGACTTACTTTGTTAGATGTTGAAGCTATGAAACAAGTGTTACCAACCATCGAAAAAATTACCCCGGTTATTTCGTTTAACTACTCGGCACTGCTCGATGGAATAAGCAAACCTGTTGTACTTGAAGGAATTGAAAACAGTTATTTCGATTTGTTTAACATGAAACTTGCTACCGGGAACCGTTTTAACGAACTGCAATCCGAAAAAGGCTTGCCGGTTTGCGTAATCGGGAATAACATAAAAACCCTGTTTTTCAGACAGGAAGATCCAATTGGAAAATACATTAAATGTGGTCAGATTTGGCTGAAAATAGTTGGAGTGGTTGAACAACGCGATTTTACTGCATCAGCTTCCGACGAATTGGGAATCAGCAGCTCTGACAATAAAATATTTATTCCGGTGCAAACCATGTTATTACGATTTAAAAATCGGTCGCTGCTGCGTGCTGACGAAATTGCCAAGGCCAACCAACGTGCCGGTGGTGGCGGGGGAATGGTGATAATTATTGGCGGTGTTGAACAAGCTGAAGATAAAGGCGACTCCGATCCCAACCTCAACCAGCTCGATAAAATTATTGTTCAGGTGAAAGAAACCGAACAACTCAATCAGTCGGCTAACCTGATTAAAAGAATGTTGCTTCGCCGCCATTCAGGGTTATATGATTTTGAAGTCACCATTCCGGAACTTCTGTTGAAACAACAACAAAAAACAAAGAATATTTTTAATGTGGTTTTGGGTGCCATTGCCGGAATTTCGCTTATTGTTGGCGGAATCGGAATTATGAATATTATGCTGGCTTCGGTGATGGAACGTATCCGCGAAATTGGTGTTCGCCAGGCAGTTGGCGCCAAACAAAAGGATATTATTGCCCAGTTTTTAGCCGAATCCACTTTAATCAGTTTAACCGGCGGAATCATCGGAATTATTCTGGGAGTGGTACTCTCAAAAGTAATAACCGCAGTATTCGATATCAAAACCATTGTTTCGCTCTTTAGCATTTTTATTGCTTTTGGTGTTTCGGTGGCAGTGGGAATAACTTTCGGATATCTTCCTGCCAAAAAGGCTTCAGAAAACGACCCCGTTGTTTCATTACGTTCATAAACCAAAAACCAATTTCAAAATGAAAAAAATAATCGTCCTAACCATAATTATTAGCTGTTTATCAATCTTTGCCAAAACACAGGAGAAAATAAAACTCAGTCTCGACGATGTGATTAAAATTGCATCGGGACAGTCGATTGATGCCTTCAGAAACAAAAATATGTATCTGGCCAGTTACTGGGAATATCGATTTTACAAGGCTGAACGGCTTCCGGGAGTTGCGTTGAGCACAACCCCAATCGACTATAACCGGTATCTTAAGAAAGAGTACAATTTCGAAACCAACCAGGATGAATACCGGTTAAGGGAATATGTTAATTCTGATATCGGAGTAGCAGCAACCCAAAATGTTGCTTTCACTGGTGGTCAATTATTTTTACGTTCAGAATTAGGTATGATAAAAAACCTAGGCGGCGATCAAAATACATCGTATTCGGCAACTCCTTTCAGCATTGGTTTTTCGCAGGAATTGAACGGGTACAACGAACTGAAATGGAAATCGAAGATTGAACCTCTGAAATTTGAAAAAGCAAAAAAGGAGTTCATACAGGATATTGAAGACCTGCGCATTAAATCGACCATGCAGTTTTTTGAACTGATAACCGCACAAATTCAAAAGGGCATAGCCGAAACCAATTATGCAAATGCCGATACTTTGTATAAAATCGGGAAAGGCAGGTTTCAGGTGGGAACAGTTACACAGGATGAATTGTTAAAACTCGAACTTAGCCTGTTAAATGCAGAACAGGCGTTAAGTATGGCGCAACTCGAAGAAAAAAGGACACAGGCAAGTTTAAATTCGTTTTTGGCAATGGATAAAACCACGGAAATTGAATGCATTGTTCCAAGCGAGATTCCCAAGTTGCAAATCGACCCTGATATTGCCCTGACACAGGCGATTCAGAATAATCCGGAAATGATTAACCACCAGCAGCAAAAACTGCAACAGGATCAAAACGTAAAACGAACCCGGTCGGAAACCGGGTTAAACACCTCTCTCTTTGCCATGTACGGTATGAGCCGCTCGTCGGAGGAATTTGAAGATGTTTACGGACAACCCGATAAAAGTCAGCGCTTTAATATTGGCATAAACGTACCTATTGTGGATTGGGGCAGAACCAAAGGCCGTGTTTCCATGGCAGAATCGAACCGCGAGGTTGCTCTTGCCACCATAAAACAGGAACGTATCGATTTTGAAATGGATATTTTTCAAAGCGTGCTCGAATTTAATTTACAGGCCGGTCAGGTTAAAAACTCGGCCAAAGCCGACACAGTGGCGCAGTTGGGTTACGATGTAACTTTTCAGCGGTTCCTCATCGGGAAAATTGATGTGATTAAACTGAATATCGCCAGTACCGACCAGGAAACTGCCCGTATTTCGTACCTGAACCGTTTGCGCGATTACTGGACTTCGTATTTCAGATTGCGCAGTTTAACGCTTTTCGATTTTGAAAACAATACGCCACTTGTGGTTAACTACGACGAAATTTTAGAAAAATAAACCATGACAGCTAAAACAAAATACATATTGGCAGGGGGTTTGGTTTTGGTGGCAATTATTGTGTCGGCCATCATTTATTTCAACCTCCCGAATGCTAAAACTCAAAAGTATTACGAGGTTAAAAAAGGAAAATTCGAGGCTGTCCTTTCGTGTAAAGGCGAAATAAACGGGTTGGTAGCCACTGAAATAAGGGCACCCAAAATTCTGGGCGATCGTGATTTACAGCTTTGGCAAATGAAAATTATTGATTTGGCACAGGATGGAAAAAATGTAAAAAAGGGCGATTTTATTGTTCAACTGGATGCCAGCCGGGTAATGTCGGGGATGCGCGAGGAACAGCAAAGTCTTGAAAAGGAAATGGCCGACCTGAACAATGCGAAAATCGACAGCACTGTTACTTTAACCAACATGCGCGAGGAGATAAAAAATGCTTTGCTCGACCTGGAATACAATAAAATTGACTTAGAACAATCGGTTTTTGAATCGGAAGCATACCAGCGAAAAGCACAAATGATTTACCAAAAAGCAGAAAATGGTATTGCCAAAAGACGACGCGATTATTTGCTCGAACAAAATAAATTAAAAACAAGGGTTGGTCGCTCTGCATCGTGGGTAGAAAGAAGAAAGGCCAGAATTGAAAAATTTCAGGAGGCAATGGTTGCAGCCCGGATTACAGCGCCTGAAGACGGAATCGTAATTTTTGGCAAAAGTTGGGATGGCAAAAAATACAGCAAAGATGATGAGGTTTCAACCTACGAATTTTCGCCAGCCATTGCAACTCTCCCCGATATGTCGAAAGTGATTTCTGAAATTTATGTGAAGGAGATCGACATTTCGAAAATTAAAGTTGGCGACAGTGTAAGGGTTACATTTGATGCCCTTGCAGATGTTATGATAAAAGGAACCATTAATGCCATTGCCCGTGTAGGTGAAAGCCATAAAGACTTCGATATGAAGGCTTTTAAGGTTATAATCCATCTCGACAAAACCGACGAAGGACTAAAACCGGCAATGAGCAGCAACAACGAAATTATTCTTTCGAAATCTGAAAATGTAATTTCAGTTCCCCTGATTTCGATTTTTAAGGAAAACGGGACCAAATTTGTTTATCTGAAAGACAACGACAGCATCAGGAAACAGGAAGTAAAAACCGGCGCTGAAAACGAAACTACAGTGTTGATTGAAGAAGGATTAAAGGAAGGAGATTTGGTGGTACTTGAACCACCATTAGAGAAAGTGGAATTGGCGGAAAAGTAAAGATATAAAGGTAAACCAGGAAGTACTTTCAAAGAACCGTTCCCTCTGACTAAAAAACAGAAGGAACGGTTCTCTTTGTATTTCACGTCATATACTTAAAAGAAAAACCTTATTAGTCCGTTTCCATAACCCACAATATTGCTAAATATAAAGCGACAGAGTCGCGTTATATTTGTGGAAACTTTCTGTTGGTGTTCTCCCAGGTGCAGCGCACCGTAATCTACAGGATATTACGGTGCGTTGCACCTTATTTTTATCATTCTAATCCATTCTACAAATATTTAGGTGCGCTGCACCAAATTTTATAAAGTAATTCCTATTGATGTTCAATTGAAAATGGTGAGTGACTTGGAAGAAAACCAAAATCCTTATGCCAAAACTTTAATATCGCAATTTAAAAGAAAATCAGCAACACAAAATAAGGTTAAAAATCATGTAGGATTTTTCGGGCTACTAAGGTAGTGGAAGAAAATAAGGTTTATAAAACCTGCGAGGTACTTCGAAAGAACCACCTTTGGGTTTTTGGCAATGGGGAGAATGTAAAAAAAACAGGCTGCCTTTTTGAGACAGCCTGTTTTATTATTTCAAAATTCAGCAAATTAATTACCAGTCATTAATTTGTTGATGTTAAGCTCGGTAGTTGGAATTGGCCAGATATAAGCAGGGCTGGCAGGGTCAACTGCTGCAGGAGCGCCTGTTTTACCAGGAATGGTTGACATAGTTCTCAGTAAATCCATGTTACGGATACCTTCGCTAAGGAATTCCATACTTCTCTCGTTCAAAATAGCTGTCTGGAAAGCGCCAGCATTTGCAAAATCGGCAACAGTATAAGCACCGGTTGCAAAAGAACGGGTTCTTACAGCATTCAGCAAATCAACAGCTTTCTGGTTAACTGCATTTCCTCCACGAACAATAGCTTCGGCATAATTCAGCAATACTTCAGCATACCTGATAACCGGTGCGTAATCAGCTTGCACTGTAAATTCTTTGTATTTACCGCTGAAATACTCAGTTTTTTTGTTAACCTCACCGGTTGCAAACAGTTTTTTGCGGGCATCTTCAGCATCGAGCATTGCAAAAGCGGTTCCAGCTGCCTGATTAAGGAAGTACGATTCGCTTGATGACGGATGATTGTAATGCGCCAGCGAATTCTGTGTTCCAGCAAGGTTAGTCGAAGTAAACGGCATGGAGAAAATCGATTCCTTTGTTGTATAAGGTGTTTTCCAAATATCACCAAATACAGGAGTTAATGCAAACGGAACACCTGATGATGCTACAAATGGCGCACCTGCCGAAACAATTTTGGCAGCTTCAGTCTGAACCTTGGCAAAATCGTTCATGTGCAGGTAAACACGGGTTTTGTACGCAATGATGGTATTTTTATGAATACGTGTGGTATTCAGCAAATCAGTTGAAAATTTGTCAATTGCCATTCCTTCAGCATCATTTAAATCTTTCAGAATCTGAGTATAAACTTCGGCAACTGTACTACGGGCCAAATCGTTTTCTTCACCAGTTTTATAAGCCCTTAAACGTAAAGGCAAACCTGGGCTTGCACCATTGTTTTTAGCATAAGGCTGTGCATACAACTGCAGCATTGAGAAATAGGAAATTGCACGAAGTGCCAGTGCTTCACTTTTATATTGTTTGTACTCGGCTTCTGTAATTATTCCTTCCAATTCACCAGCGGTCCATTTTGCATCAAGGCCTTCCAAAAAGATATTGTAGGCATTAACAGCGGCATAAACTGCGCCCCAAAGGTTCTGAACTTCGTTGGTTGAACTTACCACAGAGTGATTCCAGGTAGCATAATTGGTAACCAGGTTGGTACTTTTCGGGAGGAAGTTCTCAGCACGTAAATCGTTGTACACCTGGAAGCGACCGGCCATAAATGCCCCGTCTTTCATTTTGGCATACATACCGTTAACCTGACCTTCAATACGGGCTTTGTTATCGAAAGCCTGAAGCTCGCCCAGTGATGTAACCGGAACCGGATCGAGCAAATCTGTTGAACAGCCCCCGGCCACAATCGCTAAAACTATAATTAAGCTTTTAAATATATTTTTCATTTTCGTATGTTTTTATAAGATTAAAATGAAACATTAACACCAAATGAATAAGTCCTTGCCTGTGGCACAGTATTCCTGTCGATACCAGGAGTAAGGTTGCTGTTACCGTTGGCAGATACTTCAGGGTCGGAACCCGAATAGCCAGTGAATACAAATGCATTGAAAATGGATGCATAAATTCTTACGCGACTAATTTCCAACGCGCCGGGAAGTTTATTGAATGTGTAACCCAAAGAAATATTCCTGACTTTCAGATAATCACCTTTTTCAACGTTTTCAGAAATAACCATTGTTGAACCGTTTGATACGTTGTCGTTGAAAACCGGTTTTGGAATATCGGTTACATCACCCGGATTTCTCCATGCAGTTTCATATACTTCTACGGTATTGTTCCACCAGCGTTGGTCTCTGAGACCTGCTTTTGAACCATTATAAATTTCGAAACCCAAAGCATAGGTGAGGTTAAGATTCAGGTCAAGATTTTTAAAAGTAAATGAGTTATCAAGTCCACCATACATTGTTGGGATTGGTGAACCTAAAATTTTCCCGTCAACATTTAAAACAGGAGCAGGAGCATTTCCAGTTCCATCTAAATATTGCCAGCGACTTGCTGCAGGATTTTCGTGTGAGTAAGTAATTTCCTTACCATTGGCAAGCACAAATATTCTTCTACCAGTTTGTGGATCGACTCCGTGGGTTTCAATACCAAAGATATTTCCAACCGGAGAACCAACCTTTGTTCTGCTGGTGGTTTCAAGACCGGCTGTAACACCAACGATTTCGGTTACACCGGGAGCAAGTTCAGTAACCTCGTTTTTAACAGTACTGATATTGAAATTGGTTGTCCAGGTAAAATCTCCTTTTGAAAAGTTGTAACTAGTTAAAGTTAACTCCAAACCTTTGTTAAACATTGAACCAATATTCATTGGAATTGAGTTTCCGGGAATACCTTTTGAAGGTGACTGCGGAACATTCAAAATCAAATCGTTAATATCGTTGTTAAACCAGTTTAAATCTACCTGAATACGGTCTTTTAATAAACCAAAACTCAAACCGATATCATATTTGTTACTGGTTTCCCATTGTAAATCAGGATTTCCTGCCTGTGTAAATGTCCATGTTGGAGCTGCTCCATATACTCCTGAGCCATAAAGAAACATTGAAGCATACGAACCGATTCCTGACATATTACCAACTTTACCAAAACTTGCTTTCAGGCGAAGATCAGAAAAAGTTTCTCCAATAACACCGTCTTTTATGAAGTCTTCATTCGAAATATTCCACATAGCAGAAGCACCCCCGAAAGTACCGTATTTCATTCCTTCGGCTAGTCCTGAAAAACCATCGCGACGAACACTCCCCTCAATATAATATTTTTTATCCCAGTTGGCGTTTAACCTTCCGAAATAGGAAATAAAATAATTTTCGTATTGTCCGCCACCGCCCATACCGGCAGTAACCCATGAGCCCTGATAAGTAGTAAAGAATGGATCGGCAACATTGGTTTTTGAACCATTCCAGTTGTTTCCCTGGGTTGATTGTTCTTCCACCCCTGCCAAAAGTCCGATATTCATTTTTTCGGCAACGGTAAAGTCGTAATTGGCTGTATTAGACCAAGTCCAGCGGTTTAACCTGTTAAAATAATTAGTTGCTGCTCCGTTACTGGCAAAACCATCACCTGTTAATCCAGTCTGGAATGAAATTGATTCAACTCCTAAATTGTCAATACCGAAAGCAGTTTTTAAGAACAGCCCTTTTATTGGTTCCAGTGTTCCGTATAAGTTGGCAAGAACCCTATCGTTTTCAGCAGTGTATGTGCACAAATCCATAATTGCAACCGGGTTATAGTATCCGTAGTTTGCAACTGGCTGTCCCATATTTCCTATTGCTGAACCTGCAATATTATAAGTACCGTCGTTTTTATAAGGAGCAAGGTTTGGTGGCAACACAAATGCCAAACGTCCTGCACCGGCAGTATTAAAAGCCTGACCATCCAAAGAACCGGTATTAGGTGCGGCATTTAACGAGTTGGTAATGGTTAGGTTGGCACCAATTTTTAAATATTTTGTTACCTTATGTTCAAGGTTTAACCTTGCATTTTTACGGTTGTAGGTGTTTTTCTTTATCATACCTTCCTGATCCAGATATCCCAGCGATAGATAATATGACGTGGCAGCAGTTGCTCCGGAAACAGATAACGAGTGTGACTGTTGAAAACCAGTTTGGTACACTTCATCGGCCCAGTTGGTATTTAATGGATCACCATTGGCATCTGTCGGGATGAAAAAGTTAGCTGGCAATGCAGATGGGATAACTGAAAGAGCCCTGTTTTTATGTTCAACATACTGGTCAGCATTCATCATGTCGAAAATGCGATAAGGCTGAGTATAACCCATAAATCCGTCGTATTCAACCTTTACCTTACCAGAAGTACCACGTTTGGTTGTAATAAGTATTACACCGTTTGCAGCTCTCGAACCATAGATAGCAGTGGCTGAAGCATCTTTTAATACGTCCATCGATAAAATATCAGATGGATTAATATCACCCAAAGCATTTGATGCTGCACTGTTGGAAGAAACATCGCCTGTAAATACAGGAACTCCATCAACAACAATTAATGGGTATGAACTGGAAGTGATTGAGTTAAAACCACGAACCCTGATTACAGGAGGGTTGTTCAATACACCGTTTGGCATGGTAATCATAACACCGGCAGCTTTCCCCTGCAATGCCTGGTCAAAACTCTGAACCGGCATTAATTTAATGTCTTCACCTTTTACTGAAGAGATTGAACCGGTTACGTCTCTTTTCTGTTGAACGCCATATCCAACAACAACAACCTCGTCAACCGAGAAAACATCGGTTTCCATAGAAATGTTAAAACTGGATTGAGTACCAACTTCAACCTCAAGGTTTTTCATACCAATGAAACTGAAAACAATCGTTTTGGCATCATTCGGAATACTTAATTCGAATTTACCATCGACATTTGTTACAGTTCCCAGGGTAGTTCCCTTAACCATAACGGAGACACCCGGTATCGAAGTACCGTCCTCCTTACTGGTTACCGCACCCGAAATACTCTTTGTCTGAGCATTCGCAAATTGCATTCCTGCGATTAAAATGCAAATTAAAAACAGCGTTAGTTTTTTCATAGAAAAAAATTTTGATAATTAGAATTAAACAAATTATTAAATCTACTCTACAGAGCGATTAGACGATTTTTTAACAAAATCTATTCTAACCATTTCCACCAACTGCTAAAGTAATTTTAAAAATTCAAATTCCAAAAAAAATTAAAATTTTACCCAAATAAGGGTATTTTAGTTAATATTAGTTAACAACGAAGGGGGTGTTCTAAATTCAACTACCTTATTTATCTCAGATACCCGTATATTTACTACCCTAATTTAAAAAATGATGAAAATAATTTCGATGAAAATCAGGCTGGCAACATAGTTTATTTTATAAAATGCCGGAATTTCATCATATTTTTTCACCCTGAATTTCTTTTCTGTGAAAATTCTTTTTCTTTTTTAAAAAAACTGATTAACATCACACTTTAATATGATTACCTCACTTCCTGATATATTTTATTTTAATCCAACGTGCGAATTTGCAATTGCCAATGGAAGTCCCAACTGGCAACCAAACAAGTTATTGCAAAAAATGGAGGATGATTTTTCTGCACTTCCGTTGTTTTTTGGCAAAAAAGGCGATTATGTTTTAGTTAATAAAATACCTTCGAAAGAATTTATTGATTCGTTGCGGCAATTCAGCATTGATATTCCTGATTTTGTTTTGCAAACCAGTGCATATAATGACAGGGAATTTTTAAATCTTCCGAAGAATAAATTATTACCCTGGGGATGGAGCCCGGCCGTTCATAAATTTCTTGCACCTATAAAAGAATCGTGTTCCCAAGCATTTAAACAATCACCGGCTTTTGACTGGAAACCTGAACACAGGGAAATCACTTCAAGAAAATTTGCCGGTGAGATTCTTACTCATTTTTTGTCGGGCTTTAATTCTGAATCTTTTTTACCTGCTGAATTCGCACCAAAAATCTGTACATCTCAAAAAGATTTCGAATTGGCTTTACACAATTGGGGTGAAATAATGGTAAAAGCACCATGGAGCAGCTCCGGGCGGGGATTGCAGCCCATCACCAAAACACCCGTTCACCCAAAAGTATGGGAAAAAGTAATGGGAATTGTAAAAGAACAGGGTTACGCAGTTGCTGAACCATATTTAAATAAAGTGCTGGATTTTTCATTTCAATTTGAATTAAAAATGGGGAAAGTTGAATTTTTGGGAATCAGTAATTTCAGTACCAATAAAAAAGGACAATATGAAGGTAACTTTTTAAACGGACTGCCTTTAAACATTGATAAACGTGTTTTGGAATTTGTTGAATTTGCAATCAGTGAAATCCGTCAGCCACTTATAAAAACCCTCGAAAACAGCAAAATGGCAACTTATTACGAAGGTGTTTTTGGAGTTGATACACTGATTTATTCTGATGCAGCAAACAAACTCAAAATCAATCCCTGTCTCGAAATAAATGTGCGTCATACCATGGGTTTGCTTGCCCTTCGGCTTGAAAAATTGATTTATAAAAATAAAAAAGGAATTTACCGCACGTACTTTCAGCCGGGAACTACGTTTTATGACTTTAAAAAAGAAATGGAGAAAAAATACCCTTTAAAAGTTATAGAAAACAAAATTGGCTCAGGGTTTTTTGCACTTACTGAAGCCACAGAAGATTGCCAGTTTGGAGCGTATATTTTAGTTTCCTAATCCTACAGGCATTAAATTAATTTTCCACAAAGTTCATTCTCTTTCGATGATGTATTTTGATTTGATTTTTTAGTAATTTTAAAGTGCTTTTAAATCTACTTTATAACAAACTAAACTATTAATTAGATGGAAGAGTCTGACCCAAAACCCGTTTCAACAAAAAAGAGTTCGAGAAAATTTTACAATAAAGAATTAAAAAACCTTCAGCTTGAACTGATAAAACTTCAGGAATGGATAAAACACAAGGGGCTGAAAGTGGTGGTAATTTTCGAAGGTCGCGATGCTGCCGGAAAAGGCGGAACCATAAAAAGAATTATTCAGGTGCTGAATCCGCGCAATTGCCGGGTAGTAGCGTTAGGCACACCTACCGAACGCGAAAAAACACAGTGGTATTTTCAACGTTATGCATCTCATTTACCAGCTGCAGGCGAAATGGTTTTGTTCGACCGAAGCTGGTATAACCGCGCCGGTGTTGAAAAAGTGATGGGATTTTGCACGAACGAGGAATATTGGGATTTTCTGCGGGCATGCCCCAACTTCGAAAAAATGTTAATACACTCGGGAATTATATTGGTTAAATATTGGTTTTCGGTTAGCGAGAAGGAACAGGAGAAAAGATTCAGATCGAGAATTAAAAATCCCACAAAACGATGGAAACTGAGTCCGATGGATTTGGAATCGCGTAAAATGTATGTTGAATTCTCAAAGGCAAAAGACGAAATGTTTTCGTACACCGATACTAAAATATGTCCGTGGCACATGGTCGATGCAGATAATAAAAGGCTTTCGAGGCTGAATTGCATCCATCATTTATTGTCGTTGATTCCGTATGAGGATTTAACACCCGGGCCAATTGAATTGCCACCAAGAACGGATAATAAAGGATATGTAAGACCACCATTAACCGAGCTTACCTATGTTCCGAAAGTTTATTAATTTTCGTGCGTTTCGGTAAGATCGAACAAATGCGATGCCTGCTCGCCAAGAAAACCGTTAAATAATTTACGCACCCCGTTTTCTTCGATATAATTACGCTCCACCAATTCGAAATACGCGTTTGTCCATACTATTTTTTCGAAACCGTTTTCACCTTTAACTCTTAATTCTTCCTTTATTGCCAGAGTTGCCGATTGCCGGAGTTTACTTCCCGGCGCGCCTTCAATCTTTTCTTTCATCGGAATTCCGGCTAATTCCAGTGCTTTACAGGTAATTTCCAAATCGGGCCAATCTTTAACTTCCTGCTGATTAACAAAGGCAGCAAAATGATTTACCGAATTTCCGTGAAGTAATACCCACGCGCCATACTGCGAAACATCATTTAATTTCAGTACATTTTCTTTTAGCGGAATATTCCACGGCCGGCGAAAATACTGAACCAGGTCATTTACCAGGTAATCTGCTGCTTCGGCGGGTAAAATTCCACTTTCTTCAAGTATCCGAAGCAATTCAATACTTTTATCGGTGAGTAAATAGGTAGTATTGTGAATTGATTCATTGATTAATTGCTGTGTCCACTCAGGTAAATCAGCAACTTCGAGCTGACTGACAAATATTTTTGGAAATCTTTCGTCAGGATGTTCAAAATGCACAGCATTTAATTTCTTTTTCGTGAAATTGTATTTTGATACCGGTTTATATTCAAGAAAATTCAGGATATGTTTAATCGCCCTGATTCCCTCGGGTTGTTCGCCGGAGTGTGCATTAAAAGTGCGAAATGCAATGTGGTCGATTGCAATTTTTCCTCCCTTTTCGGTCACCAAATCAACATATTTTTTGGCATACGGTACGCCTGCCACATATTGTTCCCACAATCTACCAATGAGTAGTCCGGTAATTTCATTTCTCGTTCGTTTCATGACGTTTTTTATTCATGTAAACAGAAAAAAGTCAACTTTAGTTACCGGAATAGAGATGTTTAAAAGTATTTTTTAATTGGAAAAACTTTACTATTGAACCTGATTCTGGGAGGTATTTTTCATGAAATTTAATACATCCTTTTTATCGAAATAAGAGGTGGCACCTCGTTTTGTTGTGTTTAATGCCCCTGCAGCATTCCCGAAACTCAGCGCCTGTTGAATCGATTTCCCGTTCAGGAAGTAATGCAGAAATCCGGCTGAGAATGCCATCCCGGAGCCAATATTATCCACCTCATCAATATTGTAACCCGGTTCGGAAAATGCACCCTTCTTTTTATGAAAGGCAAAAACACCATTTTGACCACGTGTTATCAAAATAAGATCGATTTTATATTTACGCGAAAGTTCGTTGCTGAAAGTATTCAGATTTTCATCATTTAAGTTCAATTCTTTACTCAAAAAACCTATTTCCTTTTCCTTGATACGAACAATGTTTGAACTCCACAAAAGATTTTCGACTACCGATACATTAAAAAAATGCTCAAAAAGTTTCAAATCGAAAAAATGAAGCGAGTCGGGCGATTCTTTTATCAACTCACGTAAAGTATTTTTCGAAATGCCAAAACGTTGAGGTAAAAGCCCGTAAAAAAGACAATCGGCATCGCGTACTAATTTAAGTGCTTCAGCCGAAAATTCGATATGATCGAAAGCAACTTCAGGCTTTACAATATATCGTGGTTCGCTATTTTTTTCAAGAATTATCTCCACTGTACCCGTTGGAAACTCAGTATCAACCTGCACGTTATCGTCTGAAATGCTTAATTCCTTCAGTTTTTCAATTGCCTCGCTTCCCAAATCATCATCACCAACACGCGATAGCAAGAACCCCTGTTCGTCGAATGAATTGCATCTAAAAACCAGATTCGAAGGTGTACCACCCAACACTTTTCCGTTTGGTAAAATATCCCAGACTACTTCGCCAAATGCCACAATCTTTTTATTCATTCAACCATTTTTTCAGACCGTCAAAAATAGAAAATATTAAAAACCCTTTCAAAATAAAAAGCTGCATAATTAAGGGGTTTCCCGATATTTTTCAGCAATTTATTCGTTTTGCAACAATTATATAAATATCGAATATCTACACATTTATGATGAAATTCGATAAAAAACCTAATTTCTTTATCCCTTCTATTCAAACAATTTTAGTTTTAAATCGTTCATTTTTCAAACAGATTATATGAATTATCTTGCACACCTTTATTTATCGGGGATTGATGAGCAAACAATGGTTGGTAATTTTATCGGCGACCATGTAAAAGGGAATAAATGGGTAAAATTTCCGGCTAAAATCGGGGAGGGTATTTTAATGCACAGGCAAATCGATTCTTTTACCGATAGTCACCAGAAATTCAGGGAAGCCAAAGAACCTTTCAAATCAGAATTCGGACTTTATTCAGGTATTGTTGTTGATTTTGTTTACGACCATTTTCTTGCAAGTAACTGGGAAGAATATTCTGATTATTCACTTCAAACTTTCGCCAAATATTCGCATGCAGTTTTAATGAAGAATTTTATTCATTTGCCACTCAGAGTTCAGGGATTTCTGCCCTTTATGATTAAAAACCAAAGATTGGAATCGTATGCAACAATATCCGGAATTATTGAGGCTCTGCAAATTATGAGTAATTATTCATCGCTTCCGGCTAAATCGGATTTTGTGTTTAACATACTTGAAAACAATTATTATTTTTTTGAAGATAACTTTAGGGTTTTTATGTCAGATCTGATTTCTTATATATCAGAAAAGTACAATATTGAAATCAGGAATACTGTTTTGGAGAATGGATTTTAAAAGAATAATGCCTGTAATTTTCGAACCTAGAATTTTTCGTATCTGCTGGCATCGAGCCTGATAAAAATAAACAGCAAAATTGTAAACGACCAAAGCGAAGATCCGCCATAACTAAAGAATGGAAGCGGAATTCCGATAACCGGCATAATACCGATGGTCATTCCAATATTGACCAAAAAGTGGAAAAACAGAATCACTGCCACTGAATACCCATAAATTCTCGAAAATCCTGAGCGTTGTCGTTCGGCAAGCCAAATCAGGCGGTAGAAAAGTAGCATAAAAAGTCCTATTACGAAAATTGATCCAACAAATCCCCACTCTTCACCAACTGTACAGAAAATAAAATCGGTATCTTGCTCGGGCACAAAATTAAATTTGGTTTGTGTTCCTTCCAAAAATCCTTTTCCCAAAAATCCACCCGAACCAATGGCAATAAGACTTTGATTTACATTGTATCCGGCACCCAGCGGATCGGAATGAATACCCAGCAATTCGTTTATTCTCGACTGCTGATGATCGCCCAGAATATTGTAAAAAACATAATCGACAGAGATTGTAAACAGAACCGATCCAAGAACAATTAAAGCAATTGTTGTATAACTTCTAATTTTCTTCAGATAACTGTAAACCAGAATTATAATTGTTCCGGCAATCGATGCAAAAGTCAGTACATCAGAGATTTCGAATACCGATCCGATAGCCAGATTTACGACAAAAAAAAGTAATATACTGGAAGCATATATTATCGGGATTTTTAAAAACTGTTTGTATCGGGTGTTAACTGCGTAAAATGCAATTAATCCCAAAACCAGCAATACAACCGATAAAACCAGGTTCGAAAGAATTAAAGCAAGTACAAAAAGCAAAATCAGCAGCGAACCAAAAAAGAGTACAACTCCCGAAAGTCCTTCGCGGTATAAAACCAAAACAAACGAAAGATAAACCAATGCCGAACCAGTATCGTTTTGCAAAAGAATTAATATGGCCGGTACAAGAATAATGGCAGAGATTATAATAACAGATTTAAACTGATCGGCT
The DNA here is from genome assembly GCA_041737765.1 of Draconibacterium sp. Classification (GTDB taxonomy): domain Bacteria; phylum Bacteroidota; class Bacteroidia; order Bacteroidales; family Prolixibacteraceae; genus Draconibacterium. The sequence goes on along the minus strand of JBGSRA010000115.1, from coordinate 12,214 downwards.
TTAAATCCGTGTGTATTCAGATAATTTGCAAGGGCAAGGCCGGTTGCAAATTTACAAAACTCTGAAGGTTGAAATCCGAAAGAGCCAAACATAAACCACCCCTTTTGCGCATTGATTACGGTACCGGCAAACAGAACAAGAAATAGCAGAGCCACAATTAGCCCATAAATTATGTACGAGAAAAACACATAAAAATTAGATTCGATAATGAGGATTAAAAATCCGATAGCCAGCGCTGCACCAATCCAAATCAATTGCTTTCCGTAACGCTGTGTTGTATCGAAAATGCTTTGATGCTCCTGATTAAAAACCGATGAATAAATATTTATCCATCCTAAAAAAACCAGAATCAGAAAGATTGAAACCGTAACCCAATCGATATTTGCCCAAAGGCTGTTTCTTTTTGGCATATTATTTTGGCTGATTCGGATTTAACAAATTTGCATTGAGCATTTTTTCTTCAACCCCTTTCTTTTGAGATGAAATGGTATCGTTTAAAAAACGTTCAACCATCAATCCAGCCATCGGGGCTGCATAAGTGGCACCAAACCCGCTGTTTTCGACATACACAAAAATGGCAATCTTCGGATTGTCTTTTGGTGCAAAAGCGGTAAATACTGAATGGTCTATCCCATGATCGTTTTGAACGGTTCCTGTTTTACCACACATTATTACACCAGGAACAGCCACCCTCGAAGACATATTCCCCTTTACAACCTGCTCCATACCATCAATAATCGGAACGAAAGTTTCCGGAGATATTTTTGTATAATGTTTCACCTTAAACGATGAAGGAACTGTGTCGTTTTGTATTTCGCGTATTAAATGAGGTTGATAATAGTACCCACGATTGGCAACAATAGCCGCAACATTTGCCATTTGCAGTGGTGTAGCACCCAATTCGCCTTGCCCAATCGCCATTGAACGGATGGTCAACGGGCTCCAGTGACCTTTTCCATAAATTTCATTGTAGTATGACTCAGGTGGCAAATTTCCCTTCAGGGCATTCGGAAAATCATTGCTGATAATCTGCCCTATCCCAAAACTTTCAACATAACTCCGCCAGATATTGTATCCTTCAGCAACATTACTGTAATGATAAATAATCGACCTGAAAGTATTCCATAAAAAAGAATTGCATGACTCCCGGATAGCCTCAGTAACATTTAAGGGTGAAACGTGACTGTGAGTACATTTTATCGGTGAAGAACCCTTGCCATTACAACTAAAACGGGTATAATCGGTTATGGAACCAGTTTCCAAACCTATTAATGTATTAATAATTTTAAAAGTTGATCCGGGCATGTATTTTGCCTGAATTGCCCGGTTAAAAAGTGGTTTTAAACTATCTTCCGACAAGATATTATAATTAGCGCCGCGAACGCGACCAACAAGCAGACTGGGATCGTAAGTCGGGGCACTTACAAGCGCAAGAACTTCACCAGTTGAAGGTTCAATTGCAACCATTGCTCCCTTTTTATTTCTGAAAAGCTCTTCGGCATATTGTTGTAAACCGGCATGGAGTGTGGTAACAATGTCGTTACCAATTTTTGCAGGAATATCTTCTGCTCCTTCAACATAGCTGCCTTTTATGCGATTATGAACATCAACCATTTGTTTTTTTATTCCTTTTATCCCGCGAAGCTGCTTTTCGTAAGTTTTTTCAATGCCGCTGGCGCCAATATAATCGCCTGATTTATAGTAATCATCTTTCTGAATATCATTATCATTCACCTCGCTTACATATCCTAAAACATGTGCACCAGATGGATTGGCGTAATCCCGTAAAGTTCTCGATTGTGTATGGAATCCTTTGAATTTATACAATTGCTCCTGTAAAAAAGCAAAGCTCTCGGGAGGAATCTGTTTTATTAAAATCGAAGGTTTGTAAGGTGAATAGTCCCTTGCTTTTTGAATACCAGCAATTAGTTCTTCTTTCGAAATCTCTACCAGCCTGCAAAAAGCCAGGGTATCGAACCTTTCAACTTCACGAGGTGTAACCAGTAAATCGTAAGCCGGCTTATTAAAAACCATTAAAACACCATTGCGATCATAAACCAAGCCCCGGGCAGGATATTGAACAATTTCGCGCAAAACATTATTAGTGGCCGACTCCTTGTATTTTGAGCTAAGCACTTGTACCGCAAACAACCTCAAAACAAAGATGGCACCAACAACAAGAAAAATTGCTGTTACTAAAAATTTCCGCCTCGAAAAAATGTCCACTTTTTAAATTATTAATCTCTGAAAACCAAAAACTGACTTAAAACTATAACAATAATTGAAAATAAAGAACTCAGAATTACCCGGTAAAGTGTATTAAAGAAGTTTGCAAATGTATAAACCTCGAGATAAAAAAGCATGGCATGATGCAAAAAGACGATCATAAACACATAAGAAATAAACCATGACAATTTATTCTGATTTAATCCGGGATAGTCGCTTTTGTCATCTTCCCGATTTGAAATCAGCCTGATTACCAATGGCCTTACATAAGCAACAAAAACAGTTGCTGCCGAATGTACACCCAAACTATTTGAAAAAATATCGATAACAAACCCTATTAAAAAAGCAAGTATTAGTATTGCATAACGCGGAGTACTAAGTGGAAGTAATATTATGAAAAGCACATAAATATATGGATTGAAGAAACCACTAAACTGCACCTGGTTAAATATTAATACCTGTATTAATACCAGTGAGATAAACATTGCTGCATATTTACTGAGTATCCGAATCATCTACCTTTTTGCTTTCAAGTGCTCTTATTTCCTGCTTTTTTAGATTCTCAACCACATCGACATATGAAAGTGCCCTAAAATTAGTAGCAAGTTCAACCTGAATATTATAATAATTGTCACCGTCAGGTTTTTCCATCGAATGAACAATGCCAATCGTAATTCCCTCGGGAAAAACTGATGAATAACTACTGGTAACCACCGTATCACCTACAGCAAGTTCAACGTGAAACGGTATTCCTGTAAGGTTTGCATATCTCGAATCTTTTCCATCCCATGCGAGCGGACCGAAAGTTCCACTTTTCTTTAATTTTGCAGAAGCTCCCCAACGCTTGTTCAACACCGAAAATCCAAGTGAATATGATTCAGAAACATGAGTAATAACTCCAACTATTCCATCGGAATTTATAACTCCCTGATCGGGTTTTATACCATGTTTGCGTCCTTTGTTAATTGTAATATAATTGTTTTGTTTGTCAACCGAGTTGTTTATCACTTTTGCCGAAATAAACCGATGAACAGAATCGGTAAACTCTGCTTTTGAGATAATTGAATAGGGTGTAACTTTAATGTAAGGTAAATCGGCAATCAACGATTTCAGCATTGCATTTTCCTTTGCCAGTTTCCGGTTTACAGCAGCCAGACTAAAATAATTTCCAACAGCGCTAAACGAATTATAAACAGTTGCTGTAATCTGATTTGAAGAGTTCAGGTATTTAGCCTTCTGATAGGTGTTGAAATTATAAATCAGAGTAAACGAAATTACTTCTAAGAGTAAAAAAAGAAGAAAAGCATAATGTTTTAGCAAATACCGAAGCAGACCTCTCATTGTTTATAAGAGAAAAATTCCTGACCAGTTATTTGATCAGGAATGAGAAATTATCAACATTCTTTAGTGCAATACCGGTTCCACGAACTACTGCTCTTAAAGGATCTTCAGCAATATGAAATGTAATTCCAATTTTATCGGTCAACCTTTTGTCCAATCCTTTTAAGAGGGCGCCACCACCGGCCAGCCAAATTCCTTTTACTACGATATCGGCATATAATTCAGGTGGAGTTTGTTCAAGTGCACTTAGTACAGCGGTTTCAATTTTTGAAATCGATTTTTCAAGACAGTGCGCAATTTCCTGGTACGAAACCGGAACTTCGATTGGTAAAGCTGTCATTTGGTTTGGTCCCTGTACAACGTAATCAGGTGGTGGATCTTTCAGTTGAGAAAGTGCCGAACCCACATGTATTTTTATTTCTTCAGCAGTACGTTCGCCAATTTTTATATTGTGCTGGTGACGCATGTATTCCATAATATCGGCGGTTAAATCATCACCGGCAATGCGAATCGATTTGTTGGTAACGATTCCGCCCAGCGAAATTACCGCGATTTCAGTAGTACCACCACCAATGTCAACCACCATGTTTCCTTCGGGTGCTTCAACATCGAGACCAATTCCTATGGCTGCTGCCAATGGTTCATAAATCATATAAACTTCACGGCCTCCGGCATGTTCCGATGAGTCGCGCACCGCACGTATTTCGACTTCGGTACTTCCTGACGGAATACAAATAACCATTTTCAATGCGGGAGAAAACAATCTCGGTTTGGGATTAATCATTTTAATCATCCCCCTGATCATTTGTTCAGCTGCATTAAAATCGGCAATTACACCATCGCGTAAAGGCCTGATTGTTTTAAGATTTGCGTGTGTCTTCCCCTGCATTTGCCTGGCTTTCTCACCAATTGCCACCATTTTTTCGGTTTTCAAATCAATGGCAACAATCGATGGCTCATCAACAACAATTTTATCGTTATAAATTATAATTGTGTTGGCCGTTCCCAGGTCAATTGCAATCTCCTGCGTTAAAAATGAAAATAGTCCCATTTGAATTTCTAAATTATCTGATCTGTAAAAGATGCTCTGTTTTTAATGTTTAAAATGTCTTCTTCCGGTGAATGCCATTGCAATTCCAAACTCGTTGCAGGCTTCGATAACCTCGTTGTCACGAATACTACCACCTGGTTCAACAATGAATTTAACACCATATTCGTTGGCTGCTTCAATACTGTCGCGGAATGGGAAAAAAGCATCCGAAATTAATACTGAATTTTCTATTTCCAAACCTTTTTTTGTATTGAACCGAGGCATGGTTAAATGACGCAAACTATCCAAACGATTGGGTTGTCCCATTCCGGCTCCAGTTAACCAAAACGAACCGTTTGAATTTTCCGTAACTACTGCAATTGCGTTACTTTTCAGGTGTTTACATACAGTGATACCAAATTTTGCAAGGTTCATCTTACCCGTATCGAAAGCTTTCTTTGTTACAGTTTCGAACTGAAGGTCTAATCCTTCATCTTCGTCCTGAACCAACATTCCGCCGCTAATTGAACGGTATAATTTTTCTCCTGTAATTTCACTTTTCACAGGAGTTTCGAGTAAACGTAAATTTTTCTTTGTGGCAAATACTTCAAGTGCTTCGCTTGTAAATTTTGTAGCAATTACAATTTCAACGAATTTACTGCCAAACCATTCGGCAACTTCTTTGGTGACTGTGTCGGTAAAACAAATGATACTGCCAAATGCACTAATTGGGTCACCTTCCCAGGCCAGTTCAAGCGATTCAAGAATATTTCCGGTAACTGCCAGACCACATGGATTGAGGTGTTTTATAACCGAAACTGCTACTTTGTTTTTTATGTGTGTAACCGAATGAAATGCATCGCTTGCTGATTTCCATGCAGCATCAGCATCAAGCATATTATTGTACGATAATGCTTTACCTTGAATTACCCGGGCTTCTGACAAGGAAATTTCCTGAGGAGAGTTTTTAAATTTGAAGAAAGTTGCTTTTTGGTGTGGATTTTCACCATAACGCAAAACCGATCCGTTATTCAGGCTGATTCTCTCTGTACTTTCGTCTTTTCCTCCGTTAAAATAACTGAAAATTGCTGCATCGTAATGCGATGAAACTGAAAAAGCCTTGCCTGCAAACCATCTTCTTTCACTTAACGAAAACTCTCCGTTTTTCTCATTTAAATGATTTAACAGCGGAATGTATTCATTTTGTGATGGTACGATTACAACGTCATTAAAATTTTTGGCTGCAGCACGAATCAGGGAAATCCCGCCAATATCAATTTTTTCGATAATATCCTGTTCACCAGCACCTGATGAAACAGTTTCTTCAAACGGATAAAGATCAACAATTACCAAATCAATTTCAGGAATGTCATATTCTGTTAACTGGCTAACATCGCCCTGGTTATCGCGGCGCGATAAAATTCCACCGAAAACTTTTGGGTGTAATGTTTTAACCCGTCCACCCAAAATTGAGGGATAACCAGTTAAACTCTCAACCGATGAAACTTCAACACCCAGCGATTCGATGAAACTTTTTGTTCCACCGGTGCTTAATATTTTAACATTCAGTTCCTTGAGTTTATAAATTATCCTGTCGAGGTTTTCTTTATGATACACCGAAACCAATGCAGTCCTAATTTTTTTAGTATCAGCCATTTATTCCCTTTTCGAATTTTGATCGCAAAGATAAAAAAATCAATGTAGTTTTTAATATAAATAACGATGGATTCAAACATTTATTCCTGAAGAAATAACAGACAGAACTTGATTTTATTTTTAGTGTAATCATTTAAAAAAACATACACTAATTAGATATATTTTTACTGCAATGTTTTTAAAACTATGATTTGCGATAGAATATAAAACAAATTTTACCTTTACTCATAAATTTGAAAAACAATAATGCTTCTGATTAGATTAATACTTGAAAGCTTTACATTTGCCTTTAACTCGTTAAAAGCAAACAAATTGCGAACATTTCTTTCGCTGCTTGGCATTACAATTGGTATTTTTGCAATTATTTCGGTTTTTACTGTAATCGATTCGCTTGAGAGATTTATCAGAAATAGTCTTGATAGTATGGGAAGCAATATGGTTTATATTCAAAAATGGCCATGGATGCCTCCTGAAGGGGAAAGCGAGTATCCATGGTGGAGATATTTAAACCGCCCAGCCCCGGAATATGAAGAAACTGAGGAAATATTAAAACGTGCAAATACAGTGGAAAACGCTGCATTTTTGTATGGATTTTCGCGTACGGCACAAGCTGGCAGCGACAAAATGGATAATGTTACCATAATGGCTACAACATATCAAATACTCGATGTCTGGAATTTAAAGGTAGAACGCGGCAGGTATTTTACAGAGAACGAAATGCGTACGGGATCGCCTGTAACTGTTATTGGTGCTGAAATCGCTGAAAAACTTTTCCCGGGACTTGATCCTGTTAACCGGACGGTTAAAATACAGGGCTCAAAGTTTACAATTATTGGTGTTTACGAGAAAAAAGGTCAGGATGCTTTCGGAACTTCGATGGATAAAAATATTCATATTTCAGCAATTAAGTCGTTTTATATGGTCGATGTACGAAATCAGGACAGAGGTCAGACCATTTGTATAAAGTCGAAACCAAATATCGATACCGACAAATTTATATCTGAAATTGAAGGCGTAATGCGAAACCTGCACCGTTTAAAACCAATGGAGGAAAATGATTTTGCATTGAATGAAGTAAGTTTAATTTCCAATCAGTTCGACCAGTTTTTTATAGTTTTTAACATGGCCGGGTGGATAATCGGAGGGTTTTCAATCCTTGTGGGTGGGTTTGGAATTGCCAATATTATGTTTGTTTCGGTGAAAGAACGAACAAAGATCATTGGAATTCAAAAGTCACTTGGGGCTAAACGGTATTTTATTCTGCTGCAATTTATTTTTGAAGCAATTGTACTTTCAATTATTGGCGGGGTACTCGGTTTACTATTAATTTTTATAGGTACCATAATTGTCAGGTATGTTAGCGAATTCGAAATCGTGTTAACATTGGGCAATATAATTACCGGACTAATGATTTCGAGTGTAATCGGATTTATTGCCGGATTAATGCCTGCACGTTCGGCTGCAAGACTCGACCCGGTTGCTGCAATAAATTCAATTTAAGAACCGTAATTTATACATCATATTACCAGACAGGTGGAGCTGGAGGTAAACTTGCTGCTGCTGATTTTTGGGTACCCAATAATAAAATCATACTCGTTGCTGTAAAGGCATAGAATCCAGCCTTTTTAATTGCCTTTTTTCTGGAAATTTTCTCTGCCGTGGGAAACTCTTTATTTTCTATTGACTTGTTTTTCATACGAGTTGTATTTTGTAATTCTCCTTTAATATTTTAATTCCCGGTTATTTGAAGTTTAATGCCGGTGCGTTTGCCATTTTCAATCACCTGAAGCATATATATTCCAGTAGTAAGTCCATTTACATTTATCCTGTTGGGAGTTGTTTTTTCAAGGTTTCGCACCAAAACTGCACTTCCTCTTAAATCGTATAACATTGCAACTGCTTTGTTTTCGGTAATTCCGTTAATTACAATCTCATCTCTTTCCAACCAGGCAGTTATCTTGTTTGGTTCAGTTTCATTTCTGATACTTGTAACCTGATTGTCAGAAACATGCAGATAGAATCGTCCGGTACCTCTTGTATTGGCAGCGAGCGTAGTTTTATATGCACTTTTATTAATGTTGAAAGAGGTGGTTACATTTAACAACCTGTCTTCGAATACAATATTACTTTCAGTAGGAAGATTGAGCAATTGTGCAGAGAATGTTACTTCACCACCGGAAGAAAAGTCAATACCCACAGGAATTGTAAGCGTTCCAGTATTAGTTAGGGGAAGGCACTGCAACCCAAACTCCACGTTATTATTATCATTATTAACAAGATTTGTGAAAACAGAGAACATAGGTTCAGCCTTAAGAATACCGGCATCATATCCCTTGTCGAGTCCGGCAGTGGCGCCCTCAATAAATTTAATGCCGGTTGTGGCACTTTTCGTGGATGAAGAAACCAAAAGCTTAATTTCAGGGATTACGGTTCCTGATTTAAGCGCTACAGTTGGCTGATGTACCTGCATTTGGGGTGTAAATTCAGCACTGGACCCGGTAGTGGTTTTTACAAAAAATCCCTGGCCAACGGTTGCAAATTCTGCACCTGAAGCATTGTTTATTATTTCATACTGAGTTCCATTCCATACATAAATAGAAACAAAATTTGGATCGAGAATACCACCATTTATTGCTAAAAAGTTATTCACTCCTGCGGCGCTGTTAACTTTTATAGCCGAGGCGAACGGATTTCCAATTAAATTCCATCCCAATCCTGATGGAGAAAGAGCAATACTTTGTGTTCCGGTATGGATAGCTCCGTTAAATTTTATAATCCCGTTGGCATCATTCCTAAGCAAATAGCCTTTCGCCAATCCCAAATCTCCCGCTGTAACATTCGTAAAGTATGCATTCCATACATCGTTTGAAGTATCATAATCTGTTATTGCTCTTGCAGCTAATTTGGTGGGTATATTTGCATTATTCGAAAGTAAAGATGCAATGGATTGCAGCACAGGGGATGATACATTATGCCATTGATTTCCGGTCATGTATCGCTGCACTTCGGCAGTTCCGCTACCCGCTGCCGAAGCTGCAATTAACGACCCTGTTCCATTGACATCAGATTCAATCACCAAACCATTTATAGTATAATTGGTAAGAACTCCAGATACAGTTAGACTATTTTGTGGATTAATAGTTACCGTTGCCCCTGATGCGATTGTAAGATTTAAGCAAACCGCATCTTGCTGAATGACAGGCTTGTTTACGGTTAATGGGATTGTAACAACGCTGCCAGCGTCCGGCACATTACTTCCAGACCAGTTTCCGGGCTCATGCCAACTCGTGTTAACAGCACCTGTCCAGATTATCCCGCAACCTTCATTTGTTAAAACATCACGTATAATCGTCCATCCCTTTGTTCCGGTCAAATAAGCCCTTGCTGCTGTGGCAGCGGTGCCGAATTGCATTCCAGCGGCTCCTAAAACTCTATTTGCCGGGGTAGATGGATTGGCATACCAACCATTCAATGTTGCTGAATAAGAAATACAATCCATGCCACAATTGTCCAGCATGTTTTCCATAATAACTCCCGGGTTTAAAGTCCATGAACCAATGTTTTGGTTAAAGGCTGCTGCCCTTAAAAACATACTTTTCATATCTGTAACAGCAGACGTATTCCAGGAGCCAATGTTTTGGTTAAAGGCGCCTGCAAAGAAAAACATAAAGCTCATATCGGTAACTGCAGCCGTGTTCCATGCGCCGATATCCTGATTAAAGGCGCTTGCCAGGTTAAACATAGCTTTCATATTGGTAACAGCAGTTGTATTCCAGTTGCCTATGTTTTGGTTAAAGGTATTTGCATATGAAAACATATAACTCATATCGGTAACCGCAGACGTATTCCATGTGCCAATGTTCTGATTAAAGGAGTATGCCTGTTCAAACATTTGACTCATATTGGTAACTGCAGATGTATTCCATGTGCCAATATTTTGGTTAAAGGTGTCTGCACCGTAAAACATACTTGCCATATTGGTAACAGCAGACGTATTCCAGGAGCCAATATCCTGGTTAAAGGCGTTTGCATAGATAAACATACCAGTCATATCGGTAACAGTAGCCGTATTCCAATTGCCAATATTTTGGTTAAAGGCACTTGCCCCGGAAAACATAAAACTCATATTGGTAACAGCAGCCGTATTCCACGACCCAATGTTTTGGTTAAATGCGCTTGCTCCCTCAAACATTCCTCTCATATCAGTAACAGCAGCCGTATTCCAATCACCGATGTTCTGATCAAAGGCACTTGCATAGGTAAACATAAGGCTCATATTGGTTACAGCAGCCGTATTCCAGGTATCGATATTAGCAGGCGAATTTAGCGTGACGCATTGCTGGAACATTCGAGACATATTGGTAACACCTGTTAAATCAGGTATATCTGCGGCAGTTATCTGCAGGTTTTCGCAGCCATAAAATGCAAATTCCATGCTTGTCCAGGCGGTACTGCCCCAGTTTTCTACCTGGGTTAACCTGTTACGGTCGGTACCATAGTTAATTTTGATTCTTTCGAAGTTTGCCGGATGAATCAACAGACGAATAGTTGCATCAGCAGGCAAGCCTGTAATAGTTGCAGTTGATCCTGTAAAAGTTCCGGAACCGGAAAAAGCGGTAGGGATAGTTTCCCAGGTGTAGTTGACCGTGCCGCCGGTAGCTACGTCAAAAGTTAATTCGGTATTAGGCCCACCTGCGGTGGCAAGATCCCAAACGGTTACAAATTCACTGCAACCGGGAATAGCATAGTCATTGGCTACCCTGTTTTTAGGGGTAAATGGCTCGTCACAATCGTTGGCAATAAAAATACCATATCGTTTATTGCCGGGCAATCCGGAAATGGTGAAATCAAGATTATTGGTTGTGCCGTCGTTAATTACATTACCGTACTGGATATTATTTCCAGTGCCACCAATGACCTCCTTTACCGTGTATTTGTAGGGAGGGCTAACTACCTGTGCATAAACGCCTAAATCAATAACAATGTGCAAATATCCTCCCAATGTACCACAACCACCTAAAAACCCCGATTCAATTACTTCGTATAAGGCGCCTGCAACACCATCTTCAAGCTTCGTTAAAGCTGTTTGCCCGCAGGCATCAGTAACCATTACTGTGTATGTTCCGGGAGAAAGCGGGCTGAAGTATTGGTTGCTGGTATTGGCAGAAAAATTGACACCATCCTCACTAATGGCATAATTATAGGGAGGAACGCCAAAGTTTGCACTTACACTTAATTCATAAGGGTCTCCGCAAAGGCCGCCAGGAGAATTAACAAAAACATCTGCCTGCAACGGATCTATACTGACAATTTGAAAAGTTACAGGGCTGTTTCCATCTCTTACATATACCGTGTGGAAACCCGTTGTGGAAACGTTTGTAAAAATGTTAGAGGATTGCCAGTTGCCGGGTGCAGCATTTGCCAGCTGTAAACGGTATTCAGCATTTGCAGAACAGGTTGTTGCATTTACAGTGATGGTATTGGTACAACCTGTTTGAGCAACAACTACATTGTTGATGATGGGTTGCCAGGCTTGCGGTGAAAAATCAAGGAAAGTACTAATGTTGCTACAGGCATCTTTCAAAACCACTTCGTAGGTTTTGCCCGCCAGAATATTGTTGATGGTTAGTCCTGTGCTGAATACATAAGGTTGATTACTGCCTTTCTCTTTTATTCCGCCTACAAATGGTCCGTTTGGCCCCCCGGGACCAAGAAGCGTGATAAACTCTTTGCAAAAGCCAGAGCCAGGATCTGGTCCCCATGTCTGGATAAAGGGCACCATCGAATTACCCACCTGCACGAGGTTTGCTGTCGAAAGCCCACCAAATGCATCCATTGCCCTTACCACATATAAACCAGAGGCTACATTATTAATAGTCCCTTCGCTGTAACCGAAATTAAGTGAATTCAGAATATTGGCTGGTATGGGCGTAGTGGTACCGGGAGGAACGGGCGAAAATG
>JBGSRA010000072.1:0-26787 GCA_041737765.1 Draconibacterium sp. | reverse complement strand
TTTCCCTTTTTCAATGGCCTGAATTTCTTCGGCATAAGTAATTTGCGGTATTCCAAGTTTTTCAGCAACCTGAGGTCCAACCTGAGCGGTATCGCCATCAATTGCCTGGCGGCCTGCAATGATAATGTCGTAATTGCCATATTTTTTTAATGTTTGCCCAATGGCATAAGATGTTGCCAGTGTATCGGAACCGGCAAAAGCCCGGTCGGTAAGCAAAATACCATCATCGGCACCACGAAACAAACCTTCGCGAATAATCTCGGCGGCACGACTTGGTCCCATTGTTAAAATGGTAATGGTGGTTCCCGGAAAATTGTCCTTGATTCGAAGCGCCTGTTCAAGTGCATTCAAATCTTCCGGATTAAAAATCGCCGGAAGGGCAGCACGATTGACCGTTCCGTCCGCTTTCATTGCATCTTTGCCAACATTCCTTGTATCAGGAACCTGCTTGGCAAGAACGATAATTTTATAACCTTTCATGTGTTATTAATTTATTTTTTAAGGTCACATGGAATAACCATGATTGTAATTATTATCATTTTCTATTGATTTTTTACAAATCATGGCAATTTCATGAATATATTTTGGATTTAGTAATTTATGTCCGCTTTTAAAAAGGAAGCAAATATAGAAATTCAACCCTGAAAATCAAGCAACTTTTTTGACCATTTCCACAGAGAGAGAAGTCGAATATGACCCAAAACAAGCACTACAACTGAATTTCACCATTGAAGTGGGCTGAAGCGCTGACTGGCAAAGAAAACAGAACAATCAACCTCATTTTTCAAAAAATCCTTTTCCCGGAATGACTGCTTTTATTTAAAATAAATTTAAGTAAGAAAACACTGGTTTTATTAAATTACTGTTACCCGCACTTTTTTATTCTTCAATTTGCTGTTATCGACCAGCGGTAAAAGTTCGTTTACTTTTTGAGTGTGAACAGCAACAAAAGCACAGTCGTGTTTCAATTCGATGTTTCCCAGGTGTTCAGTTTCCAACTGCCCTTGTTTGATAAAAAGTCCGGCAATATCTCCTTTCGAGATTTTATCTTTTCTGCCACCCGAAATGAAAAGAGTAGTCCATACAGATTCAGCACGAACCGGCGCTTTCTTTACCTTCTCTATTTCGGTTTTGGGAATGAAAGAAGGCAGATCTTCGCTAATCCATTTCAAGATATAGGCGGTTCCTTCGTTATGCATTCGGGCGGTGCGTCCGTTTCGATGGGTAAACTCCTGGCTTCGGAGTGGAAGATGATAATGAATAATAAATTTCAGTTCGGGTATATCAAGTCCGCGGGCAGCAAGATCGGTGGCAATAATTAATTGGTGCGTGCCATTGCGGAATTTAATGAGCGCCCGTTCCCTGTCAATTTGTTCCATGCCACCATAAAAACAGCCGTGACTTATTTTGTTCTCAGTTAGAAATTCGCTCACCCGTTGAATTGTTTCCTTAAAATTACAAAACACAATTCCCGGCTGATTCCCCAGATGGTTCAGCGCATCAACCAGAGTTTCCAATTTATCTTTTGTTGGAGAAATGATGGTTTTGATTTTTAACTGCTGAATTTTTTCGTGCAAATAATCAATGTAAACAGGATTTGATAATCCCACAAATGCCGGAATTATAACTTCTTGTGTTGCTGAAGTCAGAATTTTTCTTCGAACTTTTGGAAGGGAAGTTATAATTGCTTTCATTTCTGCTTCAAAACCGATTTCCAATGATTTGTCAAATTCATCGAGCACCAAAATTTTTATGCTTTGTGTTGAAAATGTTTCCCGCAAAAAATGGTCAGAAATTCTTCCCGGAGTACCAATTAAAATTGCAGGCGGAGTATTTAAATCCATTCTGTCTTTACTGAAATTACGGCCTCCATAAAAGGCGTTGGTTTTGTAACCGGTACCCATTTCACGAATCACCTGTTCAATCTGGATGGCCAGTTCGCGAGAGGGGACAAGAATTAACACCTGAATTTCGGTGCATTTTGCATCCAGTTCAGCAATGATGGGCAACATAAAAGCCAGTGTCTTACCAGTTCCGGTTGGCGAAAGCAAAACGATTTCCGAACCTGAATGAATAGCTTGCTGCGCCTCTTCCTGCATCGGATTTAGCTGCTCAATATTGAGTTTACTGAGTATATTTTTTTGATTCTTTTTTATTCCTGACATGTCGCAAAGGTAAACTTAGTTAGGTTAATTTGGCAGATATAATTCAGTTTGTAAAAGCTGAACAAATTATGAACCGATAAATAAATCATTTTGTGCTTATCAGTTTATTGATATTTTACGAATGTCAGTTTTGTTTCCAAACCGGATTTGCAGTAAATAAATGCCCTGGGGAATTTCGGCAGTTGGTATTGAAAGATAATTTCCCAGGTTCTGATAATGATAAACTTCCTGACCCTGAATATTGTAAATATTTATATTGTCGAAATTCAAACTGGTTTCAATTGTGATTTTATCCAAAGACGGATTGGGATAAACATTAATGTGTAATTCAATTTCTGCAATTGTGGTTGTAATCAAAACATCAGTACAAATGGTTTCAGATTCAACTGATTTGTAAATTGCAACAATACAATAGGTTTGCTTACCACTTAGAGGAATAAACGGGTAATCTCCAAAACTCGTCCCATTAAAAGGATATTGATTTAACAGGGTGTTGTTTCGAAAAACATTATAATGAATATCAAAAATATCAGCCCCAATAACAGGAGCATCCCATTTAAGAAGTACCCCTCTGTCGTTAATAGTATATAAAAGATTTCTAATTGGGCTCATAATAAATGCCTCTGCGCACATGGCTTCTGATTCTCCTTCAGGGTACAATGCAACAACACAATAAGTTTGTTTACCATGAGCAACTTTCTCATCAATATATTTTTTGCTACTAATTGGAATTTCAGTTAACAGAGTATCGTTTCGGTATAACTTATATCCTGAAAAAGTATCTTTTGCTGGTGGATCCCATTCCAGAATTATATTTTTGCCTTCGACACTGGCAATAAGTTCTGTTACAGGATTCAGAAATTTTTTGCTCTGCATTTTACCAACAAACCTGAACATCCCTCCGGAAGTTGCACTTGAATTGAAACCGCTTGCCCATCCAATTTCAGGGCTCACAAAGTCAACTTTATTCATCTGATCATCCTTGTTTAATTCAAAAGGGAACCATGAATGTCCACCATCGTAACTGTAAAAAACTCCATAAACTGGATTTCCGGTACTTACCCAGGTGTTTTCAGTTTCTGGTACAAAACATAAATCTTCTGTACCCATTGGGCCTGTTGGTTTGACTAAAGTCCAGGTAACACCCCCATCGAATGTTTCAGACAAGGTACCTGTTGTTTTATTACTTTTATTTTGCGCCAGTCCATGAAATTGGTCAGCAAAATCCGCATCAACTGTATTTCCGCTAAATGATGTTGTACTTACATTCCATTTTCTACCCCTGTCGTTTGAGCGATAAACCCTTCCTTTTGTTGTGCCGAACCAAACATTATCGCCAATGGATGAATAGTAGCCGGCAATACCCTCCTCACTTGCCAGCGGATTTGGAATGTTCTCAGCAGCAACCTTGATCCACAAATTTCCACCATTGCTAGTTGTGTAAATCTCAAATTCACCACCTACCGGATCGCCCATACAAAAGCCATTGTTTTGATCGTAAAAATGCACTACGTTGGGGAATGAGGCAGGATCGCTGAATGATGCTGAAGTCTGCCTTTCCCATGTGTTTCCGCCATCCATGGTAACATAAATTCCTTTTGGATTGGTACCCGATTGCAAATTCATCGGGCAATAAGCCGTATCAGAATTCAGACCGAAAATCATGGAAGGTCTTAGGCCATCGCATCCCGATATAATACCCGATTTCCATATTTCACCACCATTTTCGGTACGTGTAAACTCGTTAATGGGTAACCGATCACCATTCGCGTCATAGGCAATTGCCCATACAACCAGAGAATCAACTGCATGCAGGTAGCTAATTCCGCGTAAAGGTTTTGTAAATGCCGTCGCCTGCGAAATCCATTCGCTGTTCCTTACCGTAACTTCATGAAATGAGGTATCAGATGAATTAACGGCTTCAACTTTAATGACATGATTGCCAATTGAATAATTCTTTGTAAGCAGATTGTATTTAAAATCAGACTGGTTGGCAGTATAAATTTTAATATTGTCAACATAAAGGTTTACTGCATTGGGTGTACCTTTGAAAACCGAGCAATCAACAGTTACAGATGAGTTGCAGGCAATTAACTGATTGGGATTCAAATTAGTAATTCGCACAACCATATTTGGGTTTCCGGGTTTGATTCCTGTAACAATTTCATTGTCTCTGTTGTATCCCCCAATATTGGTATTAAGCTCTCCTATCCTGAACCAGCCATTTTCTTTCCCCGACCATCCCCAATTCATGTGAAACATATCATCACCCGAACGCCATCCATCGCACACCCAGGAATGACCAGTAAAACTGCCATAACCAACATACAATACAGGACGGGAAGAATGAAGTTCAGTTTTCAAAAGTTCTTTCCAGTCACTAACAGTGTAGTCTGCAAGTTTAAGGTGTTTAATTAATTTTGGGTCATAGTTAAAATAAGTAGTAAGTGCCCATGGTACATTTTGTGTTGGTGCACCTGATCCACTGATGTTGTAGACCATATCGTCAGACACCCCTGCATGATAAATAAGTTTTGCAATATCCTGATAGTTTGTACTATTGGCTGTTTTGTCCATTGCCCCCCAATTATAGGTGGTTTCTCCGAAATTAACAGTTTGAACACCATAATCAGGAACCTCATACGAATGCGATAAAAAGCCTTTTTCGGGGAAGTTGTAATATTTCATAATCTGGGCCATAGCAGTGGCTGTGCAACCTGCATCAACATGACCACCAGGGCCTTTGGGATCAACCGGACAATAATAATTGTACCATTCTCCCTGATCCCATTCTGTGGTTAGCAACGGACCTGCATCCAAGACTGACTTTTCGTGGAATGTACTGCTAAGTTTATTCCATTCCTTTAGTGTTTCTCTATTACCAAAATTCTTTGTAATGATATATTCTATTTCTTTGGCATAAGAATCAAACCAATATTTTACTGCCGGATTAGTGACATTCTCATCGATAAATCCTTCGT
This sequence comes from Draconibacterium sp., assembly GCA_041737765.1. Taxonomy (GTDB): domain Bacteria; phylum Bacteroidota; class Bacteroidia; order Bacteroidales; family Prolixibacteraceae; genus Draconibacterium. The sequence continues at coordinate 21,641 of JBGSRA010000072.1, read as the reverse complement.
TTGATTGCGCCAGTATCGGGGTTACAGCATCACTTGCCGAAACCACTACAAAACCTCCGCCTTCGTAATTAAATACATGGTAAACTATGGTACCATTGTACTTCACACTAAATGAATTTTTCAGAATAACTGCTGATTTGACGCTGTAACTGTTAAAATATCGATCAGCCAGAACTCGTGCCTCCTTTTCAGATTTTGTTTTTGCAAAGCACTGAAATGTAAGTAACAGACCTAAAATTAAACCGGTAATTTTTAACATTTTTCTATGAATTACTTTCTGAAATAAAAAACCCCAAGTAGTATTAAGTGTCTGAACTTAATTTATCTGCCCGATAGAATCATCTATCAAATTTATACAAATGGCTGACGAAATGCAAATGAAAAAATCCTGAAATTGAAGTTTGAAATGTAGTGAATTTAGCTTGTGTCATCCCTGTTCCCGTGGGGTCACCTAAAATCTGACAAAAGCTACAGTTAACTGAAATTCAATTTGTTGTAATGAAAGTGGTATCGAATCGAGTCCCCCTTTAATTGCAAAAAGTAGGAGAACGTCCACAGTATTAAACAATAGATTTTACAATTTCAGATTCTTTCTGGCAGCTTCCATCAAAATAAAAAATGCCTGTCCTTCTGTGGCGCGGCCCGAACTGTTAAAAGTCGGAGCTCCGCAAACTCCCTGAACATAGCCATGTTCATCAACTTTCGAATGGGCGGCAGACCTCATTTTTTCTGCCTTTTCGAGATATGTTTTAGCCAGCCAGCCTGATTTTATTCCGCGGTAAATGGTGTAAGCCACCATTTGAGCAAAATTTGTTTCCACAAAACTGGTGTTGTCGTCAATAATATCGTGAAACAAACCATCCGAACGCAAAAATGGAAGACACCCTTCAATATTTTCGGTAGCATATTTTATTAAGTTGTTTCTCTCAGTTTTCATATTTTCAGGAAGTGTATCTATTATTCGGGCGAAACTGGCCATGGCCCAACCATTTCCAACACCCCAGAATTTTTCATTCGGGAACATCTTTTTTTCATCGTGCCAACGGTGCGAAAACAACTGTTTCTGCTTATTCCACAACACTTTTCGATAGCCTTCGATTTGCTTAACTGCTTCTTTTGGATATCCGGCAACACATAAATATGGAGGCGCCATGTACAACGCATCAATCCAAAACTCAGGGGCATTCAAAACATGATATAAAATACCATCTGCCGATTTAGGTGCTTTATTCAGTAAATAATCAAGCATTTTTTTATTCGCTTCTATAAACTCTGGCTCCCCGGTTTGCTCAGCCATTCGAAACACAACTTCACCCGATGCTGCTGGGTCGGTTACTCCATTGTCGGTATAAACTACTGAAAGTCTTCCTTCGGAAGTTTGACGTAAAACTGCTTCTTTCGCCATCAGATATGCCATTTCGGTATCGCCGAATTCCCACATAGCCTGCATGGAAACACCTTGTTCCCACGAAGCTCGTTGCATCGAAAGCAGGGCTGTTTTTACTTTTTCAACAATGTCAACCGATTGACTGGTCCTGTTTTCAACAGCAGCAGCTGAAATTACCACGCCTGTTCCGGTAACAGCAATAATTCCGGTAGCTGCAGTTTTTAAGAAATCGCGCCTTTGAAAGTTTTGGCTTTTGTTCATTTAGATTATATTTTATGAATTAATTGGCAATTTTTATTTCGACAAGTCTTTTTATGTCATTAATAAAAGTACTGTCGCGAATTTCAAAACGGATCACCCTGCCTTCCATGTACACCTTCGAGTTTATCAATTCTTCTTTTGTAAAGTTTGAAACATCAGAATTTAAAATCTGGTCGGTAGCTTTCTGCCCAAATACCATTGCTACCAGAAAAAATCCATCTCTTGGCGACAAATAAATAATTGCCCGTTTTTTATCTTTTATCCTGAAACCCCAACCATATTTCTTTACTGCAATATGCCATTCTTCAATGGCTGCAGGATATTTCTCCAATACAAAATCCCTGATTTCCTTCCAAAACGCATAAGTTTTACTCAAACCAATTTCCAATTCATTTACTTCCGGGATTTTTGTCAAATCCATAAAAATACTGGTTTCCATAGTTTTAGTTGACAGTTGATTAGTTATTAAAATCGATTTTGAATATACATCAAATAGTGAAAATATAAGACGGAAATATGAATTAAAACGAACTGAAATTAGTTCTGTATTACAAAAACCACTTATCGAAAAATATTGTGCAGTCAATTTTTATATAGTTGACCATAAATAAATGATTTTTATTTCCCTGATAAAAAAGGATGGTTTTTTGAAAGCAGATAATTTTTTAAGGGGGTTGTGTTGATAAAAAGACAGATATTTTATTCAGGCTACTTAAAAAACAGGGTAAATAAAATATTTCGTATATTATAAAGATTGTAAACACATCATTTAAAATAATTATTGTAACACAAAGATTATATAAAATAGAAATATGTCAATATATATTTGCAAGAGTAAGCATTTTGATTATTTTTGTCGCTCAATTATTTAAACAGAAAAAAAAGAATATATATGTGTGGAATAGTATGTGCGTTTGACTTAAAAATAAGCTCACAGGAATTGAGGCCGAAAGTACTGAAGATGTCGAAAAAAATTCGTCACCGCGGACCTGATTGGTCGGGCATTTATTGCGGAGAAAAAGCTGTAATGGCTCACGAAAGGCTTTCGATAGTTGACCCTGAATCGGGACAACAACCCTTGTACAGTAAGGACAAAAAACTTATTCTGGCCGTTAATGGTGAAATTTACAATCATCGCCAGATAAGAAAACAATATGAAGGCAAATATGAGTTTTTAACCGGATCAGATTGTGAGGTAATTCTCGCACTCTACCGCGATAAAAAAGAAAAGTTCCTTGACGAAATGAACGGAATTTTTGGATTTGCCCTTTATGATGAAGAAAATGATGCCTACCTGGTTGCCCGCGACCATATTGGAATTATTCCTCTTTACCAGGGATGGGACGAATTTGGTAATTATTACGTTGCTTCCGAATTGAAAGCGCTCGAAGGACAGTGTAAAAGAATAGAGGAATTTCCGCCGGCACATTATCTGTATAGCAAAGACGGAGAAATCAAACGCTGGCATACCCGGGAATGGACCGAATATGAAAATGTGAAGGACAATCCGGCCAGTATTGATGAGCTTCAGGATGCATTGGAAAAAGCCGTTCACCGCCAGTTAATGTCTGATGTTCCTTACGGAGTTTTACTTTCAGGTGGGCTTGATTCAACCATCACTTCGGCATTGGCAAAAAAATTCTCAGGTAAACGAATTGAAGATAATGACCAAAAAGAAGCCTGGTGGCCGCAATTACATTCATTTGCCATAGGACTTGTTGGATCTCCTGATTTGGCAGCTGCACGAAAAGCAGCGGAAGAAATTGATACCATTCATCACGAAATAAATTATTCCATCCAGGAAGGGCTCGATGCAATCCGTGATGTAATTTACCATATTGAAACCTACGATGTAACAACTATCCGGGCTTCAACCCCGATGTACCTGCTTGCCCGGGTAATCAAATCAATGGGAATAAAAATGGTATTATCGGGCGAAGGTGCCGACGAAATTTTTGGCGGGTATCTTTATTTTCATAAAGCACCGAATGCAGAAGAGTTTCATAAGGAATGTGTGCGTAAAATAAGCCGTTTGCATTTATATGACTGTCTGCGTGCAAATAAAACACTTGCAGCATGGGGTGTAGAAGGACGTGTACCATTTCTCGACAAGGAATTTATGGATGTTGCCATGCGTTTTAATCCTGAAGAAAAAATGGCAAAAAACGGGAGAATGGAAAAATGGCCCTTGAGGAAAGCATTTGAAAGTCAAATTCCTGAAAGTATTGCGTGGCGTCAAAAAGAGCAATTTTCTGACGGAGTTGGTTATGGTTGGATTGATACCTTAAAACAGGTTGCAAATGATTTGGTAACCGATGAAATGATGAAAAATGCAAAATTCCGTTTCCCGATAAATACACCAATGAGCAAGGAAGAATATCATTACAGGAGTATTTTCAGCGAACATTTTCCATCTGACGAAGCTGCCAAATGTGTACCTTCAGTACCTTCAATTGCTTGCAGCACCGCAGAAGCGCTGGCATGGGATGCCTCGTTTCGCAACAACGCCGATCCATCAGGCAGGGCAGTAAAAATGGTTCATTTGCAAGGAATTGATATTGAAACGAAATAAGACAAATCTGAAATAATTGAAAAACCCGGATGGATTTCTCCAACCGGGTTTTTTATATTTTATTTTGCATGTAATCTATCGTTTTGCCCTCGAATAATTAAACGATTTTGGATGAATTGTCTTTGGGTTCCGCGTAGCGAAAAACTCTTTTTTACGTTTGATTTTCTCTTTTTCCCATTCCGCTTTTTCTCCGTTTGTCATTGGTTTTTCAGTTTGAGGAAAGGGATTTTTTTGAATCAGTTCGATTCTCTGGTTGATGAGTTTTTCAATGTCTTTTATATAGCCATTTTCTTCCGGCTCACAAATCGAAATTGAGATTCCTTCCTCTCCTGCCCTGCCCGCCCTGCCAATGCGGTGAATATAAGTTTCAGAAATATTCGGAATGTCATAATTAATCACATATTTCAGTTTATCAATATCAATTCCACGTGCTGCAATATCAGTGGCAACCAACACACGAATTTCTCCATCCTTAAATTGCTGCAAAACTTTCTGTCTTTGATTCTGGCCTTTGTCGCCATGAATAGCAGCAGCCTTGATGTTTTGAGTTTTCAGGTGCTTTGTAATTTTGTCGGCGCCATGTTTGGTTTTCGAGAATAACAACGCCTGAGAAATCTGTTTGTCGTTTAAAATATGGTGCAACAAATCTTTTTTGGTCGATCTGTTGGTATAGTACAAATATTGCTGCACGGTTTCGGCAGTTGTTGCTTTTGGTGTAGCTTCAATTTTTTGCGGATTATTCAAAATTTTTCTTGAAAGTTCAACAATGCTGCCAGGCATTGTAGCAGAGAAAAATAGCGATTGCCGCTTAACGGGTAATTTGGATATAATTTTTCTGATATCATGGATAAAACCCATGTCGAGCATACGATCGGCTTCGTCAAGAACAAAATATTCAATATCGTTTAATCTCACATAACCTTGATCCATCAAATCAAGCAGTCTGCCGGGTGTTGCCACCAAAACGTCAATACCATTTCTGATAGTAGCGGTTTGCGATGCTTGTTTAACCCCACCAAAAATTACCGTATTCCGTATTCCTGTGTACATTCCATAAACCGAAAAACTTTCACCAATTTGAATTGCAAGTTCACGGGTTGGAGTTATTACGAGTGCTTTAATTTTTCTTTGAGAGTGGTTTTCCTTCCTGTCGTTGTACAGGTGTTGCAGAATTGGGATTGCAAAAGCAGCAGTTTTACCTGTTCCGGTTTGGGCGCTTCCCAAAACATCATTCCTGTTGAGAATCACAGGGATTGCTTTTTCCTGAATTAAGGTTGGCTCGGTGTATCCTTCTTCTTTAACAGCCTTTAAAATAGGCTCAATTATATTTAAATCTTCAAATCGCATGTTTCAATTTCAATTTTGTTTCCGGGGAAAATATTCAAATGGATATTTTACAAGGAGAATTTAATAAGCGCAAAGGTACGCTTTTATATTATAAACCAGTATTTTAACATTTTTGTTCAATGTTAGGTAACTTTCTTAACCTTATTTTTCATTTTCAAACTCATCCAGACTTTCAATAGCTGCCATTCGTCCGATTTCAATCAATTCATCGGCTTTATAAAAATCGTAAGTCCCGCAAGTATCGCGTGAAATATTAACCAAAATATCAGGCGGATATTTTTCAATTGTAAGTTGCACCATTTGCAGCGATGCAGATACAATCGTTTTATCTATCAAAGTAAAATAACCGAGCTTTTCTTTCTTCGGTTTTGGGCTGATGATATTTAACTGCTCGTAAAACTCATTGAGTTTTTGGAGATAAACCGATTTTTTCACTTTCTCTTCCTTTTTGGAAATGTTGAGTTTTATGGGTTGCACATTGGCATTAACATAAACAGCAACAAGTAAATCATCTTTGTATCTCTTTACATTGCTTATAGGCAAATTATTAACAACTCCACCATCAACAATAATTGCATTATCTTTAATTACAGGCGTAATCACCATTGGAATAGCAATTGACGCACGAATTGCTTCGTACAAACTCCCGGATCGGTAAACGATTTCTTTATGGTTTTCAATATCGGCGGCAGTTGCAGAATAGGCAATTTTAAGATCTTCTATATTTGTATCGGGCACAAATTCTCTGATTGCATTGAGTACTTTGTCGCCTTTAACAATTCCATCGGCGCTGAAAGTAAAATCAACCAAACTAAATACTTTCATTTTATCAAGAGAACACATCCATAATTTGTACTCTTCCAGTTTCCCTGCTGCATACATTCCACCAACCAAAGCGCCCATCGATGTTCCGGCGATGGAAGTAATTTCGTATCCTCGTTTCTGCAACTCTTCAATAACGCCAATATGTGCAATTCCGCGGGCTCCACCACCCGAAAGTACCAAGGCTATTTTTTTCATTGCTATAGTTTCAATTCAGTTTCAATCAGAACAAATTTTAAGCAAAAAGAGGAATCAAAAATTTGATTCCTCTTTTATTTTATTTAAAAATATTGTTAAGCCTGAGCAGTTGGACCGCCAAAACTCATTGGTAACATTGGATCTGATCCCGATTGAACATTTTTAATCGGTCCGTTTACAGTTTCAAATTTTTTGATATTATCCTGCAAAGCAAACAACAATCGTTTGGCATGTTCCGGAGTAAGAATTATGCGCGATTTAACATTCGCCTTTGGAATGCCCGGCATAATTCTGACAAAATCAACCACAAATTCAGAACTTGAATGTGTAATAACTGCAAGGTTCGAGTAGATTCCCTGTGCAATTTCTTCACTGAGTTCAATATTCAACTGTTGCGGTTTTTGATTTTTATCATCCATGATCATTTACTTTTTAAAAGTGAATTAATCTTTAATATCAATTAACTGATCGTATTCTGATTTTGAACCAACCACAAGGTTTTTGTATTCCTTCAATCCAGTTCCAGCAGGAATTAAATGACCACAAATCACGTTTTCCTTCAATCCGTCGAGATAATCGGTTTTACCGTTAATTGCTGCTTCATTCAGTACTTTTGTTGTTTCCTGGAAAGAAGCTGCCGACAGCCAGCTGCGTGTCTGCAGCGCTGCCCTGGTAATTCCCTGTAAAACCTGACTTGATGTTGCGGGGATTGCATCCCTTGCATCAATAAGCTTTTTATCTCTTCTTCTTAACTGCGAGTTTTCGTCTCTCAGTTTTCTGGCTGAAATAATCTGACCGGCTTTAATTCCTTCACCATCGCCCGGTTCGATAACAACCTTTTTGTTGTAAATCCAATCGTTTTCAGAGAAGAATTCATTTTTATCAACTACCTGTTTTTCAAGGAAACGGGTATCACCCGGGTCTTCGATTTCTACTTTCCGCATCATTTGGCGAATAATGATCTCGTAATGTTTATCATTAATTTTCACACCCTGCATGCGGTAAACATCCTGTACTTCGTTCAAAATATACTCCTGAACTGCAGTTGGACCTTTAATTGCCAGAATATCGGAAGGAGTTATTGCACCATCTGAGAGTGGCGTTCCTGCCCTGATATAGTCGTTTTCCTGAACAAGTATTTGTTTGGAAAGTGGAACCATATATTTTTTAACATCACCTGATTTGGTAGTAACAACAATTTCACGGTTACCTCTTTTGATTTTACCCATCGAGATTTCACCGTCGATCTCGGAAACCACTGCCGGATTCGAAGGATTACGTGCTTCAAAAAGTTCGGTTACCCGTGGCAAACCACCGGTGATATCGCCTGCTTTACCAGCAGCACGTGGTATTTTTACCAATACCATACCTGCTTTAACCTTCTGTTTGTTATCAACCGAAATGTGACCACCCACTGGTAAGTTATACGAACGAATGGCATTTCCATCCTTATCAATAACTTTTAATGTCGGGTTTTTGGTTTTATCCCTCGATTCAATAATTACCCTTTCGCTGTAGCCGGTTTGTTCATCCGACTCTTCCCTGAAAGTAACACCATCTATAAGATTTTCGAATTCAACAGTACCGTCGAATTCAGTTATAATAACACCATTAAATGGATCCCACTCGCAAATCAGTTTTCCTTTGCGGATTTCCTGACCATTTTTCACGTACAGTTTCGAACCGTATGGAATAGGATGAGTTGACAGTGTGATATTTGTGTTTTTATCTACAATCTTTAATTCGGCCAAACGACTAACAACGATTTCAATTTCATCTTTTTCTTCGGTCACAAATTTAACTGCGCGAAGTTCTTCGATTTCAACATAACCATCATATCTCGATTCAACTGCTGATTGGGCAGAAATATTACCCGCGATACCTCCCACGTGGAAAGTACGGAGAGTGAGCTGAGTACCTGGTTCACCAATTGACTGTGCTGCAATTACGCCGGTTGCCTCGCCTTTTTGAACTTTCTTGCCTGTTGCCAGATTTCGTCCGTAACATTTTGCACAAATACCCACTTTTGATTCGCAGGTTAGTACCGAACGGATTTCAACGCTTTCTATCGGTGAATTTTCAATAACTGTAGCAATATCTTCAGTTAATTCATCCCCAGAAGCTACAATTAGTTCACCGCTTAACGGGTGGAAAATATCGTGAACCGAGGTACGGCCAATAATACGTTCGAATAAAGAAGCAACAATTTCCTCGTTGTTTTTAACTGTTGTTGCAACCAATCCGCGCAAAGTTCCGCAGTCGTCCTCAGAAATAATAACATCCTGTGCAACGTCAACCAAACGACGGGTAAGATATCCTGCATCAGCAGTTTTAAGCGCTGTATCGGCCAAACCTTTACGAGCACCGTGAGTTGAAATAAAATACTCAAGAACCGACAATCCTTCCTTAAAGTTCGCAAGAATCGGATTTTCGATGATCTGGGATCCGGTTGAACCTGATTTTTGAGGTTTTGCCATCAATCCCCTCATTCCGCTGAGCTGACGAATCTGTTCTTTCGAACCACGGGCTCCGGAATCGAGCATCATATAAATTGAGTTGAATCCCTGTTTATCAGAACTCAGCGTTTGCATTACCGAGTTGGTAAGTTTCGAGTTGGCATGTGTCCAGATATCAATAACCTGGTTGTACCTTTCGTTGTTGGTGATGAATCCCATGTTATAGTTATTCATTACTTCCTCAACGTCAGCATATCCATCTGCAACAATCTTTTGTTTTGTATCAGGAATAATTACGTCGTCGAGATTGAAAGACAAACCACCACGGTATGCCATATCGTAACCCAAATCCTTAATATCATCGAGGAAAGCAACTGTTGTTGCATTACCACTGCGAATAAATACGTCGGTGATAATTGTCCTCAACGATTTTTTGGTAAGTAACTGGTTGATATAACCTGCCTGACGCGGAACTTTTTCGTTAAATAAAACACGACCAACCGTAGTTTCAATGATATGTTTGAAATATTTACCGTTTTCGTCAACGTCTTCAACTTTTACTTTGATAATGGCATGAAGATCGATTACTTTCTCAGAATAGGCAATTATTACTTCTTCAGGAGAATAGAAAATCATTCCTTCACCGCGGGCGCCTTTTCTTGCTTTTGTCATATAATACAAACCAAGAACCATGTCCTGCGATGGAACCTGAATAGGTGCACCATTTGCAGGATTCAGCAGGTTATGTGAAGCAAGCATTAAAAGCTGTGCTTCGAGAATAGCTGCATTTCCCAGTGGAAGATGTACTGCCATCTGGTCACCGTCGAAGTCGGCGTTAAAACCTGTACAAACCAACGGGTGAAGCTGAATTGCCTTCCCTTCGATTAATACCGGCTGAAATGCCTGAATTGACAAACGGTGCAACGTGGGCGCACGGTTTAATAACACCGGGTGTCCTTTTAAAACGTTTTCCAAAATTTCCCAAACTACAGGGTCTTTTCGGTCAACTATCTTTTTTGCCGATTTTACTGTCTTTACAATTCCCCTCTCAATCAGTTTTCTGATAACAAAAGGTTTGTAAAGTTCGGCTGCCATATCTTTTGGAATACCACATTCGTGGATTTTCAGTTTTGGACCAACGACGATAACCGAACGTGCCGAATAATCAACACGTTTACCTAAAAGGTTCTGACGGAAACGTCCTTGTTTTCCTTTCAAACTGTCGGAAAGAGATTTTAATGCCCTGTTATTTTCAGTTTTAACAGCATTCGATTTTCTTGAGTTATCGAATAATGAATCAACTGCTTCCTGTAGCATACGTTTTTCGTTACGCAGAATAACTTCGGGCGCTTTTATCTCAATTAACCGTTTCAAACGGTTATTTCTGATAATTACCCTTCGGTAAAGGTCGTTCAAATCTGATGTTGCAAAACGTCCGCCATCCAATGGAACCAACGGCCGCAAATCGGGTGGAATAACCGGTACAACGCGGACAATCATCCATTCCGGACGATTTATATTTTTACTTGCCCTGAACGCTTCAACAACCTGCAGCCTTTTTAGAGCTTCATTTTTACGTTGCTGAGAGGTTTCGGTGTTTGCTTTATGACGCAATGTAAAAGAGAGATCATCAAGATCGATTCTGCTTAAAATCTGGAACAGGGCTTCAGCACCCATTTTTGCCACAAACTTATTTGCATCATCATCATCTAACAAATGATTTTCTTTTGGAAGTGTATCCAAAATATCGAGATATTCTTCTTCTGTCAAAAAATCCAGCTCTCTCACTCCATCGATATATTTCACACCTGGATTTATTACGACATAACGTTCGTAATAAATTATTGTATCGAGTTTTTTTGTCGGTAAACCCAATAAATATCCTATTTTGTTGGGCAGTGATTTAAAATACCAAATGTGAGCTACCGGTACCACGAGCGAAATATGTCCCATCCTTTCGCGACGTACTTTTTTCTCTGTAACTTCTACACCACAACGGTCGCAAACAATTCCCTTGTACCTGATTCGTTTGTATTTTCCGCAGTGACATTCGTAATCCTTTACAGGCCCGAAAATACGCTCACAAAACAACCCATCGCGTTCAGGTTTGTATGTTCTGTAGTTTATTGTTTCAGGTTTTAAAACCTCTCCAAACGATCTTTCAAGCACCTCTTCAGGCGAAGAAAGACTGATTGAAACTTTTGAAAAACTAATTTTCGCTTTATTATCTTTTCTGAATGCCATAATACTAATTAAAAATAATTATAACAGAACTTTCCAATTCAGTATAGATTTTACTCCATCCTAACGCTGAGGCCTAATCCCCTAAGTTCGTGCAACAACACATTGAGTGATTCAGGAATACCTGGTTGTGGCATTGGTTCACCTTTAACAATCGATTCGTAAGCTTTTGCCCTACCCATCACGTCGTCAGACTTAACGGTTAGAATCTCCTGTAAAATATGTGAAGCTCCAAATGCTTCAAGAGCCCAAACTTCCATTTCACCAAAACGCTGTCCACCAAATTGTGCTTTACCACCAAGCGGCTGCTGAGTAATAAGTGAATATGGTCCAATTGAACGGGCATGCATTTTATCTTCAACCATGTGTCCTAATTTCATCATGTAAATAATACCCACAGTTGCCGGCTGGTCAAACTGAACTCCGGTTTCGCCATCGATTAGTCTTGTTACTCCAAAACGTGGAACACCAGCTTTATCGGTATATTCACAAATTTCATCAAGTGTTGCACCGTCAAAAATTGGTGTCGCAAACTTCAATCCGAGGTTTTTACCTGCCCATCCCAGCACAGTTTCGTATATCTGTCCAAGGTTCATACGAGAAGGCACACCAAGTGGATTAAGTACAATGTCAACGGGAGTTCCGTCGGCAAGGAATGGCATATCTTCCTGACGAACAACACGCGAAACAATACCTTTGTTTCCATGTCGTCCTGCCATTTTATCTCCAATCTGAAGTTTCCGTTTTTTGGCAACGTAAACTTTTGCAAGCTGAATGATTCCTGCAGGAAGTTCATCTCCAATGGTGATATTATATCTTTCGCGGCGTGAAACAGCTTCTGCTTCCTTATATTTCAAAATATAGTTGTTGATTACTTTGAAGACCATATCGTTCTTCTGCTTATCAGTTGTCCATTTTCCAGGATTGATATTTAAGTAATCTAATTCCTGTAATTGTTTCAAAGTGAATTTAACTCCCTTTGCAATAATTTCAGTTCCATAATAATCTTTTACACCTTGTGACGTTTTTCCCATTATCAGGGTAAAAACTTTATCTTCAAGTTTGGCACGAAGCATAGAAACTTCGCGTTCAAATTTTTCGTCAATCTGGTCGAGCAATTTTTTTGTTGCTGTACCTTTTTTGTCTTTCGTAACCCGGGAAAACAATTTCTTGTCGATAACGACTCCATTTAATGATGGTGATGCTTTTAACGAAGCATCTTTTACATCGCCCGCTTTATCACCAAAAATAGCACGTAACAATTTCTCTTCCGGTGAAGGATCTGATTCTCCTTTTGGAGTAATCTTACCAATCAGAATATCACCGGGTTTAATGTCGGCACCAATTCTAATTAAACCATTTTCGTCCAGATTACGGGTTGCTTCTTCGCTAACGTTTGGTATATCCGAAGTAAATTCTTCAACACCCCGTTTTGTATCACGAACTTCAAGACTGTATTCGTCAACATGAACAGAAGTGAATACATCTTCACGTACAATGCGTTCTGAAATTACTATAGCATCTTCATAATTGTAACCCTGCCATGGCATAAAAGCAACCATCAGGTTTCTACCCAAAGCAAGTTCACCTTTATCTGTGGCATAACCTTCGGTTAAAATCTGACCTTTTTTGATTCGATCACCTTTTCGAACAATTGGTTTTAAATCAACTGTTGTACCCTGATTTGTTTTAGTATATTTTTGCAATTTGTATGTTACAACTTCCGGATCGAAACTAACAAAACGATCATCTTCTGAAATATCGTAACGAACAATAATTTGCTCTGCATCAACAAATTCAATTACTCCATCAAACTCAGCTTTTACCAATATTTCTGAATCCGATGCGGCTCTTCCTTCCAGACCTGTTCCAACAATCGGAGCTTCAGGTCTAAGTAATGGAACTGCCTGGCGCATCATGTTCGATCCCATCAATGCACGGTTTGCGTCATCGTGCTCCAGAAACGAAATCAATGAAGCTGCAACTGAGGCAATCTGGTTCGGACCAACGTCCATTAACTGAACTTTTTCTCTTTCAACAACTGGATAATCACCTTCAAGACGAGCTTTAACCCTTTTGTTTATGAAGTTTCCATTATTATCAATTGGTGCATTTGCTTGAGCAATTATCTGACCTTCTTCCTCTTCAGCTGTTAAATATACAACACCCTCTTCTGAAAGATCAACTTTTCCACCTGATGCTTTTCTGTATGGTGTGGAAATAAAACCAAGCTCGTTGATTTTTGCAAATACACACAAAGAAGAAATCAAACCAATATTTGGTCCTTCAGGAGTTTCGATTGGACAGAGCCTTCCATAATGTGTAAAGTGAACGTCGCGAACCTCGAATCCGGCTCTTTCCCTTGAAAGTCCGCCTGGTCCCAATGCCGACATACGACGTTTATGAGTCATTTCAGCTAACGGATTGGTTTGATCCATAAACTGCGACAATGCATTTGTTCCGAAGAATGAGTTAATAACCGATGATAAAGTTTTTGAATTTATCAAATCAATCGGTGTAAAAACCTCGTTATCACGAACATTCATTCTTTCACGGATTGTACGGGCCATACGAGCCAAACCTACACCAAACTGGTTGAACATTTGTTCCCCAACGGTGCGTACCCTTCTGTTACTTAAATGGTCGATATCGTCAACATCGGTTTTTGCATTTACCAACTGAATGAGATGTTTTATAATCTCAATAATATCTTCCTTGGTAAGTACCCTCGTTTCAGAACCTAAACTTAATCCTAATTTTTTATTAATCCTGTACCGGCCAACTTCTCCAAGATCGTATCTTTTATCTGAAAAGAAAAGCTTGTCGATAACGTCTCTTGCAGTTGCTTCATCTGGTGGTTCAGCGTTTCTTAACTGACGATAGATATGAAGTACCGCTTCTTTTTCAGAGTTACATGGATCTTTTTGCAGCGTATTATAAATGATAGCAAAATCCTGCTGATTCTGGTCTTCTTTGTGAATAAGAATAGTTTTCACACCTGATTCCAGAATTTCATCGATATGGTCTTCTTCTATATCGACTTCACGATCAATAATAACTTCATTACGCTCGATTGAAACCACTTCACCTGTATCCTCATCCACAAAATCTTCAACCCATGATTTTAAAACACGGGCTGCCAATCTTCTTCCAACCACCTTTTTCAGTGAGGTTTTAGATACTTTTATTTCATCGGCCAGATTAAATATCTCTAAAATATCTTTATCACTTTCGAAACCAATGGCACGTAATAATGTGGTAACAGGCAACTTCTTTTTCCTGTCGATGTAAGCAAACATCACACTGTTGATGTCGGTTGCAAACTCTATCCACGATCCTTTGAACGGGATAATACGCGCTGAGTAAAGTTTAGTACCATTCGCGTGCATGCTCTGTCCAAAGAACACACCCGGCGACCTGTGTAACTGAGATACAATAACCCGTTCAGCACCATTTATAATAAATGTTCCGCGTGTGGTCATGTATGGCACAGTACCCAGATATACGTCCTGAACAACGGTATCGAAATCTTCGTGTTCAGCATCGGTACAATATAACTTTAATTTAGCCTTTAAAGGCACACTAAAAGTTAAACCACGCTCAATACATTCCTGAATGGAATATCTTGGAGGGTCAACCTGATAATCTATAAATTCAAGAACGAAATTATTACGCGTATCTGTAATCGGAAAGTTTTCCTCAAACACACGAAATAATCCTTCTGATTTTCTGTTATCAGGAGTGGTTTTTAACTGAAAAAAATCTTTAAATGATTTAACTTGAACTTCCAAGAAGTCAGGGTAATCAAACCTGGTTTTTGTTGAGGAAAAACTAATCCTCTCATTTTTTGCTTGTACAGCCATGTATTTATACAAGTTAATTATGTAAAATACCAATACACAAAAAGGTTTAGAAGCCAACTTCCGCTGGCTTCTAAACCAAATAACCTTTTAAAAAGGTCGTGAAGCTTTATTTAACCTCAACTTCGGCTCCTGCTTCCACAAGCTGACTTTTGATAGCTTCAGCTTCTTCTTTAGATACTTTTTCTTTAACTGCTTTTGGTGCAGCATCAACTAATTCTTTAGCTTCTTTCAAGCCCAAACCAGTTAATTCTTTTACAAGTTTAACAACGCCCAGTTTTGCCTGACCTGCTGCGGTTAAAACTACTGTAAATTCAGTTTGTTCAACTGGAGCAGCTTCTTCGCTACTAGCAGCTGGTCCTGCAACTGCAACTGCTGCTGCAGCTGGTTCGATTCCATATTCATCTTTCAGAATTCCAGCTAATTCGTTAACTTCTTTTACTGTAAGATTAACCAACGCTTCTGCAAGCTGTTTTAAATCTGCCATTTTATTACTTTTATTAAATTATTTCAAAAATATTTATTCTCTTTCTCCAAGTGTTTTCAAAACACCATGAATGATATTTCCACCCGACTGAAGCTGTCCGATAACAGTTTTCATTGGTGATTGTAAAAGTGCAACAACATCAGCAATAAGTTCGTTTTTCGATTTAACCGCAATAAGCGCTTCTAATTGATCCGCTCCGATATAAATTGATTCCTGAACATAAGCAGCCTTTAAAACCGGTTTTTTATGCCTTTTACTAAAGTCTTTTATCAGTTTAGCCGGCACATTTGCATCTGCGGTAAACATTACTGAGGTATTACCCTTAAGCGCATCGTAAATTTCTTCAACGTTCTTATTAGAACTTTCCAAAGCTTTACGTAAGAGAGTATTCTTAACAACTACCAGTTTTACATTTTGCTTAAAACATAGTCTTCGTAAATTACTGGTATTTTCAGCATTTAAACCACTAATGTCAGTAAGGTAAAAATGGTTGTAAGAATCAATTTGTTCCTGTAAATTATCGATAATAACTTTTTTATCTGAACTCTTCATTTTTACACATTTTTAGTCAACAACTGACTTGGTTTCAACTTGAATACCAGGACTCATAGTACTGGAAAGGTAAATACTTTTAATATAAGTACCTTTTGCAGCCGTTGGTTTTAGTTTTACAATGGTATTTACAAATTCCAAAGCATTATCCTTAATTTTTTCGGGAGTAAATGATACTTTACCGATAGATGTATGAACAATACCAAATTTGTCGACTTTGAAATCGATTTTACCTTGTTTAACTTCGCTGACAGCTTTACCAACCTCCATTGTTACAGTTCCACTCTTTGGGTTTGGCATTAAACCACGCGGACCTAAAATACGGCCCAACGCCCCAACTTTTCCCATAACAGGTGGCATGGTAATAATCACATCAACATCAGTCCAACCGCCTTTAATTTTCTCAATGTAATCATCGAGACCAACAAAGTCAGCGCCAGCATCTGTAGCTTCCTGCATTTTATCAGGAGTTACCAACGCCAAAACGCGAACTTCTTTTCCAGTTCCATGGGGTAACGAAACTACGCCTCTAACCATCTGGTTGGCTTTTCTTGGGTCAACTCCAAGTCTTACATCAATATCTACCGATGCATCAAATTTAGTAAAGGTAATTTCCTTCACTAATTCAACAGCTTCATCTAAAGTGTAAGCTTTTCCCTTTTCGAGTTTTTCAAGAGAAGCTTTTTTATTTTTCGTAATTCTGCCCATCGTATAAGATTTATTTAGTTTTTGAATGGTGAAGTACCTTTAACGGCAATTCCCATACTTCTGGCAGTACCAGCGACCATTTTCATGGCCGATTCAATAGTAAAGCAGTTCAAATCAACCAATTTGCCTTCTGCAATTTGTTTAACCTGATCCCAGGTAACCGCTCCCACTTTGTTTATGTGAGGTTCGGCTGAACCTTTTTTTAACTTTGCTACTTCAAGCAATTGTATAGCAACAGGAGGTTGTTTTATAATGAAATCGAATGATTTATCTGCATAAACAGTAATAATAACTGGGAGCACCTTACCAGGCTGGTCTTGTGTTCTTCCGTTAAACTGTTTGCAGAACTGCATTATATTTACCCCTTTGGAGCCCAATGCTGGTCCCACCGGTGGTGAAGGATTAGCAGCACCACCTTTAATCTGTAATTTAATTAATCCAGCAATTTCTTTAGCCATAATAAATATTTAACGTGATTATTCCTTTTCCACTTGCATAAAGCTAAGTTCCAAAGGAGTTTTACGTCCAAAAATCTTCACCATTACCTGCAGCTTTTTCTTCTCTTCATTGATTCCCTCAATGGTTCCGTTAAAGCCGTTGAATGGTCCATCGATAACTTTTACAGTTTCTCCTACCACAAAAGGAATATTAATTTCCTCATCGTTTTCAGCAAGTTCATCAACTCTTCCCAAAATTCTGTTTACTTCGTTTTGCCGCATCGGAACGGGATCTCCACCTTTAGTGTCGCCTAAGAACCCGATAACATTAGGAAAATTCCTTAGTGTGTGCGCAACTTCACCCACTAATGCAGCCTCGATTAAAACATAGCCCGGAAAAAAATTTCTTTCCTTACTGATTTTTTTACCATTTCGAATTTGGTAAACCTTTTCAGTTGGTATTAGAACCTGATCTACAAAATCCTTTAAATCTCCATTCGCGATTTCATTTTCGATATATTCCTTTACCTTTTTCTCCTTTCCGCCTATTGCACGCAGAACATACCATTTTTTACTATTCTCGCTCATCGTGATCTAAAGATTTCGATTAATAAAATAAACCATAGATAAATTCCATTATGTTCCTGAAAGACAGGTCCATAGCGAAAATTACAAGTGATATTATTAAGGAAGCAACCATTACAACCAATGCGCTACTTTGTAGCTCTTTCCAGGTTGGCCATGTTACCTTGTGAACAAGTTCATCAAATGCCTCCTGGAAGTATAATTTTAATCTCATTTTAAATAATCTTTTTTGTACGGAAGGTAAGAGTTGAACTTACTGTTTGTAAAAACCACTCCCGTTTTTGAGTTTCATCCGTAAAATAGTCCCGGGCTAAAAAGCCCAGGACATATTATTTTTTTATTTTAATAAACAAAATTATTTAACGATATCGGTCACCTGACCTGCACCTACTGTGCGTCCGCCTTCACGAATTGCAAAACGTAAACCCGGGCTCATGGCTACTGGATATATCAATTCAACTTCAACTGAAACGTTGTCGCCTGGCATAACCATTTCGCGACCTTCAGGTAAATGAATTTCTCCGGTAACATCAAGTGTACGAATATAAAACTGTGGACGATATTTGTTGTGGAATGGTGTGTGACGACCACCTTCTTCTTTTTTCAATACATAAACCTCAGCTTTGAAACGTTTGTGAGGAGTAATTGAACCTGGTTTTGCCAGAATCTGTCCACGTTTGATTTCTTTTTTGTCAACACCGCGAAGTAATAAACCTACGTTATCACCAGCTTGTCCGTCATCAAGAATTTTACGGAACATTTCAACTCCGGTACAAACTGTTTTACGACCTTCTGCTCCTAAACCAATCAACTGAAGTTCGTCGCCTGTATGAATTTTTCCTGTTTCGATACGACCTGTGGCAACTGTTCCACGACCTGTTATTGAAAATACATCTTCAACCGGCATTAGGAATGGTTTGTCAACATCACGTGGAGGAAGTGGAATCCAGGTATCAACTGCATCCATCAATTCCATCACTTTATCTTCCCATTTAGCTTCTCCGTTCATTGCACCAAGAGCAGAGCCCATGATTACTGGTGTATTGTCACCGTCGAATTGGTAGAAACTGAGAAGTTCGCGAATTTCCATTTCAACGAGTTCAAGAATTTCTTCATCGTCAACCATATCCACTTTATTCATGAAAACAACCAATTTAGGTACGTTTACCTGACGTGCCAAAAGGATGTGTTCGCGTGTTTGTGGCATAGGACCATCAGTAGCGGCTACAACAATGATAGCACCGTCCATTTGGGCAGCACCAGTTACCATGTTTTTTACGTAGTCAGCATGTCCCGGACAGTCAACGTGTGCATAGTGACGTTTTTCTGTTTGATACTCAACGTGAGCTGTGTTAATTGTAATACCCCTTTCTTTTTCTTCAGGAGCATTATCGATAGAATCGAATGTTTTGATTTCAGATAAACCTTTTTTAGCCAATACCATAGTAATGGCAGCTGTAAGGGTCGTTTTACCGTGGTCAACGTGGCCAATAGTACCAATATTGACGTGTTCTTTGTCCCTGTTAAAATGTTCTTTAGCCATAACTCTAATTTTTAATTATTTATTTTTTTATATTCATTTTCGAGCCGATGACGAGAATTGAACTCGTGACCCCTTCCTTACCAAGGAAGTACTCTACCCCTGAGCTACATCGGCATTAATACATTACGAGACAGTAGTTCAAAGTATATACTTATCACTCCAGTCTCGTAAAATGAGCGGGAGACGGGATTCAAACCCGCGACCCTTAGCTTGGAAGGCTAATGCTCTATCGACTGAGCTACTCCCGCATACATTATTGTTGCAAAAATGCCGCGCAAAAATACAAAATTTCTTAAAACAGCAACAAAATAAATCTTGTCCTGTCATTTAAAGAGAGTTGATTTGAATTTTTTATGAAGATTACAGAAGCCCGAAAACTCCACAAACACCTTATTTTCTTGTCAATCTACTTTAAATTCAGCTGTTTTCTGAACGCCCCAAAATTGGGTTTGCAAATGTAAAAATATTATTTTAAAAAACTAAAAATAAAATAGGCTATTTTCAATTTTTATTTGTTTTTAAGCTTTTCCTTGTATTTATCCAATTGCTTACGCACAGCATCAATGGCCAAATCGGTTGCTTCTTCAAAAGTGTCGGCTTGCTTTTTTGCGAACAAATATCCGTTCGCAGGAATTGAAATTTTTAACTCAGAAACTTTGTTATTTGCTGCCTCGGGTTTTAGCACTTTTAGAATTACTTCTGCATTGATGATACCTTCGAAAAAAGTATCGAGTTTGCCTACTTTCTTATTCACAAAATCCACCAATTTCTGATCGGCGGTGAAATGCACTGAATTAATTTTAACTTCCATAATAGCATTTTTTTAACCCCTTGGATGGGCTTGTTTATAAATATCATGCAACCTTTCGAATGTTGTGTGGGTATAAACCTGGGTTGCCGCCAGATTCGAATGACCCAACAATTCTTTTACTGCACTTAGATCAGCTCCTTTGTTCAGCAAATGGGTAGCATAAGTATGTCGAAGTACATGTGGACTCTTTTTCTCGAGTAAAGTTACTTTCGCCAAATTATTATTAACCACCCTGTAAACCAGTTTTTCGTACACTGCTTTTCCTGATTCAGTTACGAATAACCTTTCTGTTTTTATGTCAATTTTAGTGTTCCGAATATTAATATATAGTTCTAACAATTGATTAATTGAAGTCGGATAGGGAATTATGCGTTCCTTTTTCCTTTTTCCCAGAACTTTTATCAGGCTTTCTTTTGTATTAAAATCACCGTCTTTTAATAATAACAATTCACCAAGCCGAATTCCTGTTCCATATAATAAAGTTATTATTAATTTGTCTCGAATCCCAACAAAATCTTCAGAAAAAAACCCGTCGTCAAGCAAATGTTGAAGATTGGGTTCTTCTACAAAATTGGGCAATTTCTTACGAATTTTAGGAAGCGCAAGATAAATAGCAGGATTGTTGGTTACAATTTGCTCCTTTAACAGGAATTTGAAGAATGATTTTACTGCAGTTATTTTCCGGGTTACTGAACGGGCAGAAAGTTCATTCTCCATTAACTGAACAATCCAACTCCTAACCAGTTTTGAGTCTGTCTTTTTAACATTAAATTCCCCGACCACTTTTGTACAAAATTGCACAAACTGATCGAGGTCATTCTTATATGCTGTAACAGTATGAGAGGAGCATCTCTTCTCATATTTTAAATAATCGATAAACGACTCCCGATAATCCATTTAGTTCAAATAAATTCAGGAATCACTAAAATCAATTAGTCTTCCTGTTGTTGCAATCCCTGAACGTAAATCGCCTTCTTTTTCTCTTCCCTTCTGATTATTGAAGGTTTTGTGAACTTCTGACGTTCGCGCAATTCTTTAATTACACCTGTTTTCTCGAATTTTCTCTTGAATCTTTTAAGCGCTCTTTCAATATTCTCGCCTTCTTTTACCGGAATAACTATCATTTTTTACGGTTTTGTTTTTAAAATTGAGGCGCAAATTTAGAAATTATTCAATTGAAATCAAATTTATACGAAAAAAATAATATTTCCTAAGCACTTAATTCTATTTAATTTTAAATGGGGTATCCGATCTTCTCCCGCAAATATTTATCTTTAGTGAATGAATTATCCGGGAAATCAAATGGAGTTTGAAGCAATGTTTAAAACTGAACAAGATTGCATTAATTATCTCGTATCAATTAGGTGGCCTCAT
>JBGSRA010000149.1:0-8924 GCA_041737765.1 Draconibacterium sp. | reverse complement strand
ATTTTGCCCTTTAAAATCTAATGTTGTAATTTGTCTTTGCATAAGTCATTGAGTTTTATTGATTAATAGCTAATTCAAAAATAATGCTCTTTTGGCTTATGCATTAACTTCAATGCTCAATTACAAACATAGGGACTCCTTCGAAGAAAAGGAGGGGAAATGTTTGTACTGCTAATTAGTTTTGAATTACAAATATGTCTATAACAGTTTCTCCTCCAGGACAGGTGGAATACCCCGGCTGAGATACGAAGTAGGGGGGAGGTGGTTGATTTATTCCTATTAAAACTCCCACTTACCGAACCGATTTCGCCTCTGCGGGCGGGGAAATTTGCAGTTACAGTTTAATTCTGAATTTCTATTTTTAATTAGGACGCGAATTATATTTTGCTTTTCAGATTTAATCTGAAATTTATCTTTTAACGGGAGCACATGTTATAGATAAACGACAATAATATCTTTTTATGTCAAATCCTTGCATTTTTATACCCATATTCGTAAATTGACTTGTTATTTATCACAGTATCAGTTGTTCATCGATGAAAAGGTGTTAAAGGTTTATGATGTAGAATGAATTAAAATCTAAAAAACAGGAGGTAACATTATGAAAAAATTTCTTAAAATCCTTAAATGGGCAGGCATTGGTATTTTAATCGTCATTGTTGGGTTTGTAATTTTTGTTTATGCGCGCGCTAACCGAACGTTTGAAGCGCCATATCCTGAATTTACGGCAAGCCTCGATTCCAGTCTGATTGCCCGGGGTGAATATCTAGTTTACGGACCAGCCCACTGTGCCTCTTGCCATACTCCTATTTCTGAGTTTTCCAGGTTGGAAGCAGGCGAAAAAGTTCCCCTGAGTGGAGGTATCGATTTTGTATTGCCCATAGGAGTAGTTTATGCACCAAATATTACGCCCGATGAAGAAACAGGAATTGGTGCCTTTACCGATCAGGAAATTGCCCGGGCGCTGCGTTACGGGGTAAAAAGAAGTGGGCATGCACTTGTTGATTTTATGCCGTTTTACGACCTGAGCGACCGCGACCTGACCGCAGTTATCTCTTACCTGCGAACCACGGCGCCCGTAAAAAACAAACGTCCGGAAAATGAATGGAATTTTATGGGAAAAGCAGTGTCGGCGCTGGGATTGATTAAACCAATGGGCGACGGGGAAGTTCCTCCGGCGCCCGAGCCTGACTCCACAGTAGCTTACGGGAAATACCTTGCAGAGAGTGTTGCCAATTGCAGAGGTTGCCATACCAACCGCGATATGATGACTGGCGCTTACATAGGAACTGATTACGCAGGTCAGACGAAGTTTGAAGTTTTTGACGAACAGGGACGGATTATTAAAGGGAAACACCTGGTAACGCCAAACCTTACCCCCGACCCCGAAACCGGACGAATGGCACTTTGGCCGAAAGAGGTGTTTATCAACCGACTTCGTGCGGGAACAGCGATACCCGGCACTCCTATGCCATGGGGGTCATACAGCAGAATGACCGATGTTGAACTGACTGCCCTGTACAAGTACCTGCATACGCTGCAACCAGTACATGCTGCAACACCGGTTGGAATCCAGGAAGGAGATCCTTTTTAAAATTCTTTTAGCACGAATGTATTTAACCAACCACCCCCTGCTAAAGCCGTACCCCGCCCTGCCCGACTATGTCATTCAGGCGGGCTTGAAAGAAGAAAGCGGGGAAATGTTTGTGCTTCTAACTTTTTTTGAATTTCAAACAGGTGTAGAACTGTTTCTTACTTCAGCTGACAGAAACCTGCCCAATGGTTTCATTCAGGCTCGATTTCATTCTAAATGAAACAATTATCCATTCCGCGGGTTTGAGTTGTAGAAACTAAAAATATTTGAATGAAGTATTTAGTAAAAATAATCGATGTTAAATCGATCGATGAGATGGAAGGAGCCTGGAGTAACGACGACTTTAAGGAATTGCTGGCCAGATTTGAGTACCCCGATGCGGAACAATTAAAAACCACAGAATTAAAGGAATATCTGTTTATGGCCATTTCCGACTTTGAACCCAACGAAGCTGCCGCAATTCTGTTGGATTATAAGCTTTCGGATGTTTTAAACGAAGGACAGATTGATAATCTTTCGCACGAAATGCTGCGGGTAAAAGTCTCTGAAAATTATACTGAGATCGGCCTTCACTATGATTTGTTCAACATCAATCAGTTGCTTTACAAAGCCTACAACGGAAAGTTTCCCCTGGCCAAGGCAAACATCGTACAATTCGAAATAACGGGCGAAGACAATGCCCCGGTTGAGATAACAAAGGAAACCGCGTTAAAAGCGTTGAGTTACGGCCTTTCGGAAAGCAATTTAATAAACCGGTTACTTGGTGATCAACTGGAGGGACGGGCACCTTTTCCCGAGGCTGAAGGTATTGTGTGGGACTTGCAAAACACAGGAAACCGTGTTTATTCGATAACAATTTCGGAAAAATGGATTAACAAAAACGATTTTACAAACCCCGAATATGAATGTACGGTACAGCCGTTTGAAGATCAGAATGAGGAAGAATAAGTCATCTGGAAATGCTGAAAAATAGTCTGATTGGCGGGTTTGTTTGTCAAACAGATTGATTTCAAATTGTGATTCAACGAATGGTTTAATGTGAAGCACGAACCTGAAGGCGATGTGGTTGAAAACATGATTGAAAAATTATTAAATCAACCACCCCGGCCTGAAAATATGATTTTACTTCATATAATTTTTTGTTGTTCAGGCCACCCCGCCTTGGAAGAAAAGGCGGGGAAATTTTCGTGCTACTATTTTATTTTGAATTACAAACATGTATAGAACGGGTTCTCCTCCTGAAGAAGAGGTGGTTGAAAACATGATTTGAATATTTTAGTAATTCAACCACCCCGGCCTGAAAACATGATTTTACTTCATTTAATTTTTTGTTGTTCAGGCCACCCCGCCCTGCCCGTCCCTGTCCGAACTGTTCGTCCAGGCGGACGGTCAGGCGGGCTTGGAAGAAAAGGCAGGGAAATGGTTGTAGTACTTATTTATTTGGAATTACATTACAGTAAGGCAAAAAAAAAGACTCCTGTTACAGAGCCTTTTTAAACGAAATCCATTATTATTATTTTTCAACTACTACCACCAAATATTTCGATGTTTTCCAGAATTCGTCCGGTTTGTCAATTACCAGTGATTCAACGGTTTTTGTTCCGGTGAGGTGATATGAATCAGCCGGATGATTGGCCAGTAATACGGCCTTTTTTGCATTCAGTGTCATTTGTTTAAACTCGCGGATATCAATTTTTTGGAAATAGTCGCGATTAAAGTCCTTTTTCAGGGTCAGTGATTTCCCCATTCCTAAAACGCCACCTTCTTTTTCAATCACATTCTTTTCAGCCAGTTCCTTTTTTGTTCCGAAGGCCCAGTAAGCCGTATTCAACACATTCGCCTGCTCTTCAAAAGCCTGTTCCCTTTCTTTTATTGTTTTTGCGCTTTCGGCGGTGATGGTTTCAATCTGCTGGTTCAGATTGGTAACATTTATGTGCAGCGCTTCCAGTTCTGCTGTAAGGCTCGCAATATCGGCATCTTTATCAGTCAACTGTTTGTTCATGTTGGCTATCGTTATTTCGAGTTCTGCAATTTTTGCATTCGATGCCTTGTATTTATTCGTAAGCGATTTTACAAGTTCTTTGTTCTTCTGAAGCAGAGTATTGATCTGCGCAATGTCTCCTGCAATTCGCTCTTTGGCACTGGTTTTCAATTCAACGCTGGAAGCTTTTTCGACCGAAATAATTTTTTCAATCGCTTTTATCGAATCCAGGTTTGTTTGAATTTCGTTCATCTCATCAATAAATTCCAGAATGGTATTATTTTTCTGTTCAGCAACCAGCGAAATACTATCCTGCCTGGCTTGCATTACGGCAATTTCTTTTTTGTGTTGACCGCAAGAAACCAACACCAAAACCGATAAAACATACATTAACTTTTTCATTTGATTAATTTTATAGTGATTAATAATTTCAGTAATTGTTCAACTTTTTTTGTATTCAATCTTCCGACAGATTCAATGAGCGACTCTGTCTGACGTTTTTCGCCGCAACACACGGAGCAAAACAATTAAGTGGTTAAAGATAGAGTGATTCATGTCCGGGTTTATTACATAACTTTTTGTAAAATTTACATCATTCACACATTTTCAGGAAGTTTGGTTTTAATTATTCTTACGGTGAAAAACTGTGGTGGTGGGGAATTTTAATTGTGTTTGTAGATGGAATGAGGGGGGGAGGTGGTTGGGTGCTTTGAATAACTACCACCCTCCGACTGAAGCCGGAACCTGCCTCTCTGGTCAGGGAAAGTTGGTAGTTCAATCAAATTATTAAATCAACCACCCCGGCCTGAAAAAATGATTGTACTACACCGAAACAGTCTTGGTTCAGGCCACCCCGCCTTGAAAGAAAAGGCGGGGAAATTTTAGTGCTGTGATTTTATTTTGTATTCCAAACATGTATAGAACATTTCTCCTCCCGGTTAAGGAGCCTGCCCGACTGCTTGGTCAGGCGGGGAGTACCCCGGCTTGCCGGGGGGAGGTGGTTTATTTATTTCTTTTCTCTCCAAAATCCAGAATCTCATTCTTGATAACCTCCGGATATTCAAACACCCAGCGGTTTTCATACCTGAGGACTGTAATTCCATGCTGGTTAATAAATTCATCGCGTTCTGCATCGAGGGCAATATTTACCAAATCGGCATGTGGTTCGCCATCCAGCTCTATTACGAGGTGCAATGTTGGACAATAAAAATCGACCACAAATTTACCTATCGAGTGTTGCCGCCTGAATTTATAGCCTCCAACCTGGCTGTTTTTTAGCAATGTCCACAAAGTTGCTTCGGCTGATGTGGCATTGTTTCTTAGTGATTTTCTGATGGGTTTCAGATATTTTCGGTTGTGAAGTGCGGACATTTTTTTGTTTTAAAGGTAGGTGGTTTTGTGATAAATAACAACAATGAACCACCCCCGGATTCGTCCGGTTGAATTGCAGAAGCAAATTGATTGTTGCGGGACTTCATCCGACCCCGCCTTTAAAGAAGAAGGCGGGGAAATTTCTGAAGTACTTATTTTATTTGAATTTCAAATTTTGATTGAAGCACGAATTTCTCCTCCCGGTTAAGGAGGAGTACCGCGGCTTGCCGGGGGGAGGTGGTTTGATATATTTAATCTTTTATTCAATCAATTTAACCACCCCCGGTTTCGTCCTCATGATTTGCAAAAACGAAATTATTATGTAGAGGACTTCAACCGACCCCGCCTTTAAAGAAGAAGGCGGGGAAATTTTCGTGCCGGGACATGCAGACTCTCCTTTGAAAGAAGAAGGCGGGCTTGCCCGACTGCGTAGTCAGGCGGGGAATTTTCAGCAGTTCAGTTCTTTTTGAATATCAATTGTGTTAACTCGGGGCGAATGTTTAATTTAGCCGAAATCAGAAAAAAGAATGCTATGGAAACTGATAAAAACATGGAAGGGGAAAAGAAAAAGACAACTGTTGATGGTATTGCCGATAAAATGATTGAAAAGGCTGAAGATTTTATGGATGAAGCCGCTGAAAAAGTTTATAATAGCGAACCCTATCAAAAAGCAGGAAAATCAATGGAAAAGGCAACCCTGAGCATCTTCCGCAAAGCCGGAAAGTGGTGGGGAAAATTGTAATTCTTCCTCCCATTCGTTTCCGGGCAGGTTGCCCCGAAAACTGGGGAGGGGTAGTTGTTCTGGAGTTTGCAACTCATTTTAGCACTCAGTTTTTTTGTCGTTAAAAACGACTTACAGTTTACCCCTCGTCACAGGCGAGAAGCAGGTTAAAATTACCAAATACCAAATACCAAATACCAAATACCAAATACCAAATACCAAATACCAAATAAGCTCCAAATACAAAAAAATCAATTTTAGAAACAAGTTCATTGTGAGAATTTTGGAATTTAAATATTTGAGCCTACTCCGAAAAGTCTTTTATCGCCACTAAAACACCAAAACACAAAATTACACTAAAATGCTTCGGCCTTATTATCAATATTTTGTGGGTTTTAGTGCTTTTGAGATTTCGTGGCATTTTCTATTTTTGTACTTTTCGGAGCGGACTCAACATTTTGAATTTTTGAATTTATTTGGTTTTTGAAATTTGTTTATTGGTACTTCCTTATTCCTTATTTTCTTTGATTCCGTTAAAAAATCACGGCATGTGGTCCACCCGGCATAATCTGAATTTTCAAAACATGCTCAACGTACTGAAAGTAATAGAAAAGCTCATGGTTGATTTCAAAGCCATAATCTTCGGTAAATTCGTATCCAACTATTGGTTCGAAAAATGAATTTCTCCGTCCACTCACGGCATTATAGTTCCATGCCGAAACATACTGGCGGTTCCAGTTTTCGTAGTATTGCTGCGAGCGATACATCGACGGACTATTGTGCATCTGATACCATGTTTCAAATCTTCCGTCAAAAGTTTCCAGTTCATATTCCGAACTGTCTTCAACCGTGCTTCCCCCGTCGATACTTTTTACTGTAACCAATCCTTTTTGTGTCGAACAGGCTGCAATAAAAAGTATTATCCCCAACCAAAATATTTTCCGATTCATCTGTTTACTGTTTTAATGCTTACTCGTTTTTTGATACGAATTATGCAAATGAATTGTTCAATCCTGGTTTAAGTACACGGTAAACCTTATCAAATCCTTTGCCTCTTTGGTTTTTATTTTGTTGGCTTTTATAAATTTTTCCAGCTCGCCGGTATCTCTGTCCGGTAATAGCAAATCCTTTTTGTTGGTTATTTCTCTGAAATTGTCATCGGCATCCATAATATAATATTTACTATCCTGTGGAATAAACCTGGCCGCAGTTGAAAATGAACCGGGTCCGGCAGCTTCCGGATTTTTAAGTTCTACCTGGTATTTCCTGTACAACGAGTAGTTTCCCAACACCAGTAATTCATAAAATCCTTTCACATTCTCAAAATCTCCGGGTTCGAAATAGATGAGTTTTAAACTGTCAATATAAACCGTGCGGATGATCCCCGGATTTTGCACCGTAAAGATTTCATTAGCCTCTTTTTTAAATTCAATCTGATCGGCAAAAATATCATACCTGATGGGGCCCTCAAAAGTCTGACCTGAATTTAGTGTCATCCGGCCATCGATAAAACGCTCATTTAAATAGCAGGTACCCTGCACATATTTATAATCAACAGGTTTCTCCGCTTTACCATCGGGAGGCGCATGTTTGATGTGTTCACTTATTCCCGGTATAATTTCCTGGGCAAAACAAAACTGAAAACTGGCGATTAAAAGTATAACGATTGTGATTCTTAACATTTTGCTGGTTTTTAAAGTTAAATGTATTAAAAAATGGCTCGAAAACCCGGGCCTGATGTCACATTTTTTTAGTTCAATAATTGCACCAAAGTGTAATTTGAGAGTTATCAGTTAAACCCGAATCTATTTATGTGTTCGCGAAGACTGTTTAACGAAGGGTAAAATCTTTTGTTTGCCGGCAGATAAATTTCCCGGTTTTCGAATCGACTGATTACTGAATCGGGTTTGAAATCTTTTGGTTTTGGATGAATGAGTGCTTTGTAATTATCAGAAATCAAAACCTTTCATGATGACAAAATATTACTAAACTTGTATCCAAATGAATACAGCAACAATAATTATTTTACTCATTCGAGGAGACAAGTCAACTCAACAAAAAGACATTGAAAGGGCAAAAGAAATTTTAAAAAGGATAAAAAAATAGAGATATGGAAACTTCAAAATTTGATATAGCAGATTACCTGGATAGTAACGAAATGATTGCAGAATATCTTAATACTGTTTTAGCAGAAGGAGATGATTCAGATGTGATTACAGCAATTGGACACATTGCAAAATCAATTGGAATGACAAAAATTGCTCAGGAAAGCGGATTAAGCAGAACAAGTTTATACAAAGCTTTATCTGATGGATCTAAACCTCAATTTGATACAATAATGAAAGTATTAAGGGCAATTGGTGGACAGATACAAATAAATCCAATAACAGCTTAAGAAAAACGCACCACAATCAAATTAGGTATTACTCCGTGCGAATGATTAATTTAGCCGAAATCAAGTAAAAAAAAACCGTATGGAACCTGAAAAAAACAGTGAAGGCGAAAAGAAAAAGGGAACCGTTGATGGTATTGCCGACAAATTGATTGAAAAAGCCGAAGATTTTATGGATGATGCCGCTGAAAAAGTTTATAATAGCGAACCCTACCAAAAAGCCGGAAAATCGATGGAAAAGGCAACCCTGAGCCTCTTCCGCAAAGCCGGAAAGTGGTGGGGAAAATTATAATCAAACCAACGACCCCGGCTGAAAAACATAGTCGGGCAGGATCCTTTCCGAAGCGGAAATTTTAAAAGGAGTACTGTTTTAATCTGCTACCACCCCCCGGCTGAAGCCGTACCCCTCCTCTTTGGGAGGGGAAATTTTCGTGCTACTATTTTATTTTGAATTACAAACATGTATAGAACGGTTTCTCCTCCTGGCCAGGAGGAGTACCCTGACTGAGGAACGAAGTCTGGGGGAGGTGGTTGATTAATATAATAATAAAATCTACCACCCCGTCCGCAAACCGGCGGCCACCCCGCCTTGGAAGAAAAGGAGGGGAAATTTTCGTGCTACTATTTTATTTTGAATTACATACATGTATAGAACGGTTTCTCCTCCTGGTCAGGAGAGCCTGTCCCGAGTATCGGGAAGTACCCTGACTGAGGAACGAAGTCTGGGGAGGTGGTTGATTAATATAATAATAAAATCTACCACCCCGTCCGCAAACCGGCGGACACCCCTTCTATGTTGTAATCCAAATTTTCGGAGCATTATTTTTTGACTATTTTTTATTTCATTTTGCAATTAATTTATCAT
>JBGSRA010000148.1:0-44406 GCA_041737765.1 Draconibacterium sp. | reverse complement strand
ATTTTGCCCTTTAAAATCTAATGTTGTAATTTGTCTTTGCATAAGTCATTGAGTTTTATTGATTAATAGCTAATTCAAAAATAATGCTCTTTTGGCTTATGCATTAACTTCAATGCTCAATTACAAACATAGGGACTCCTTGTAAGAAAAAGGAGGGGAAATGATTCAACACTATTTATAATTTAAATTAGTTGGCAGGAATTTCTCAATAAATTCAACGGTTTCACCTTTTCGGCGGGCATAATCAGCAACCTGATCTCGTCCAATTTTTTCAAGACTGAAATACCTCGATTCGGGATGAACAAAAAACTGACCCGAAACCGAAGCGTTTGGATACATGGCATAATGTTCAGTCAGCGTAATTCCAACTTCCTGCGCTTTAAGCAAATTAAAAAGATTCTCTTTTTCGGAATGTTCGGGGCAGGCTGGGTAACCAATAGCAGGGCGAATTCCCTGATAATTTACTTTTAACAAATCATCCATTGTAAGATTTTCATCGGGTACATAACCCCAGTAATCTTTGCGAACCTGAAGGTGTAAAAGTTCAGCAAAAGCTTCGCTCAGGCGGTCTGCCAATGCTTCGAGCATAATTGCCTTGAAATCGTTGTGGTCAGCCCTGTATTGATCTTTCCACTTTTCAATGCCAATTCCGCCGGTTGTAGCAAAACCTCCGCAGTAATCAATTTTTCCCGATTCAAGTGGGGCTACAAAATCTGCCAGACAAAAATTAGAGAGTCCATCTTTTTTCTTTTCCTGCTGACGAATGTGATAAAAACGGCCAATTTCGTTTTGGCGGGTTTCATCCTCATATAAAACCACATCGTCGCCATCGGCATTTGCAGGCCAGATTCCAAATACTGCGTTGGCTTTCAGCATTTTCTTTTCAATAATTTCATCTAAAAATTCATTGGCCTCAGCATATAATTTTTTTGCCTCTTCGCCTTGTTCGCCGTCAGAGAAAATTTGCGGAAAATGTCCTTTTAAACCCCAGGTAATAAAAAAGAAAGTCCAGTCGATGTATTTCCGAAGTTCCTGCAACGGATAATCAATCAATTGTTTTACACCAATAAAATTTGGTTTGTAAATCGGTGTATTATTCCAATCAATTTGAAATTTATTAACCCGCGCTTTTTCCAAAGTCAGGTATTCTTTTGGTTTGCGCTGCGCCTGAAAAAAACGGATTTCGACATATTCAGATTTAACCGATTCGATATAACCGGTATTTTTTGCAATGAGGTTTGAAACCACGTTTACCGCGAGTGATGCATCCTTCACATGAATTACCGGGTGTGAATATTCCGTTTCAATTTTGACTGCTGTATGAATTTTTGATGTAGTCGCACCGCCAATCAGCACTGGGATTGTCATTTTCCGACGCTCCATTTCGCGGGCTACATCTGCCATTATTTCCAGCGACGGTGTAATTAAACCGCTCAACCCAATTACATCCACATTTTCCTTTATGGCTGTGTCGAGGATTTTTTCGGTTGGTACCATCACACCCAGATCTATAATGTCGTAGTTGTTACATGCCAAAACCACACCCACAATATTTTTACCGATATCATGTACATCGCCTTTTACTGTGGCCATTAAAACTTTCTTCCGGTTGTCAACGGTATTATTTTTTAATTTATCGGCTTCAATATACGGGAGTAAATAAGCAACAGCTTTTTTCATTACCCGCGCCGATTTTATTACCTGCGGCAGAAACATTTTTCCTTCACCAAAAAGATTTCCAACTACATTCATCCCATCCATCAGCGGACCTTCGATTATGTCGAGCGTAGGTTGGTATTTCAGTACCGCTTCTGCCATATCTTCGTCCACAAATTCGGGAAATCCTTTTACAAGTGCGTGTTCGATGCGTTTTTCAAGTGAAAGTTCGCGCCATTCGTTTACTTTCTCTTCTTTTACCCCACCCGATTTCACACTTTCGGCAAATTCGAGTAGCCGCTCGGTAGCATCGGGACGGCGGTTCAAAACCAAATCCTCAGTTCTTTCCAGTAAATCTTTTGGAATTTCATCGTAAATCTGCAACATTCCCGGGTTTACAATTCCCATATCAAGTCCGGCTTTTATAGCATGATAAAGAAACACAGAATGCATCGCTTCACGCACAGTATCATTTCCCCGGAATGAGAACGAAACATTGCTGATTCCCCCACTTGTTTTGGCGTGCGGCAGATTTTCCTTTATCCATTTGACAGATTCTATATATTCCACAGCGTAATTACTGTGTTCTTCCATACCAGTACCGATGGTTAAAACATTTGGATCGAAAATGATATCCTGCGGTGATAAATTTACTTTTTCAGTAAGAATTTTATATGCGCGGGTACAGATTTCCTTGCGTCGTTCCAGATTGTCAGCCTGCCCTTTTTCGTCGAAAGCCATCACAACTACTGCCGCACCGAACCTTTTAATTGTTCTGGCCTGTTGAATAAAAGATTCTTCACCCTCCTTTAAACTGATTGAATTCACAATGGCTTTCCCCTGTAAACATTTCAGTCCGGCCTCAATAACCTTCCATTTCGACGAGTCGATCATAACCGGTAGTTTGGCAATATCAGGTTCGGCCATTAAAAGATTCAGAAATGTAACCATCTCATTTTCGGCATCGAGCATTGCATCATCGAAATTTACATCGATTATTTGAGCTCCTTCTTCAACCTGTGCGCGGGCTATGGAAAGTGCTTGCTCATATTTCTTTTCGACAATTAAACGGGCAAACTTGCGCGAACCAGCTACATTGCAACGCTCGCCGATATTCACAAAATTGGTGATTTCGGTAATTGTTACCGGTTCAAGCCCACTTAAACGGGTGTATGAATCCTGTATATGTAGTATGTGAGGTTTTGCATTTTCAGCCAGTTTTGCAAATTCGTGAATATGACCGGGAGTTGTTCCACAACAACCGCCAATAATATTTACAAAGTTATTGTCGAGATAATCCTTTATGTAACCAGCCATTATTTCGGGGGTTTCGTCGTACGCACCAAACTGATTTGGCAACCCTGCATTTGGGTGCGCGCTAATGTGAAAAGGCGCTTTTGTTGAAAGTTCCTTTACATACGGGCGTAAATCGGTGGCGCCCAGTGAACAGTTCAGTCCAATACTCAACAAATCGACATGCGAAACCGAATTTAAAAAAGCTTCTAAAGTTTGTCCGGAAAGGGTACGTCCGCTGGCATCGGTAATTGTTCCCGAAATCATTAGCGGAAGTTTCATATTTCGCGCTTCCAATGCTTCTTCCACGGCAAAAATGGCTGCTTTGGCATTCAGTGTATCAAAAATAGTTTCTATTAAAATGAGATCAACGCCACCATCCAAAAGTCCTTCAACCTGTTCGAGGTAAGCTGATTTCATCTCGTCGAAAGAAACAGCACGGTAACCGGGGTCGTTCACGTCGGGCGAAAGCGAAAGGGTTTTATTGGTAGGTCCAAGACAGCCGGCAACAAACCGGGGCTTTGCCGGATTTTCTAAGGTAAACTTATCACTACATGATTTTGAAATTTCAGCCGAAGCTTTATTCATTTCATAAACAAATTCTTCGGTATGATAGTCGGCCTGCGAAATCCGGGTGGCATTAAATGTATTGGTGAGTAAAATATCAGCACCCGCTTCAAGATATTTTGAATGAATTTCACGAATAATTTCGGGATGAGTAATTGAAAGAATATCATTATTCCCTTTCTGATCGTGTGGAAAATCCTTCAATCTCTGACCATGATAATCAGCCGCGGTTAATTTATAATCCTGTAAAAGTGAACCCATCGCGCCGTCCATAACGAGTACGCGGGTTTTGAGTTCGTGGCGTATGTCTTTTTTAATGTTCATATATTAATCTGCTTTAAAATTTTTCACATACCCTTCTTTGTTCGAATCTCCCCTTGAGGGGATTAAGGGGTGATATTACCATTCTTTTTTTCAAACTCATCAATAAAATTCTCCAATGTTCTTTCAACATTAAAAAGTTCATATAGAACTTCTTCGTTTTGAAAACGAATAATTGAATATCCCAATCTTAACAATTCCTCTTCTCTCTTTTTATCCTTGCTTTTTTGAAATTTATGTATTTTACCATCAATTTCAATAATCAGTTTTAAATCTTTGCAAAAGAAGTCAACAATGTAATTTTCAACAGGTCTTTGACGTAAAAATGGATAACCTCGAAGTTGTTTCCTTTTTAAAATTTTATTCCACAAAATTACTTCAGGTAGAGTTGAATTGTTTCGAAGATTTCTTGCAAATTCCTTCAAATTCTTGTTATAGTGATTATAAGAAAGATTGTCTGTCATGATGTAATGAGTTTCCCATCCCCCTGCCCCCTTTAGAAGGGGGATTTGTTCTGATATTGGTCTAATTCAGTTTTGTAATTTCTCTTTTCAATCTATTTCAAAAATCTTATCTCATACTCACCTCTTATTCCAACTTTATCCTCGCAAACTATTAACATCGAAAGGATTTCGGGATATTTCTCCGCCTGGTTTATTACTTTTTCAACATCGTTTGGCGACTTTACTTTGTTCCCGAAAGCAGTTGCAAAAGCATCGGCCAGCAAAACATCTTCACAAATAACAACCACAGCATCCGCTTTGCCAAAACTTAGCGACGGACCGACGGTTCCGGCAGATGTACAAATTCCCATTTTGCTTTTTTCCGGAGGAATTACCAATCCAATCCTTTCGGAAAGTGGTGATTCGCCGGCAAAAACAGAAAGAACGAGTTCGATTTTCAACAGTACAAAAATATCACCGCCGTTCTCAATAACCATTTCCTCAACTGAAAAGTTTTGTAAAAGAGTTTCCCCAACTTCACGGGCAAACAAACCGGCAACTGTTGCCATAGGTCCAACTCCGGCTTTTTCCGCTGCTGAAGCCATTTCTTTTGCTTCGACGGGGGCATTCTTCGCAGGTTGAAATGGCTTCAGACTTTTCTTAAAAAATGGTTCTGACAAAATGTATTCATCCAACCTGGTACGCAATTCTTTTACTTTGTCAAATGCAACCGCCTTCATTTCTTCTCTATAAGCAGTTGGATTTACTCCAATCCACAAATCAGTTTCAAGGTATTTCACTTCAAACGATTGAAAACGGGCACTGTTGAATTGAGTGCGGTATGTGCGCTTTTCGTAAGTCTTTTGAAATAATTTGCTTAAATCGGGGATCATCTGAAGTCGATTTCAAAAAGATGAAGCGGGCAAGCTGGAATGCACAATTCGCATACCACACACTGATTTTTGTCGAATTCAAGCTTCCAGGTTTCGTGGTTCATGGTTAGCGCACCGGCAAAACAAACAGCTGTACAGTTTCCACAATCGATGCATTTTTCTTCCTGAAAATGAATGCGTTTGTCGAGTGATTCGCAAATAATGTTTTGCCGTTTCAGGTATTCAACCCCATGCTCAATGTTTTCCTTTTTCCCCTGAAGTTCGAGAAGAAGGCTTCCACGTTTTCCGGGATAAACCTCGGCTTTCAGAATGTTGATGCGGATGTCGTAATCTTTTACCAAATGATAGCTGAATGGTTTGTCGCCGCTGTCGGGCGGAAAATTCAAAATATATCGTTTTTTAATCATAGCCAACCTCCGTTTCTTTTAATCCTTTTAACGATGTGCTTTTTGGGAACATCTGAACCGGTTTGCTGATTTCAAATTCTCCACTTTGCAACCATTGTTTTAATTCTTCAGCAATTTTTCTGGCTTTCGAAAGGCTCGAAACTGGTGCTGTGCGGATTTTCTTTCCTTCTATTTTTATTGTCCCCGACCGAAGTTCTTCGTAAGTTACCTGGCCCAATTTTGGCGTTCCCAAAGTTCCATAGTCAAGAACCGAAGTTTCAATTTGACTGTTGTTTACCGACACTCTTTTTGCCATATCAGCATCGAGAATCGGAATCGGAATCCCTATTCCCACAAACAAACTCACCCCGTATTTATCAAAGTACGCTGCCTGAATATATTCCGGCGACATTTCTTTCAGATTTCCCATGACAGCAATTGTGGCCGCATTTGAAACCGGTATTCCGTGTTCATTTTTTGGTTTCGATGTATTAAACTGAGTACCCGGCCAAACCACAAACCCTTGCGTTCCGCCCAAAAAAATGCGGGTGCCGATTCCAATGGTGCGGAATTCCGGATCGTTCAGCAGCGGACTTAACTCGCCCGAAGTTGAATATGTGGCATTGCGCATATTTGGCAACAAAGTTCCCATGTAGGTGTGAATCATTTTTTTAGTAGTATTCACTGCCACATTGTAATTTTGGTATGCATTTCGGGGATTGAAAAGTATTAATTCGTTAATCGTATTTATATTGATGATGGTTTTGATGTGTTTTCGCGGGTAGCAATCAGTTCCTTTCGCCCAGGCTTCCAAAACCACATCTTTTCCCTCCAACAAATCCTGAATTACATGCGCCCCACCATATTCCGGGTTTTCAGGATCGCAGGCAGTAGCTCCAATGTACGAATCAACAGCTGCAAGACCTTCGTAACAGGGAACACCGTTCAGCCTGATTTTTTCCATTCGAATTGGTGGGCTGGCATGACCAAAATTGATAATTGCGCCCGACGAACACATTGCGCCAAAAGTTGCTGTTGTAACCACATCAACTTTTTCAACAATTTCTTCGGGCGTACATTCAAGTGCCATTTTTGCCACTTCCTCCGCGGTAAGCACAACTGCCTTACCCTCTTTGAGTTTGCGGTTAATTTCTTCGTATGTTTTGATTTTCGACATATTTTCGAGTTCAAATTATAATTCCGTTTCCGGCCGGGTATTGGCACCGTTTCGGTTTATTAGTAATCTACCGGTGGTTGCCAGAGTTTCGCTGAGCCCGCTCTCTTCACTCTTCTTTATAACCAAACAATCTTTTGAGAAGAATATTTGATATTGCTGCAAAATTAATCGAAAATGTATGAAATCAAACAGAATTAACGATTGTCAGGATAATCGCGGAAATCACGACAGATTTTAAATGATTTTATTTGTGTATTTTAAGGTAAAGTTGTAAACTTGCACTCCGAATTTCGAATGATGAATTTCTTGTTTCAATCTTGAAACTTTGAACTTTAAACTCGAAACTCCAGGGGCCTATAGCTCAGTTGGTTAGAGCATCTGACTCATAATCAGGGGGTCGCAGGATCATGCCCTGCTGGGCCCACCCTAATAATGAAACACTTACACTCACCCGTGTAGGTGTTTTTTTATTTCTTGCCAAGTTTTAAGAGATTTTAGAATTTTTGGGTTTTGAAATAGTGTTAATACATAAAAAACACGCGTTTGCAATACATGTTCACTGAAAAGAAATGGGATTTAGTGTGACCAAATTTCTGAAATGCTTTTTCACTGCAAACCCATTGTAACTGGTCATTATTTAGACACTTTGAATATTGATGAGACTTTCTAAATCAATGAGAAACTGGTTTCACAGGATATCATGGAAATTACCGGAACTCGTTTAAAAATAAATATACATATATTTCAAACGGCTTTTTATAATTTACGCAAGATATTGATCCTCAATCCAATTTGTTGTATATTGTATGGAAATTTAAACTTAATCAACATGAAAACCACAGCCGTCTTATTCCTGCTCTTTTTTATTGCATGTACCACAGTTGATAAAAACAAAGCATTTATTTCCGGTGATTTAAAACTGAGAACTAAAGTGGAAAGTGAACTTTCAGTAAAAAAACCTAAGATCTATACTATTACACTTGACTCAAACAGTTTTGTTTACGGTGCAGTAAATCAGATTTCGGTTGATGTTGTTGTAAATATAAAAGATAGTGCTGATAATATAATAACATCATTTGATGGCCCGGCTGAAGGACTGGAAACTTTTATATTTGAAATTTCAAAAAAAGGAAAATACAAAATTGAAGTTGCTCCTTTCGAAAAAGATTCAGGTAAATATTCAATCGAATTAAAATCAGTTGAACCAATTGCTTCTACTCCGGAAAAAAGGATTGACCAGTTGTTTTACAAATACTCTGACAACAATTCACCAGGGGCAGCAATTGCAGTAGTGCAGAACGGTAAAATTCTGTATAATAATGGATTCGGAATGGCTAACCTGGAATATGATATTCCAATAACACCATCAACTATTTTTCATATTGCATCTGTTTCAAAACAATTTACGGTTTTTGCTATATTATTACTGGAAAATGAAGGAAAACTATCGCTTGATGATGATATAAGAAAATTCATTCCTGAAGTCCCTGACTTTGGTAAAAAAATTACACTTAGGAATCTCGCTAATCATTCAAGTGGATTAAGAGACCAATGGAATTTACTTGCAATGGCAGGTTGGAGGTTGGATGATGTAATTACCAAAGAACATATTCTAAAACTTGTAAGTAAACAAAAGGAGCTTAATTTTAATCCCGGTGATGAGTTTGTTTATTGTAACACCGGATACACTTTATTGGCAGAAGTGGTGGCAAGAGTTTCCGGTAAATCTTTTCCAAAATTTACTGATGAGTACATTTTTAAACCATTAAAAATGTCCAATACGCTCTTTTATGATGACCACGAAAAAATTGTTAAAAACAGGGCATATTCATATCAAAGCGCAAGTAATGGATATAAGAAAAGTGTATTAAACTACGCTAATGCTGGGGCAACGAGTCTGTTTACAACCGTTGAAGATTTAAGTTTGTGGGCAATGAACTTTGAGAATCCTGTGGTTGGCAATCAGGATATATTCAATAAAATGAGTCAAAAAGCTGTCCTGAACAAGGGAGACACAATAGAATATGCACTTGGTCAGGGAATTAACAAATACAAAGGACTAAATATGATTAGTCATGGTGGTGCTGATGCAGGTTATCGAACATTCTTAGGACGATTTCCTGATCAAAAATTCTCAGTAATTGTATTTAGTAATGATGCATCCTGTGATCCCGGAACATTAGCGTTAAAAGTTGCCGATGTTTACTTAAAGGATGAAGTAAAAACTGAAAATAAAGAGGACAAGAAGGAAACAAAAGAAAATAAAAGTTTAGTTAATATTGACACTCTTAAAGCCTATGCCGGACAGTACGAACTACAGCCGGGCTTTATATTAACTATTACAGAAGAAAATGATAAATTATATGGTCAGGCAACAGGTCAACCAAAATTTGAACTGAAAGCCATATCAACAACCGAATTCTCAGTTATTGGAGTAGATGCCAAATTAACTTTTCACAGAGATGTTGATAATAAAATCAACCTTTTAAAGTTGCACCAAGGGGGAGTATTTGATGCACCACGAATGAACCCATTCGATAAATCATCTGTAAATCTGGGCGAATATGTAGGTCAATTTCATAGCGATGAACTTTCAACTGAGTATAATTTTGTAATAAAAAACGACACACTGGTTGCCACTCATTCCCGATTGAGTGATATAAAAATGACACCTGCCAAAACCGATTTTTTCAATGGGGATAAATGGTTCTTTGGTCAAACTGAATTTGTAAGAGACAAAAACAAAGCTGTTATCGGATGCAAAGTATCAAGTGGTAGGGTTAGAAATATTTGGTTTAAGAAGGTTATTTGAAGTTTCAAAAAAAATTGGATAAAGTAAATAATTAGCTTTCTATTCCTGTCCGCTTTCTTCCCATTCCAAATTATACAAATAATCGTTATACGGAAACCGTTGTGAATGAATTGCTTTTACCTGCTCGTACAAATTAGTCTTAAAATCTTCCAGGTTATCCTTGAATTTAGCCGAAATAAAAAGTGATGGTGTATTGTGTTTTGCCATCCACGAGTTTTTCCATTCTTCCAACGAAAAATTCTCTTTGGTTTTAATGCTTAAATCGTCTTCATCTTTTTTTACATAGCTAAAAGCATCAATTTTATTAAAAACAAAAATGGTTGGTTTGTCGCTTGCTTTAATTTCCTGAAGTGTTGAGTTAACCGTTTCAATCTGTTCCTCGAAACCTATATGTGAAATATCCACAATGTGAAGTAAAATATCTGCTTCACGCACCTCATCCAATGTCGATTTAAAAGATTCCACCAAACCATGTGGTAACTTCCTGATAAAACCAACTGTATCGGCCAGCAGAAACGGAAGATTTTCGATTACCACTTTCCGTACGGTTGTATCAAGCGTAGCAAACAATTTGTTTTCGGCAAAAACTTCCGATTTGGAAATCATATTCATAATTGTCGATTTGCCTACATTGGTATAACCAACCAAAGCAACCCTAACCATTTTACCCCGGTTTTTGCGTTGAACCGATTTTTGCATGTCAATTTTCTTCAATTTTTCCTTCAGCAGGGCAATTTTATCGAGGATTATACGCTTGTCGGTTTCAATCTGTGATTCACCAGGACCGCGGGTTCCGATTCCTCCCTGCTGCCTTTCGAGGTGAGTCCACATTCGGGTTAAACGGGGAAGCAAGTACTGGTATTGTGCCAGTTCAACCTGTGTTTTTGCATTTGCAGTTTGGGCGCGTTTGGCAAAAATATCGAGAATCAGGTTGGTGCGATCCAAAACTTTACATTCAAGGGTTCGTTCAATATTTCGAAGTTGAGTTGGCGTCAATTCATCATCAAAAATCACGGTATCGGCTTCCACCATTTTAATGTAATTGCCAATTTCTTCTAATTTACCGGAACCAACAAAAGTGGCTGTATTCGGCCTTTCGAGTTTTTGTGTGAATTTTTTTAATACTTCAGCACCTGCAGTGTCTGCAAGAAATTCCAATTCATCAAGATATTCCAATGCCTGTTTTTCATCCTGCGATCCGCTTATAAGTCCCACAAGAACGGCCTTTTCGGTAATTGGTGCTGTTTCAATCATTTTTCTGTTTTAATGAAATAAAAACTCCCGACCCATGAATGGATCGGGAGTGTAAAAATATTGTTTTAAATCCTTATTGCAATACAAAGTTAATCGGCACTGTATAAGAAACATTAACTGGTTTACCGCGTTGTTTGCCCGGTTTCCATTTTGGAAGAGTGTTAACCACACGTAATGCTTCTTTGTCAATAGATGGGTCAACACCCCTGGCAATGCTGGCATTGCTAACAGAACCATCTTTACCTACAACGAAAGTTACATATACTTTTCCCTGAATACCATTTTCCTGCGCAATAACAGGGTATTTAATTGCATTTGCAATAAATGTGCGTAAAGCCATTTCACCACCCGGAAACTCAGGCATGTCTTCAACAATAAAGAATACTTCAGCGGTTTCTTCTTCTTTTTCTTCTTTTGCTGAAACAACAGGAGCTACTGTAATCAATGTTTTATCATCGGCTTCAGAGTCTTCAATTTGAAGCTCATCATCAATATCAACATCATCATCCACAATATTTAACACTTCAACAACCTGTGGTGGAGGTGGTGGTTTAATTTCCTGCTCACGTGTAATCGGAATAATTTCTTCTTCAACATTTAATGCATT
Organism: Draconibacterium sp.; assembly: GCA_041737765.1. Taxonomy (GTDB): domain Bacteria; phylum Bacteroidota; class Bacteroidia; order Bacteroidales; family Prolixibacteraceae; genus Draconibacterium. The sequence goes on along the minus strand of JBGSRA010000148.1, from coordinate 32,997 downwards.
TACAGATCCCAATGAATCAGCTTTTGTGGGTTTAGCTGTCCATTCAAAAGCTACAAGCATAATTCCCAATGAAACTACAAGTCCGATCATGAAGTACACATTCTTTTTGCCTTCAAGGTCAGCTTTTGGTGTTTTCTTTGATTCCATTCTTAGTTATTTTTATTAGTTTTTATTCGATTTTTTACCTTAAAAACGGGGTCTAAAGATAAAAAATAATTATCAATTTCAAATCAATATTTAATCGATTTCAAATTTCAGTTGCAATTCAGAGTAAATCCGAATTTTAGATCTTCACTTTAGTAACAATTTCGTTCCAACCTCCTGTTTTAATTTTCATGGCACCGAGATATTAAAAGATTCAAAATAAAATGTTTAAAAGTGAATCAATTCTTTAAAGAACGCCGGCAAATTAAAGTAATTTTACTTTTACAAAAACTTTACCAAAGTTGATTTATGATTAACTAAAATTCAAAATATTCAATATTTTTCCTGTGTTGATACTAATTTTCGGAAATTGAATTTCAATGCTGAATGAAAATATTTATATATTTGCACGCTCAAACGGGGGATTAGCTCAGTTGGCTGGATTGTCACGATGGAATTCGGGAAGGTCAACGGTTCTATTCCAATAAAAAAGTTCTTAAATATTTTGGGGGTTTAGCTCAGTTGGCTAGAGCGTTTGACTGGCAGTCAAAAGGTCGACGGTTCGATTCCGTTAATCTCCACCGGTAATTAAAAGAGTTGCAAAATTGAATTTTGTAGCTCTTTTTTATTTCAGAAAAGCTTTAACAACCATAATTTCACCTCCCGATTCATTAATTATGATATATGAACCGGCTGCTGCCGGAATTACAAATGTTTCGGCGTAATTGTAGCGCTGTTTCATTCCTCCGGCTGTCTCCACAATAATGCTTGTCCCTTCAACCAAAGAAAGTACATGAAATTTGTTTTGGGTTTCTACTTCGACTTTGGTTTTAAAATGATAACGATGTACATCGTAGCTGTGTTTTTCGTGGGTGGGCAAATGAAATAATTTCCAATCACTTCCTTCTTCAATCAAGTATGGTTTCGAAATCATTTTCTCTTTCACATATTCACCTTTGCGGTCGAAATATAGATTTTCCATTCCTCGTTCAATATTTAAAGGACGAGGTTTGCCATCAAGGTCAAGGCGCATCCAATCGTACATTTTAAAGGTAAAAATGTAGGGTGTTGTGCTGATTTCGAGTACAAGGTTGTTGATTCCAGCTCCGTGAATACTTCCGGGAGGAATCAAAAACAGATCGTGCTTGTTCGATTGATGCACCTGCACATGTCTGGTGATATCGATTGCCTCGTTCTTTTCGAAACTGAAACGCAAATCTCTTTCAAATTCAGCCGGGTCAATGTTTTCCTGAAACCCGAGATAACAGGTGGCATCGTTGCCTGCATCAAGAATATAATAAGTTTCTTCCTGAGTAAAGTCTTCGCCAAAATGCTTCTTCATGTATTCGGGCTGTGGATGGCATTGTACCGAAAGATTTCCACCGCTGAATGTATCCAAAAAGTCGAATCGAATCGGAAATTCGTACCCAAACTTTTCGGCACGGTCGCCCAGTACATTTTCGTATTCCTGAAACATAAGCAAATCGAACGAAACTTCAAGCAGGTTTCCGTCACTTTCCAAAATCAATCCATTTTCGGGCACAATTAACTCGAACGACCATGCGTAATTGGGTACATCGGGATTAAGTGCAGGAATTTTTTCCCTGATCCACTGGCCACCCCAGGCACCCGGCTCAAACCAGGGCCGAACCCGAAAAGTATTACTGCTCATCGTTTTCAGCGATTTCCTTAAATCCTTCCCGTTCATCCAGGTAACTTCATCGGGACGCTGACCGTCAACCAAAAAATCGATTTGGGGAAGAATTTGCTGTTTGTGCCGGTTTAAAACCACCCAATCGACAAAATAAAACCTTTTATACATTGGTTTAATTTCATCGGATTCGCTGGCTCCCAAATTGAAGATTGTTTTTGCCCGCGCTCTGAACTGCAGTTCATTTTTGGGCAAGTCGATATAAATCAATTTGCCTTTCCAGCCAACCAAGGATGCCCCCGACCCAATTATCACCGAAATATCCGCCGTTGTATCGGGCTGAATCTGTGAAAGTTTACCGGCATCATAAAAATCAGCTAAAATCAGGCTGGTGCGGGTGCCGAAAAGCGGGTCGTCACTCCCTAAAAATGGCGCAATCATCCGGTTAATTTCAGATTCTTGTTTCAATGCTTTCTCCATCGAAAACCAGGTAACATTTTTCCCCAACCGGGTAAATTCTGCGTTCAGTTTTTTGCTGAAATCGTCGAAAAAAACACCGGTATAACCTTCAATTACCAGTACTTTTTCATTGGCAACAGCTTGAGCCAGCGATTCAAATCCGGAGAGAATTTTACCTGACTCAATTTTCAAAGCAGGATAAATATCGTAAGCCCCGGTTTCAGCAGGTTCTTTTTTTGCCGGCATCAGGTATTGAGCGGTTTTTCTCCAATTCTGCATATTAAATTATTGGTTATTTTTTGCGAATTCCTCAAACATCACAATCGCTGAGTACAAAACTCCTGCTTCACTCCGGAAGGTTCCCGAACCGCGCGGTTCGTTGTTTACGGAGTACCATTCGTAAAATCCGTTATTGTCTTTAACCCGTTTTACCATGGGTTGCATTTCGCGGTATGCTTCTTCAACAAAACCATATTTTATCAATTGTTGAATCATGCGACCACCAAACCAGGTCCAGTCGCCACCATTTTGGTAACTGTACACAGGGTTCATAATTTTATTGGCAAAATATCCTTCGGGATAAGGTGGATAAAGTGTCAAACCGATTGACGGAGCACCTGCCTGTTTTACACGTTTAACCATTTCGTCAAGTGAAATTTTAATTTCATCCGTACTGAGCAAACCTGCTTCTATGGCAATTGCTGTTCCTCCAAAATAATAAATATCGCTTTCATTAAAATCAGCTGGAAAAGGTGATCCCTTCTCAAGATAAATATGTGGGATGAATTTCTGTTTTACATTATCCCACAAGTGTTTACGACAGTTTTGAGCTATACTTTCATTTATCGAATTCCATTTCGATTGGGAAACTGGCAGTATTTCAGTCAGGTTGTTCAGTGCAATGATAAACATGGCATTGTCGTAAATATCAATGGCCGGGTGAGTGTTTTCGTCCAAATCGACTCCCCAGCCATGCTCTGGCTGAACATCGCCCCAGTCGGCAGTTGTAGCTCCGATGATGAGTCCATACTGCGAATTATACCTGTTTTGCATTAAAAAGTCCATAGCCCATTCGAGCCGTTCAGCAACCGTTTTGTCACCTACTTTTTCAGCCAGAATGGTAGAGTCACCTGTCAGTTTTATGTATTTGTACACTGCCTGAATCAGCGAACTTTCCTGATCGGTTTCCACTGAGTTTTTGTGTGCTGCATAACGTGGTTCAAGCTTTGAATACGAGAAATCATACGTTACCGGGCCAACTTTTTCAATGGGTGTAAATCCGTCAATAATGTTTCCATCTTCGCCTTGCATCCGACAAAAAACGAGCAGGTTTTCTTTCAGTTCTTCCTTGGGAAAAACCTGAGCGGCCAGTTCAATAAAAGTATTGTAATCGCGAATCCACACTTCGCGGTAACCATCGCCGGCATTAAAACCGGTTTTCATGATTTCGAGCGCTTTGGTTTTCACAAATACAAAATTGGTATCGTTGCTAATCTGGTTAATCAATTGGGTGTTTGCATTTTTTTTAACCGGAGTGGAACATGCAAAAGTCATTAAAACAAGCGTGAAAATTGAAAAGTAATTTCTCATGTTATTCTTTTTTACAGGTTATTATCAATTTGAACTCATTGAAGGAGGAAGCGTTGATGTTCCCCTTGAAATGTTTGGCTGGCTGCTCATTTCAAAAACCAGTTTTCCACCCTGAGTCAGTTTTTTGAAGTCGATCCAGCAGTTATCTAATTGTTCTGAATTTTGCTGAACGGATTGAATATAAACGTTTTCCTTTGAGTTGTTTTTTGTTTCAATAACTAACTCTTTCCCTGAATAATAGTTTGGATCGAGTTGAATGGTTACTTTTTGGAACATCGGACTGCCAAACTGCATGGTTGGATTTTCATTTGTCAAACCCTGAACATCGAATAAACCAAGAGCTGCCATTACAAACCATGAACCGAGTTGTCCCTGGTCTTCGTCCTGCCCCACCCCGTAACCACGAAGCGGTTCGTTACCATAAAACTCGTCGCAAATGGCGCGGGTCCATTTTTGTGATTGCCAGGGTTGCCCGCTGTAATTGAACAGCCACGAATCGTGCAAACAAGGTTGGTTGCCGTGGTTGTACATTTTATCGATGCCCGAAAAGCTGTGAATCTCCCCGGTCCCACCCCCAAACTGACTTTTTTGTGCATTTTCGAACATCGTTTCCAATCGCCGGTTAAATTCATCTTTCCCCATCAATTCAATCAAACCGGCCACATCATGCGGAACGTACCATGTATATTGAAAAGCATTTCCTTCCTGAAAACCGTCCCACGCTTTCATCGGATCGAAATCGGCAATAAAAGTTCCGTCTTCCTTTTTGGGTCGAATATATTTTGTTTCCGTATCGAACAGGTTTTTGTAATAAGCAGCCTGTTTCATCAGTTTTTCATAATCTTCGGTTTTACCAAGTTGTTTTGCCATTTGTGCCACAGCAAACGAACTGAAAACATATTCGAGTGTATGCGAAGCGCCAAAATTGAATACCCAGCCATTCGCCAAAACCGTGTCTTTGTATGGAACGTAACCGTTTTTTACAAAATAGTGAAGATCGTATTTGCCACTACCAAGATTGCGGCCACGGTAATCAACCTCGTTTTTCAGCGCAGCCTCGTAACCGTTGTCAACCTCAAAATCGCGGATACCGCAGTTGTAAGCCGACGCAATCAGCAAACCCTGGTAATTGGTTTGTACACCGTTGGTGTAGATTCCTGCAGCCTCGCCATCATGCAGCCAGCCGCGGTTTTTATAATAATCGATATTCGATTGAACGTACTCTTTAAAGTAATCGGGATATGCCAGCGCCCACAACTGGCTCAGGTTCCAGAAACCACCCCAGATACCGTCGGTATTGAAATGGTGGTGTGTTGGCTGACCGTTTTCATTCAACGGAATTTGTCCAACACCGTCATCCACCAGCCGAAACTGTCCGTTGACATCGCTCGAAATTCCACGCCCGAGTAATGCATGATACAAACCGGTGTAAAACTTAACTTTATTAATACTGTCGGCATCTTCTACTTTTATACGGCTTAATTTTTCATTCCAGGCCAGAGTAGCCAGTTGGTGAACCTGGTCAAAAGTTTTTCCGGTGGCTTCGGTTTCAAGGTTCAACCGGGCATTTTTTATTGAAACATAACTCAATCCTGTTACAATTTCAAGTAATTCATCTTTACCCATTTCGAAATTCAGAAAAAGACCATTTTCCGTTCCTTTGGTTTCAGCAACCCCAAAAGTTTGAACTGAATCGACAAACGCACCCGTTGATTTTGGTTGTTTGCTGAACCTGGCTACAAAATACATTTTCACCGTTTTGCCTGAATCGCAGAATTTGGCGTATTCGGGGTAAGTTTCCACATATCCTTCCACTTCATTCCCATTGATAATTTGTGCAAAGGCATCGGTTACACCGCTGCTTTCGCCCTGCCGGTGACCAATATCAATAATCAGGTTTGCTTCTTTGGTTTCAGGGAAAGTGTAACGGTGAAAACCAACCCGTTCGGTTGCTGTAATTTCGGCTTTAATTCCATAATCTTTCAGAAATACCGAATAATAACCTGCTTCAGAATGTTCGGTTTCCTTGTCGAAACGCGAACGGTAACCGCCATCAGGATTTTCCAGCGTTCCCGGAACGGTTTGTATTTTACCAACTGTTGGCATAAAAACTACACCACCCACCTGAAATTCGTGGAAATGTCCAAAACCTTCGATGGAAGTGTGACGATCGTCGTAACCACACGGTCCCCAGCTTCCTGCACTCCCGTAACCGTTGGTATGTGGCGCCAGTTTCGCCATCCCGAAAGGAACAGCAGCCGGCGTATAAAAAAACCAACGCCCATGAACCGAACCAATTTGCGGATCGACATATTGAACCGCGTTGAATTCTTCAGTTTGCTTTTGGGTGCAAGCCAGCATAAAAACCAAACCAAAAAGGAATATTGTCTTTTTCATTCCAATATTTTTTAAATACATCAAACAATTACAACTTACCAAATCTCAAAAAATCATCACAAAAAAAATAAAAAGAAATCGTGATCTCGTTGAAGCACGAACACTTTCAACTAAACATGCTGTTTACCAAATAATTGTGAATAATAATTATTATCGCACAAAAATGCGCTTCCGGCAAGGGCTGCATTCTCTTGCAGTGTTGAAATTAAAGCCGGAACCTGAAGTTTTGATTTTTCAAACTGATGTAACATTGAGTTTTTAAAAAGCGGGTATGCGGTTGAGATGTTCCCCCCAATTACCAGACAATCCGCTTCAAATCGCGCCAGCCACGGAACCAGAAATCCACCCAGATTTTCACCGAAAGTGGTAAAAATTGCAGCTGCTTTCTCATCCGACTCTGCTTCTTCCGCAATTTCCTTTACACCGGCAATTTTTCTTCCTGTAACCAATTCATATTCCCTGATAAACCATCGCGTCGAAAAGTATTCATCGGCAACGGCATCTTTAAAAGGAACCCGATATAAAAATCCATCTTCAGGAATTCCGTATTTCCCGGCAACCGGCAAATTTTTATCGATAAAAGTGGTGCCAAAACCTGTTCCTAGTGTAATGGCCAGAATTCGCTTGTAACCCGAAGCTTCTCCCTGAACCGATTCGCCAACTGCAAAACAAGTGGCATCGTTCAGAAAACGAACCGGGAAATCGGTCTGTAAACAAAGACGTTTCAGAATCTCTTCCCTGACTTTTACTCCATACAAATTCTCAAACTTCCCAACATCTTTAAACCACGCAATTCCACCGGGATAGTCAAACGGACCGGGCATGGCAAAACCAATTCCTGCCAAATCAGAAATTACAAAACCTTTGCAGGTTTCAGCAATTGCTTCAGCCCAGCTGTTCAGAATTTCCTCAGCAGCGCCCTGCCCGTTCACCTTTTTTCGGACTTGTGTATTTTCGATTAACCGGTGCTTTTCCAAATCGAAAAGCTGGCAGGTAATGTGGCTTCCTCCGATATCGTTTCCAACGGCTATTTTGTTTTTCATACTATTCGTCTTAATTCATCAGCCTGCTTATACCAGCCAAAGTCAATTCTATTTTTGGGTTGAAATCTTCACCCGCCATATATTTTTTCAGACTGAAAAGCAGTTGCTGCGCTTCGGGTCGTTTTTGCAGGTCGGTCGTAAAATCTATGCTGCTTACGACGATTTTCCCTTTGCCAACTTTTGCCTCAAAAACCAGCGCCAGCGGACGGTTGGTAACCCAGTCATCAATTACACGCACAACAGGTTTAATGTTGGCATCAATTTTTGCCAGGTTCATGGCTTGTCCGTGGTTCATGGCATCCCACCACTGCCAGTTGCTGTGGTATTCTGTTGGGAAATCGGCCAGCGCCGGATGACCAGGATTTACCAAAACGCCCAGTGTATGCGGTCCCTGTCCACCTGTCCATGCAGTATTCCAGAAAATGCTTGAGAAACCGGTTTTAATATCGCCACCCATTTCGGCAGGTAACGTTCCTTTTTTCAGGGTTAACAATATAGTTCCACCTTCTTCCAGAAACTTTTGTGTGACTGCATCCACTTGCTGAACCACTTTTATTATTTCGGTTCCGGCAAAAGTTTCGGTTTTGGCTGGATAAACCCAAATATCCCACTTATTGGTAAAGTTTTCAACAGAAACCTCAAAAATCAGTTTTTGGGCTGTTTCAGCAAATCCAAGCGGCACAGCAACATTGCCCAATTTGAAAGCATTTCCCAACGGAATATCGGTGGCTGTCAATTGGCCTTCCTGAACTACTTTTCCTGAAACATCGGTGATTTTCCATTTTGGTGTACTGGCAGTAAATGGTTCGTTGCCATAATGTGCCACTTCTATTTCGGCTTCAAACGTTTCATTGTTTTTATAAATGAACTTTTTCATCCGTGCCAGCGGTACCGTGGAATTGCAAAAACGACTGTATTCTGCCGGAGAAATGTACCCTTTTTCTTCCCAGAAAGGGTCGAGAACGCCTACGAGTGCAGTTCCCTGACCGGGAAAATCATGCAGGTCAAGCAATTGAAAACCGCCAAAACCTTTTGTTCTCAGAGCAGCTTCAATATCGGCCTTGTAACACAGTGCCTGCAGTTTACCAGATGCTAACAAAAAACTATCAGCCAAATGCGCCATTCCGTTTTCGCTTAAAGTTTCCTCAAAAATTTCAAAGTTTTTCGCCCTGACTGCACCGTCATATTTTACAATTTCCTTAAAATTCGGATAAACACACCACTGCCCTATTTCGTGGCTCACCACCGGTTGTGTGAAAGTTGCAATCCGTTCGTTCCAGTCGTAGTTGTTTTTGGGTGGTTCGGCATTAATGATACTCCGAAGTTCTTCTCCCCAACCCTGAATGCGCGGATTAGGTGTATTGAGATAATCATTCACTTCAAGGTCGGGCCAGCCCGCAGCCGAAACATAAATGCGCCGACTGTCCTTGCCTTTCCAGTAATTGACAAATTCTGTTAAAAATGATTTGTAATTTGGGCCGCCGGGTTCATTTCCGTATGCCATCATGCAAAACGACGGGTGGTTTCCGTAAGCTTCAACCATTCGCTCACTTTCTTCATACAAATATTTGTCGAAAGGTTTACCACTACCAAGATTTGTGGATTGATTGGCCCAAGACGAACATTCAACCTGAAAATAAAAACCAGCTTCGTCGGCAGCCTCGAAAGCCGCTTTTGGCGGACACCACGAATGGAAACGCAGGTGATTTAATCCGTGTGCACGGCATACATTCAGAATCCGCAACCACTCTGCCTTATCGGTTGGTGGAAATCCTGTTTTGGGGAAGATGGCACATTCGAGCGTTCCGCGCAAAAATACCGGATTTCCGTTGATGAGAATCTGACGGTTGGCAGCGGTAAATTCGCGCATCCCGAAAGTGGTTATAAAAGTATCAGTTGCTCCCGCTGCATCGGTTAAAACAGATTGTAACTGGTAAATATCGGGATGAAATTCGTTCCAGAGTTTTACATCGTCGCCCATCGGAATGGTAACCGCAACAATATTTTCGCCGGGTTGAACTTCAAATTCAGCAGTTTTTTCTTCAGGTGAAGTTGGCCCTGATACTTTCATCGAAAGATTGATTTTACCGGCATCGCTGCTTTTTACTTTTAATTTGGCTTTCACCTCTTTATTCTGAATATCAGGAAAAAGCTGGACATTTTGAATGTTGGTTACCGGCCGTGCTTCCAGGAACAGTTGGCCAACAATACCGTTCCAATTGGTTTGTGTGTGGTCTGAAATGCTGTGCGAGTTCAATCCGGGATCAATTTTTTTTGTACGATTGTCAATGCAAACCGTGAGGGCATGTTTCCCGGGGGTTAGAAATTCAGCCAGATTATAAACATGTGGCGTACCCAGCGAATTTTGCATACCAACTTCCTGTTCGTCAATCCACACGCGGCTCTCCCAGTGGCATCGTTCCAGAAAAAGAATAATATCCTTTCCATCCCAGTTTTCAGGAACCACGATTTCCCTGCGAAACCAGGCAGCACCTTTGTAGTATTTTACCGGTTGAAGCCAAAACGGCACTTTAAAATTCCCGGGCTCACGGTATTTGGCATATTCCGGTTCTTTAAAAAATGAACTGTCCACAATTTGCCCAGTCCACGGGGTATTTAGGTTGATATCATCTCCTTTTCCATTTGATGTCAATGAGCCGGGAAGCTGAATGACATCGCCCAGGTTTTTTGCAAACCATTTTTCGGTAACCCCTGCATCCAGCGAATCCATGGCAAACTGCCACTCACCTGAAAGGTCAATTTTTCGGATTTCTTCTGGTTTCTGGCACGATACAAACCATACGCAAACGGCGATGAACAGCAAATTATTTATTTTCATATCAGTTAGTTTTAGATGATTTTATTTGATCAGTCATTGGTTAATATTCAAATTATTACAAAGCTAACGATAAAGTCATGAAATGAAATGGACTACTCACATTAAAAAATTCATAAAATACTACTGCATTTTAATTTGCTTTTAACGCAGTTTTCTTACTATCCACAATATCTCAAAAGATTTTTGGTGATACTCTGAATGAGTATTTTTTGTGATATTTGAAGACCTTTTTTTTACTCCATATTTTTTCAATTTAAACCAGAATATTATGAAAAGCCTATTACTGATGTTGCTTGTAACCTCCCTGTTTTTAAATTCAAAAGGAGAAAATATTCATGTTCAAAGTCCTGATGGTAAAATTCAGGTAACATTTGGAATTGACGAATTGCAAACCATGTTTTATTCGGTTTCGATTGAAAATTCAACCGTTATTCAAAATTCGCGAATGGGTTTTCAGATGCAGGAAATTCAGGATTTTGGCAAAAATCTTGAAATTATTTCCTTCTCCGAAACAGAAGTCAACCAGGTTTGGAAGCCTGTTTATGGTGAACGATCAGAAATAAAAGATCAATATAACCAGTTAAAAATTCAGTTAAGTGAATCTGGTCAAACTGCACGGAAATTTGATATTACTTTCAGAGTGTATAATGAAGGAATTGCGTTCAATTACACTTTCCTTTCAACCGGGAATAATGAAAAACTTCACATTAAAAAAGAGTTAACCGAGTTTAAACTGAATGGTAATTTTGACTGCTGGGCTTCCGAACGTGCCCAATCCGAAATTCAGAAAATTCCGGTTAATTCTATTTCGAAACCTGTTGAAAGGCCACTGGTAATTGAAGACAAAAATTTCATGCTTGCTTTGGGTGAAGCCCGGTTGGTTGATTTTGCGCGAATGAAATTCATTGCCGGCGAAAATCAAAATTCGCTGGTTGCATCGCTTGAAGGTGAGGCAGTTGTAACATTGCCATACACAACTCCCTGGAGAACAATTATGATTGGAAAATCAGCAGACGAATTACTCGGAAAAAACTATTTCATTGAAAACCTGAACGACGCCTGCGCGATAAAAGATGTGTCGTGGATAAAACCCGGAAAAGTGATTCGTGAAGTTACTTTAACAACCCGTGGAGGATTAGCCTGTGTTGATTTTGCAGCCGAAAACGGTTTGCAGTATGTTGAATTTGATGCCGGTTGGTACGGGCACGAATATGAAGATGCTTCTGATGCTTCCGCTGTTAACGTTGATCCGAAAAGATCGCCCGGCCCGCTTGATTTGCAAAGGGTTATTGAATATGCCGAAACAAAGGGAATTGGAATTATTCTGTATGTAAACAGGCGTGCACTTGAAAAACAGATTGATAAAATTCTGCCACTTTACAAATCGTGGGGAGTAAAGGGAGTGAAATATGGTTTTGTACAGGTTGGTTCGCAGGAGTGGACAATCTGGCTGCATGAAGCGGTAAAAAAAGCTGCAGAAAACCAATTAATGGTTGATATTCACGATGAATACCGGCCAACAGGATTTTCGCGTACTTACCCAAATTTAATGACCCAGGAAGGAATTCGAGGAGATGAGGAAAGCCCGTCGAATGAGCACACCCTGAAAACCCTTTTCACACGCATGCTTGCCGGAGCCGGTGATAATACCATTTGTTATTACGCACCAAGGGTAACAGAAAAAATGAGCGGACATGTTTCGCAACTGGCTAAAGCTGTGATGTTGTATAGTCCGTGGCAGTTTTTATACTGGTACGACAGGCCTAAAAATTCAAGCGATGTTTTGGGAGGAGTCCCCGGCAACAAAGGTTTTATTGAAATTCAACCCGAACTTGAGTTTTTCAATAAAATGCCAACGGTTTGGGACGAAACAAAAATTCTGGAAGGTGAAATCGGAGAATTTGCAACAATTGCGCGTCGTTCAGGCAACAACTGGTTTTTGGGTTCGTTAACTGCCACCCAAAATAAACTTTTAAATATTGACCCCGTTTTTTTGCAGAAAGGATTGGATTACGAAGCGACTATTTATTCTTTCGATCCTAACTCCGAAAAATCGACAAAAGTTAAAACCGAAAAAAGGGTTGTAAATACCAAATCAAAACTGACTTTTGAAATTCCGGCAAATTCCGGCATGGCCATTTATTTCATGAAAAAATAAAAAATTGTACGGGTAAAATCTATTAGTTGATTACCCAGTACATCATTCCCCTGTCCATTTCAAGGTAATCGAAATTGTATTTGTTGTAAATGAAATTGATGGGAATCATCTGGAAATAACTCACATTTTGATTGTTTAATTTGGCTGGAACCCAGGCTCCTTCTACTTTTCCAAATGCGTCAACAATAATTCCGTTAAGAATTTGACTGAGGCCTTTTACAATCTGAATGCCTTCTATTTTTCCTTCTTCCGTAATAACAAATCCTACCACCATTTTCCCTTCAACAGAAAGCAAATCGAATTTGGCATCGTTTATCGCCTGCCGGATTTGTTGATGAATAAAAGCCATTCCCGGTTCGAATCGTGGTTCGCTATCAACTGAATAAAAAATATTGTCAACCAGCGGATTACCATCCTGTTGCCAGTTTTTGTTCGAAATCAATTCATTGTCTTTGTATTCCGATACCGATTTTATTTTTCCGGAATTATAATTTTCGGTTACTGCACCATCAAAAATGAGAGGTACTTTTTGCTTTGTAGTTCCGGTTCGTTTAACAGTTGAACCCATTCTGTCGGTAAATTTAAACCTGTTATTTCCAGAGGGTTCAAAAATCCGTGTAATCCTTCCCGAAAATTCATCACCTTTCATCCGAATCTCGTAAACCGAATCTTTCACCACCTTTATTTTTTCAGTATAAATCAGTTGCCAGTCGGTTTCGGTGGCTTTGTAAGTTTTCACCTTAATTTTTCTGTTGCCCCGGTAATCCAACTTTTTCATAATCTCCTTCTTAACAGGATTATCGATTTTACCGTTAACACCAAAATAATAAACAGTGTCGTTTTGGCCGATGCCAAATGTTGGGAGTAAAATTGCAATGAATATTAAAAACCTCTTCATCTGATAAATTTTTGTTTTTCTAAAAGTTGAGTTCCAGTTGTTCGTTTAATAACCTGAATGTTTTCCGGTGGTATTTTGTTATACCATATTTTCTGATTGCATCGCGATGTTTTCTTGTTGGATAACCTTTGTTATTGTTCCATTTGTAATCCGGAAATTCATCATGCATTTTATTCATAAAATCATCGCGGTAAGTTTTTGCAAGAACCGATGCCGCAGCGATGGAAAAAAAACGCCCGTCGCCTTTAATCATGCAGGTAAACGGTAAATTGGTCAGCGGCCTGAAACGGTTTCCGTCAATAAGTAAATGTTCAGGTTGAATTTCTAATTTTTGCACTGCCCTGTTCATTGCCAAAAAAGAAGCATTTAAAATGTTAACCTCATCAATTTCATCATTCGAAACAGCTTCAACTGCCCATGCAACAGCTTCTCTTTCAATAATCGGGCGCAATTCCAACCGTTGTTTTTCAGTAAGAAGTTTTGAATCGTTTAAAAGTTCGGAATCAAAACCCGGAGGTAAAATTACTGCTGCAGCGAACACCGGTCCTGCCAAACATCCTCGCCCGGCTTCATCGCATCCGGCTTCCAAAAGACCCTCTTTGAAATATGGCAGTAATCGGCTCATTCAAACTCCGTTTTTAAAATAAACTCAAACTGTTTATACATTTAAGCATTCCCGCATTACTGCATTTCTTACTGCAACGCTCTTTTCACGCTTTCCCACAGTAAGTGGGCAGTCTCGTCCCAACTGAATTTATTTTTTTGTTCAAATCCTTTTTCAATCAATTCTTTCCGTAACTCTTTGTCGCCTGCCAATTTTATCATGGCATCGGTAATCTGATCAATTTTCATAGGATCGGCATAAACAACTGCGTTTCCGCCAACTTCGGGAATTGAAGTGGTATTGGAGCAAATTACCGGAATACCTGCACTCATTGCCTCCACCACCGGTATTCCAAAACCTTCAAAAAACGGCACAAAAGTAAGTGCAAGAGCAGCACCAAAAATATCGTGTAACTCGTCGGTAGAAACCCTGCCCGTAAAAATCACATCGCTTTTAAAACGCATATTTTCGTAAGTTTCAAAAATATCCCCTGTTTTATGCATTTCGCTGCCAACAATCATCAGTTTTATATTATTTGATGTATCGTCCTTAAATGCATCGAAGGCTTTTAGCAAACCACTTACATTTTTACGCGGATGAAGCGCCCCGACAAATAAAAAATACTCGGCACCACCAGTAAACATATTGCGGATTTTAGATTTTTCCTGTTCCGAAAGTGGTTCAAATATTTGATTGATACCGTCGTAAACAACATCAATTTTATCGTAACTGATTTTAAAAGATCTGGCAATGTCTTCTTTTGAATAGAATGAAACTGTGGCAATCCGTTTGGCAATTCGTGCGAATTTTGGAAAAAAGAAGTTATAATATTTGGCAATTAACCAAGGCAAATCACCGGGCCGGTGAACAAAATTGATATCGTGAATTACTGCAAGCTGTGGTACTTTTGTTCGTAACGACAAATAACCGTCGGGCGATAAAAAAAGATCGGCTTTGTATTTTTTTAAAACTTTCGGAATCTGAAAATCGAACCAGATATAAAATAAAACAGGGTGCCTTGCCTGTGGTCCAATTACAACAGGAGTAACGTTTTCAGCAAAAATATATTCCGGATTAAAAGGCCTGTCGAAAATGAAAATAAACTCATGTTCCGGATGGTTTTTGGTCATCCGGATTAAAGTTTCATAGGTAAACCAACCAATTCCTTCGAGTTTCCCTTTCTGCAATAAACGAGTATTTACGGCAATCCTCATAATTTTAGGTGTAAAATAGAAATTATTTTCTGATATCTTTGCCCCAAAGTTAGAAGTAAATGAAGACTTTCGTAAAATATATCCTCCAAAAAATACTCGGACTGAAAACCTACCTTTACGTTTTCGCCCGGTTTATAATTGTTAAATTAAAATGGGACAAAAAAGAAAAAGATTTTTTCCATTTTCTGAAGTTGTTTCCCGATGGAGGCATAATTCTCGATTTAGGCGCCAATATTGGAGTAACAAGTTATCATTTGTCAAAGAGATTTCCGAATAGTACCATTTTTTCGTTCGAACCGCTGACATTAAATATGGATACTTTGAAACGAATAAAAAAACGATTCAACCTTAGCAATATCAAAGAGTTTCAGGTAGCAGTGGGCGATAAACCGGGAACCCTCGAAATGGTTATGCCTGTAATCAACAATGTTCCGATGCACGGATTGAGCCATGTGATTCACGAAGACAATAAAGATTTTAATGATGGAATGAAATACAAGGTTCCGGTAATTTGCCTCGACAGTTTCACCGAAATCGATCAACCGGGGAAACGAATTACGGCTATGAAAATGGATGTAGAGAATTTTGAGTATTTCGTTTTAAAAGGAGCCGAAAGACTTATTGCTGATAATCAGCCGGTTATTTACTGCGAACTTTGGGAAAACGAAAACAGAAAAAAATGTATCGATTTTTTAAATAACCTGAAATATTCTGCGTTTATACTTCATAAAAATGAGTTACTGTCTTTCGAAAAAGCACCTATCGAAAAGCATAATTTCTTTTTTTTACCGCAAGTATTAACTGATTGAACCATAACTTTGAAACGCAAATTTGTTACCAATCTGATTTTACTGCTTTCCCTCAATCTGTTAATAAAACCTTTTTGGATTTTGGGTATCGACCGCACCGTTCAAAATATGGTTGGCGACGAAAGTTATGGGATGTATTTCGCTCTTTTCAACTTTTCGTTGCTGCTAAATATTTTGCTCGATGTTGGAATTACCAATTTCAACAATAAAAATATTGCCCAACACAATTTTTTACTGAAAAAGCATTTGTCGAACATTGTTGGGCTGAAATTTATGCTCGCCATAGTTTATGCCGTATTCAGTATAATTGTTGCTACCATTATCGGTTGGGGAAAAGTTCAGATGCACCTGCTTTTCTTTCTGATTTTTAACCAGTTTCTCATTTCGTTTACACTTTATCTGCGTTCAAATATCAGTGGTTTACATCTTTTCCGAACCGACAGTATTTTATCCGTTCTCGATCGCAGTCTGATGATTGCGATTTGCAGTGTTTTGCTGTTTTCCGGATATTTCCGGTCGTTATTTACTATCGAGTGGTTTGTTTATGCGCAAACTGTGGCATATTTACTCACAGCAATAATCACTTTTATTATCGTACTAAAAAAATCTGGTAAAATAAGTATTCGATTTAACCCGAAATTCTTTACTGTTTTTTTACGAAAATCATATCCTTATGCTTTGTTGATTTTACTGATGTCGTTTTATAACCGGATTGACGGTGTGATGCTCGAACGATTGTTACCCGAGCCGCTTGGACAACAACAAGCCGGAATTTACGCACAGGCTTTCCGTTTACTTGATGCTGTTTCGATGTTTGGAGTAATGGTTGCAGGTTTGTTGTTACCCATTTTTGCAAAAATGATAAAACAACGCGAACCGGTTGAACAAATGATAAAACTATCGTTTACGTTTTTGTTTATAACCGCAGTAGTAGTAGCTGTTTCAAGCATTTTCTACGACCGCGAAATAATGGAAGTACTGTACCATTCAAATACCGAACATTCATCGGAACTGCTTGGAATACTGATGACTGGTTTTATTGGAATTGCCACTACCTATGTTTTTGGCACACTGCTAACCGCAAACGGCAGCATGAAACAACTGAACTGGATGGCATTTACTGGTATGTTAATCAACGTTTCACTCAACCTTTATTTAATTCCGCGTTACCAGGCTTTTGGCTCGGCATATGCCAGTTTGATTACCCAAATTATAACTGCCATTGCACAGGTTATTCTGGTTACAATGGTTTTTAAACTGAAACCAAATTACCTGTTTCTTATAAAACTGCTGGCTTTTGCAAGTGTTACCGTGGTTTTTGCAATCGTTTCGCAATATTTTGCCAACTGGTTTGCCGGATACCTGTTTTTAATAGTAGCCTCTGTTTTATCGGCATTTTTATTGCGACTGTTTAATATTGGCGATGTGTTTAAATTGATCATATCGCGGTAATTATGGCAAATCCCACTATCGACAGTTTACGTAATTCAGGCGATTATGAATTATTGGCTCAACTCAACCATCATCAAATTAAAGAGTTTGTAATTGACCAATTGGCTAATAATGGTAAAATCATTAAGATTTATATGATTTACCAGATTTTGATGATTGCAACAGGGATGTTCTTTTTTACCCGTTCAATTGTGCTTGCATTTCAGGGATCGCCTGTTCAACTGTATTTTTCGCTGGCAGCCCTGGTTTTTTGTTTTTCGGTTTTGATTGTTATTCATGAACTTTTACACGGAATTGCACTGAAACTAGCCGGTGCAAAACGGGTTACTTATGGCGGTTATCTAAAGAAGTTTATTTTTTATGCCGAAGCCGACCAGTTTGTTATTAATCGCAAACAGTTTGCATTTATTGCGCTAACACCTTTGTTTGTTGTAAAACTGGTTACATTAATTGGAATAATTTTTCTGTTCGACCAACCCGTTTTTTATTTTCTTATTTTTGTAATGAGTGCACACAGCCTGTTTTGTGCAGGCGATATTGGATTACTTTCGGTTTTTTACAAAATCAAAAATATTGAGATTTTTACTTTCGATGTGAAAGCTGAAAAGACGAGTTATTTTTTCAAAAGAAATGAAACACAAACTTTTAAAGGTCTGGATTTGGTTGATGCGGATTCCGATCCGTATCTTTTCAACGGCGGATCGGAATCCTCTACACCCAACGCACTAAATCACCCGATTTAAAGCCGCCCGATCAATCTTAAATGATTTATTTCGCGGAAACTCATTTAAAAAATGAATTGTTTTAGGTAACATTTTTTTATCGATGAATGGAGCAAGTTTTGCCAAAATCTGATTTGGATCATCAGGTACCATAGTTTCAATAATCAGTACTACTTTTTGTCCAAGCATTTCATCTGGTTTACCCAATATTACACAAGTTTTTTTAAGAATCTCCGTTATTTTTTTTTCCAGAATTTCAGGTTGAATTTTTATTCCTCCTGAATTAATCAGATTATCAATGCGTCCGAGCCACTTAAACTGATTTTGTGCCACCATTTCGACCCGATCACCGGTTAATATTTTTTCCGGAAGGTACGATGCATCAATAACCAGGCATTCTCTTTCATCAGTTGACAAACTGATCCCGGGAAGCGCAGTAAAAACTGATTGTGGAAATTTCCCGTTTATTCTTTTTAAAGCAATATGCGAGCAGGTTTCAGCCATTCCGTAGGTTTCGAAAACAGTAGTTTCGACCGCCTGAAGTTTATCTGTCAGTACCGGATTTGTTTCCGCTCCGCCAAGAATGAGTGTTTTTATATCCGGCCACTTGTTCTGCTCCAGCAATTTCGCGGCCTGCATGGGAACCATTGCACAAAAGTCAATTTTTCCAAGGTCTGAAAAATCAGGCAAACTGGCTGGCTCAATCAAAATCAGGTTCATTTTTGCCTGAAAAGCGCGTACAATCATCATTTTTCCTGCAATGTATTTTACGGGCAGACAAAGAACAGCGGTTTGATTTTTCCTGAGGTTAAAAAATTCAATGGTGTTTTCGGCGGATTTCAGCAATGCCTGTTTTGAGAGCTGAATGGTTTTAGGAGCACCGGTTGAACCCGAAGTTTGTTGAGAAATATATTCTGAATCACTTATAAAATCGAGGATAAATCGGTAAACATCCAGCTTCCATTCAGGACTTTTGTTCTCATAAATTATGTCACGACAGAATTCCTCTAATTCATTAGGCAGGAAAAATCTTCCGTTTAATGTTAATCCTTTTATTTCCTGATTTATAATCATTGGTGTCCTGCAAATTTTTAAATTTTGGAAAATCCTATACTAATGTGATTTCTATAAATATTTCGCTCCTCTGGAGCTTAATCCTCAACTGCGTTTTACTATCTACAAATTTTTCGCGACGCTGTCGCTTTTAAAGCTACATCGCAGCGAAATATTTGTAGTCAATTGGTTGCATAAAATCTAAAAAGCTATGTAGTAGCGAAATATACAACCTCCGTTTTAACTAAAAACAGAAATTCATAATCAAATCAATTTTAAATCCCATTCTTTTCCCGTATCATACCACAGAAAACCTTTTGAAACATACAACGGACTTCCCACATTATTCTCAAACAAAGCACCGGTTCCAAGCCCCTGAAAATTCGTTGTTTTTAAGGAAGCAACCCACTGCGAAATGACATTCAATCCGATATTCGATTCCAGCGCCGACGTAACCCACCAGCCAATTCCGCGCTTTTCTGCCAGCGAAATCCAGTCTTCAGCAGCTTTTATTCCACCAATTAAAGTAGGTTTTAAAATAATGTATTGTGGGCAAATTGATTCGAGTAAATTTTTCCCTTCATTTTTTATGGAAATTCCAATTAATTCCTCGTCGAGCGCAATTGGTACTGGCGAATTTTCGCTCAATTTTTTCATTTCTGAAAACTGTCCTTGTTTGATGGGTTGTTCAATGGAATGCAAATCAAATTTTGCGAGTTGTTCCAGTTTTTCCAATGCATTTTCGGGTGAAAAAGCGCCGTTTGCATCCACCCTGATTTCTAGTTGAGATGCAGGAAAACGATTTCGGATTGAACGAAGAATTTCAGTTTCGGCTTGAAAATCAATCGCCCCGATTTTTAATTTCAGACAGGTAAAACCTTCAGCAATTTTCTGTGAAACCTGCTGAAGCATAAATTCTTTGCTGCCCATCCAAATCAATCCGTTTATCGGGATTCCAGTTTTTCCACTTGTAAATTCCGAAGGAAAAAGTAAAACCGGCGATTCGTTGTTTAACCCGGTCATGGCAGTTTCGTAACCAAATTTAACTGCCGGAAATCCTGTAAATTCACTTTCCCCTATTTCTTCTTTATGATTTATTTTCTGAACAAGAATTCCTATTTTTTCTTCAAGCTCAGGCACTGCATCCTGACTTAATCCGGGAATGGGAGCAATCTCACCGATTCCCTTTTTTGAGGGATTTTCCGTTTCATTCAATATCAGAAAAAACACATCTTTTTTGGTTAGTATTCCCCGCGAAGTTCCGGCAGGCTGCTTAAAAATCAATGTTCGTTTTGAAAATGATGCGGTTATCATTATCCTAAAAAAATACCAAGTGAATAGGTTATGGAAAAGAAAAAAGTAGTAAGCGCCAGAACTTTTAACTGGTTGTTTAGTTTTTGAGGCACGTGGTTTTTAAATACCTCGTACAGATGAAATCCGAGCGGAAAAACCGACAACAGAAACATCAGCTGGTAAACCGATTGCCAGGTTTCAACAACATAAATTACCGATAAAACCAGCGACAAAACAATCAGTGCAGTATGATAAAGTTTAGCATTTCCCGAGCCTATTCTGACGACCAGAGTTCGTTTTCCGCTGGCGGCATCATTTTCTATGTCGCGCATGTTATTCAGGTTCAGTACGCCAGTGCTGAGAAACCCGATGGAAGCTGCGGGAAGTAGCTGCATAAAATGAAACTGATTTGTATGTAAAAAATAGGTTCCGCAAACGCCAATCAAACCGAAAAAAATAAAAACAAACAAGTCGCCAAAACCCGAATAACCGTATGGATTTTTCCCGACTGTATATTTTATGGCCGCGGCAATGCTTGCTATTCCCAGGATGAAAAACAAAATAATCAATCCAATATTTGTGCTTTTTATCCCTTTAAAAATGAGCAATCCACCCGAAAAAAAGGAAAGTATAACAAATACAACAATCAGTATTTTCATTTCAGATTTCGAAATTTTACCAGATTGTACGGTGCGTACCGGGCCCAACCGGTTCTTATTATCGGTTCCGTGCATGGAGTCGCCAAAATCATTTGCCAGGTTCGATAGTATCTGTAACAAAACTGTAGTTGAAATTGCAAGTGCGAATACTGTTGGATTGAACTGTCCATCGGCATAAGCCAGGAAACTGCCCAAAACGGCGCTCGACAATGCCAAAGGCAATGTCCGCAACCTGAAAGCTTCAATCCAAACCAACAATTTGCTCATCGTTTAAATTAAGGAAATTTTGGATATTTTTTGAAATCGGGTTTTCGTTTTTCAAGAAACGCTTTTTTGCCTTCCTGCGCCTCTTCAGTCATGTAGTACAACATGGTTGCATTTCCGGCCAGTTCCTGTATTCCGGCCTGCCCGTCAAGTTCGGCGTTTAACCCGGCTTTTATCATACGAAGTGCCAGCGGACTGTGCTGCATAATTTTCTGGCACCATTCAACCGTTGTATCCTCCAGTTTTTCTAATGGCACAACTTTGTTTACCAGTCCCATTTCCAAAGCTTCGGCTGCTGAATATTGTTCGCAAAGAAACCATATTTCACGGGCCTTTTTTTGTCCAACTACCCGTGCCAGGTAAGATGAACCAAAACCTGCATCGAAGCTGCCAACTTTTGGCCCGGTTTGACCGAAAATTGCATTTTCGGATGCGATACTTAAATCACAAACCACATGCAAAACATGGCCTCCACCAATCGCATAACCGTTTACCATGGCAATTACCGGTTTTGGAATCGAACGGATTTGTTTCTGCAAATCCAGAATATTCAACCTCGGAATTCCATCGCTGCCAATGTACCCGGCAAAACTTTTTACATTCTGGTCGCCGCCGCTGCAAAATGCCTTGTCGCCTTCTCCTGTTAAAATCACCACCGAAATATCCTGGTTTTCGCGGCAATGAACCATTGCATCGCACATTTCAAGGGTGGTGTCGGGCGTAAAAGCATTGCGGTAACGAGGCCGGTTGATGGTAATTTTACCAATCCCTTCAAAAAATTCAAATTTTATTTCCTTGTATTCCTTAATCGTTTCCCAGTTCCGTGTCATAATTGTTATTTAAAAATTTGAAAAAATCTTTTGTAATCTGCGGCTCTCCATGATTTGGAGTCCTGATTTCCAAAACTTCGGCACTTTCATTTTGCAAAACCATATTTTTAATTGACTCCGAAAGTTCATTTTCCGACGAACATAAATTGTACTTCACACCAAAAGCTTCGGTTAATTTTTTGAAATCGATGGGATGATGAGCATTCACAAATGGTATAAAATCTTCAGTTTCTGAAGGTCCTTTCAGCAAATGAAAAATTCCGCCTCCTTCATTATTGACCAAGATAATTTTCAGGTTTTGGGGAAGTTCGCGGTTCCACAATGCATTTGAATCATAAGCAAAAGCCAGATCACCAACGATTGCGTAAACCGGCTCATCTGTTTTGGAGGCCAGTCCGACAGCGGTTGAAAGACAACCATCGATTCCCGAAACTCCCCGGTTGGAATAGTATTTTCTGTTTTTTTGATCAAAATAAAAAAGATACCTGACTACACTGCTGTTGCCCGCAAAAACAATTGTGTTGTTTGGAAGCAGCACTGAAATCTCCTTAAAAACCAACAAATCAGAAAACGCGGTTTTATCGATGTATTTGCCTGATAATTTTTCGGCTTTCCTGCTTTCATTTTCCCAAAAAATCCGAAAAATGCCCTTCTCCACCTCGGAATTAACTTTCAATTCTGTTAATACTGAATGAGGTTCAGCATGAATAAAAGCATTTATATTTTGAAAAGTATCGATAATCTGCTCATCAGTTGAAATGCGGCAGAATGTTGAATTTTGCAATCCGCGAAGAAACAGTTTGATTTTTTTGGAAACAACCTGACCGCCAATGTAAATTACCAGTTCAGGAATCGCCATTTCCGGGTAGTTTATTTTGCTGCAGAATGTTACCTCCGGATTATTAATTGTTCCCGTAAAATGCACATTCGAAATTGGTTCGGCCACCACAACAACTCTTGAATCGCCGGACAATCTTTGAATTATTTCCTTCAATTTTTCATCGGGAAGAAGTTGTCCGCAAACAATCAGAATTGATTTTGCTTTTTCCCAGTCAGTCAGTAAAGTGCTGTTTATTGAAAGAGTGCTTTCCGTTTCTTCCTTTCGAATCACCTGCAAATTTTGAGAAACTTCCGGTAAAGTTTCATAAAGTGGTTCCCGCAATGGAACATTGATATGAACTGGTCCGGGATTTTCAGAAACCGATTTATGAAAGGCTTCATTTATCAACCGGTGGGCAAACCAAAGTTCATCAATGTGGGAAATTGTAACAGGCAGCGAATAGCTGGCTTTTATATTGTTTCCGAAAATTTTGTTTTGCTGAATGGCCTGGTTATCAAGTTGTCCGATCCATTCCGCCGATCGGTCGGCTGTTATTACCAAAAGTGGAACTTGTTGGTAAAATGCTTCTGCAATTGCCGGGGCGTAATTTAGAACAGCGGTTCCGGAAGTGCAAATAAGCACTGTCGGTTTTTTTGTTGCAAGCGACTTTCCCAAAGCAAAATAAGCCGCGCTTCGCTCATCAACCAAACTTTTACAGCCATCGCCAAAACGTTTATAAAAAGCTTTTATCAACGGAGCATTTCGCGAACCGGGCGATATTACCACATCCCTGACACCATGTGCATAAAGGATTTCCGGCATATCCGTAATATGTTGAAGCTGATGAACCTTCACGCTAAGAAATATTTTTAATTACCGAAAGCAGGGTTCCGGCTTTAATTTCGGTTTCATACCATTCGTCAACCGGATTTGAGTCGATGGTAATTCCTCCGCCCGAATATAAAATAAGTTGAGAACCTACTATTTGCATGCACCGCAAATTAACAAACAGCATCAATGGATTTTCCATACCAACGGGACCGAGAAATCCGCCGTAATATTCCCTGTCATGTTTCTCGGCAGAAAAAATAACTCCGAGCGCTTCCCGGGTTGGAGAACCACAAATTGCCGGAGTTGGGTGCAGGTTGTTAATTAAATTACCCACATTACCGTTTACTACATTGGCGGTAGATGTAAAATCGGTGCGTAAATGCATCAGGTTTCCGGCCTTCTCAACATATGGACCATGTTGAACAATATTGTCCCAGTGATTTGTCTGCAAAACTTTGTCAATGTGGTCGGATACAAAATTTTGTTCCTGTTTTTCCTTAATTCCCCAATTTTCAATACCAAGGAATTTTTCGTTGTTTTCCTTTGTTCCGGCAACCGATGAAGTTTGAAAAACATTGTTATTCAGAAATGCAAACGGTTCGGGTGTTGCTCCCATCCAAAAGTGAATACCGGTTTTAAAAACATACACAAATGCGCGGGGAAATAAATCGCAAAGTTTCAGAAATACGCCGGACAACAATTTTTCGTTTATGCTGTTTACCAGTTTCACACGACTTAAAACCGCCTTTTGAATTTTTTTTGTTTTAATAACACTGATAATCTCCTCAATCTGTTGCAAATATTCGCTTTTTGAAACTTCATAAGGAAGTGGCTGCGTTTTGCTATTTTGAGCAGGATGTTTTATTTCGCTTATTCTATCAAATTGTTCCCCGGAAATTTCGCCCTTAATATAAAAATCGGGATTGATAATGAACATGTGATTTTTATCCGATTTCAAAAACGGGGCAACCAGAAATCCTTTCATACTGCTAATTTCCGACAGATTGGTAACCTCTTCCACACCTTGTTTTTTCTGCACAATCAGCATCTGATCGGTTTGGTTGGGCAATCGGTAAGCTGCAAAAGTCAGGTTATTATTCAAACATACCGAAATTGTTTCGCCAATTGATTTAACTGATATTTCTGTCTGACTCATCAATTTTACTTCTCTTTTTTTTCAGTTATAATATTAGTAACCCTAACCAATGAAATAAGTTTATCATTATCGCCTGATATTTTTACTTCCCAAACATGTGTGGTTTTTCCTTTATGAACAAGTTGGGCATTACCTTTTAAAACACCCTGTTTAACCGATGAAATGTGGTTGCCCGAAACCTGAAGCCCGAAAACATTAAACCGGTCGCGATCGATTAAAAGATAAGAGCCGGCACCAGCCAGTGTTTCTGCAAAAGCCAGTGAAGCTCCGCCATGCAGCCATCCGTTTGGCTGACACGTTTTACTGTTCACCGGCATCGTGGCATGAATGCTATCTGATTGAATATTGATAAATACAATTCCTAAACCGCCAATCATGGAGTGAGTACAAAAATCGTTTAACTCCTCTACTTCTTTCATAATAAATAAAGTTTTGACCCAATGAAACAAAATTGGGTTCGTCAAGGTTCATTGTTCTGAATTGTCTGCTTAAAACAGGATACAAGGATAATTCAAAAGTTGAACATCAGCAACTTTAATTTTTTCAGATTTTAATAATCATCAGATTTGCGAGAAATTTTTAAAACTTAATTCCTCAGAATTCAATGGTAAACATGGTTTTTTTCGGTTTAGAATCTACTTTTAAACTGCCTCCGTGCATTTGCATGATTTGTCTTGATAAACTCAATCCAATTCCCGAACCATTCTCTTTTGTAGTGAAAAAAGGAATAAAAATCTTGTCCATCAAATCTTCCGGTATTCCCGGCCCGTTATCGGTTACCGAGATTAAAATCCTGTCATTCTGATTTATTTCACCTTTAAGTACAATTTTACCTCCGTCCTGATTTTTCAGCGCTTCCACCGAATTTTTTAAAAGATTGATGAGTACCTGAGCAACCTGTTTTTTATCAGCCACAATTTCCAAATCCATTGGTTTTACTTCCCACATAATCTGAATATGTTCGTTAGCCGGTTCCGATTTTATTAGTGTTACCGTGTTTTCAATAAGATGTGCAACAATCACCGGTTTTTTATCGGGCTGCGGAATACGGGTCAGTTTGCGGTAAGTTTCAACAAATCCGATTAATCCTGTTCCGCGTTCGTTTATTACTTCGAGTCCTTTAATTGTGTTGCTGATTATTTTTTCTGAAGGCATTTGTCCATCGAGGTTCTTGAAATACTCCAGGATTGTTTGTGATAAGGAAGTAATCGGGGCAACCGTATTCATTATTTCGTGTGTCAAAACCCTGATAAGTTTAATCCACGATTCGAGTTCCTGAGTTTCCAACTCGGTTTTTATATCCTGGATTGCAACCAGTTGAAACGTATCCTGGGCTGTTTTAAAAAGTGTCGATTTTAAGGACAGTTGAACAATGCCCGTTTTACTGTTAAAACTTACCAGTTTTCTGTCGCCAGGTTGAAGTTCTTTTATTGCTGCATATAATTTTCTGTCGATTTGCGCGATTTGGTTGATGTGCGTGAGGTGCTCGTGACCCAGCAAATTGCGGGCTGCCGTATTCGAGAGATAAATATTGCCATTTTCGTTAAACGAAATAATTCCAATAGAAACCTGTTCCAAAATTGTTTTAAAATACTGTTCCTGCTCCTGCAGTTCGAATTTGATGTTTTTGATTAACTCGTTTACCTTGTTTAAACTGCTATTTAATTCGTTGAGGGATTTATTTCCTGTTTTTTCAGGAAAATTCAAGGTTGAATCATCGTTTCGGATGGCATCAAAAAAGAAGGCGATTTTTGTATTTGTCCGGTTTAAAAAATGAATCAATTCCACCACTTGAAATATAAAAATCAGTGCTGCAAAAATTCCCGGAATCAGGCTGTTTTTATCGAAAAATAACCAACCCATCAACAATGCTGTCAACGCTAAAAGGCAGGATCTGAAAATGATATTCCGGTAAAAATTGTTGCTAGCCATTTTGAATTTTAAAGATTATATTTTTTCATTTTATTGTAAAGCGTTTGCCTGGTAATTCCCAGTTGTTCGGCCGCTGCGGAAAGATTTGATCCGCATTTTTGTATCACTTTCAAAATCATTTTTTGCTCCATTTCATCGATGGTACCTTCAATAAAATCGTTCATTCCGGGCATTACAGGTTTAAAAAAGAAATCGTCAGGAGTCAGCTCTTTTTTATCGGAAAGAATTACTGCTTTTTCAATGGCATGCTGCAATTCGCGTACATTTCCGGGCCACTGGTAACTGGTAAGTTTCTGCATTCCGGCATTGCTGATTACCATTTCCTGTTTGCGGTATTTGTTACAGTAAATTTTCAGGAAATATTCGGAAACAGCCAGAATATCCTCTTTTCGTTCGCGTAAAGGTGGAATTTCGATATGAATTGTATTGATACGGTAAAGCAAATCCTGCCTGAAAACACCTTCGGCGACCATTTTATCCGTGTTCCGGTTGGTAGCGCAAATCAGACGAATATCAACAGGTACAGGTTTGTTACTTCCAATTGGAACAACCTCGCGGTTTTGTAATACCGATAAAAGTTTTGGCTGAAGATGAAAGGGGAGATTGCCAATTTCGTCGAGGAAAAGAGTGCCATTGTTTGCATTTTCAATTTTACCGGTTCGGTCTTCGCGGGCATCGGTAAACGCACCCTTTTTATGTCCGAATAATTCACTTTCAAAAAGGGTTTCGCTGATTGCACCCATGTCAACACTTACCAGAATTTCTTCAGCCCGTTTTGACAGACGGTGCAATTCGCGGGCAATTAATTCTTTACCCGTTCCGTTGTCGCCGGTTATTAAAACATTGGCATCCGTTTTTGCCACTTTTCGAACAAGGCTTAAAACCTCGCGCATTTGCGGCGATTGTGCAACAATAAAGTAATTGTCGCGATTGATTTCGGTTTTTAATGCATTTTCGCGGCGTTTCAGATTTTTTATCTCTTTTTTCGATTGCTGCAATTTGAACACGTTTCGTAAAGTAGCCTTGAGTTTTTCGTTGTCCCATGGTTTCATTACAAAATCAGCAGCGCCCTGTTTTAACGCTTTTACTGCAAGTTCAACATCGCCGTAAGCAGTAAAAAGTACAACTTCAAGGTCGGGTCTGATTTCCCGGATTCGTGAAAGCCAGAACAGACCTTCGTTTCCGGTATTCACACCGGCAGAAAAATTCATATCGAGTAATACCAGGTCAAACTCGTTCGATTCAATTAACGATGGCAGTTGGTTGGGATTGGCAATGGTTTTAACTTCTTCAAATTCATCCTGAAGTAATATCTCGAGCGCACTCAAAATACTTTTGTTGTCATCAACTATGAGTAGTTTTCCTTTGGTCATAATAGTATTCAATAGTATATGGCTAAAGCCAGTTCTTCGGTCAGTTTACTTGATCCGTCGGTTGAAACCGACGGCAATAAATACTCTCCATTACAACTTTCTTTTCTTCTTCTTTTCCTTATTGCCGTTGGCTTCAGCCAACGGATTTGAATTAAACATTGATTCCTGGCTTTAGCCACATTTTCTTCTAATTTGATTATTTTCAAAGTTAGTCATGAGCCAATTCAATTCAAACCAAGTGTCAAATATTTTTACACAATTTGTCAAATATTTTTACAGACAAGATTTATATTTTAATGAAAAACAGGTTTATAATTCTGATTTACTGATACATAAAAAACATGGCATTTTTTTGGTATTGAATTGACGGTTATTCAATACATCATTATAAAAAACGAATATTAAAACCACTTTATATGGGAATGGACAGAAAAATAGAAAAGAAAAAAGGCATTCGCCCGAAGCATATTATCATAGTTGTTTCCGGATTGATTGTTTTGTTTCTTTTGTTCAAAATGATTCAGAGTTCAAATGTTTCATCGGTTCGTGTTGAAAACGAAAAAATAACCATCAGCGAAGTGCAGTTTAGCGATTTCGACGATTTTATCAGAACCAACGGGACAGTGGAACCTATTTCGATTATTTACCTCGATGCCGAAGAGGGCGGTCGCGTTAAAGAACGTTTGATCGAGGAAGGTGCAATGGTAAAAAAAGGTGATATAATCCTTGAATTGGAGAACCGTTCGCTTTACGAAAACATCATGAACAGCGAATCGAACCTGGCACAAAAGCAAAATATGCTTCGGCAAACACGCATCAATTTCGAGTCGCAGCGGTTGGTTTCGCAGCAAAGAGTGCTCGATTCAAAATATGACATCATTAAAAACAAACGGTACTACGAGCAGCAAAAAACACTGTTCGACAAAGACCTGGTTTCGCGTGATGTTTATCTTGAGGCAAAAGAAAATTACGAACATTCTGTTGAGCTTTTCGAAATCAACCAGTTAAGGGCAAAAAATGATTCTTTGATTCTAGCAACCGAAATGATTCAGTTGGACCAGGAACTTAAAAAAATGGAAAAAACACTCGCCCTGATTTACGAACGGCTTGAAGACCTGAAAGTAAAAGCGCCTGTTGACGGCCAGTTGGGAATGCTGGATGCCGAAATTGGCCAAAGTATTTCTCCCGGGGCCAGAATCGGACAAATCAACGTGCTTACCGATTATAAAATTAACGCACTTATTGATGAACATTATATCGACCGCGTGCGCCGCGATTTGGCTGCAACTTTCGAAAGACAGAATAACCTGTATAACCTCACAGTTAAAAAAGTTTATCCCGAAGTGAGGAGCTCACAATTTGAAATCGACCTTGTTTTTACTGACGAGCGTCCGGAGAATATCCGGGCAGGACAAACCTATTACATCAACCTGCAACTGGGAGAACCTCAAAAATCGTTGCTGGTTGATCTTGGCGGATTTTTCAACAGTACTGGCGGACAATGGATTTATGTGGTTGATCCTTCCGGTGATTTTGCCACCAAACGCACCATTAAAATTGGCCGCAAAAACCCAAAATATTACGAAGTACTTGAAGGACTTGAAAAAGGTGAAAAAGTGATAACCTCGGGGTACGATTTGTTTGGGGATAATGAGAAACTGATACTGCGCTGAGGGCGGAGAGCAAAGGGCAAGGAGCAAAGAGCAGAGAGCAGAGAGAAAAGAAAAGAAAAGTATGTAACAAATAATATAGTTGAATTTTAATATTAACAAATAGGGTATTTGAGGAATCTGCTTTTTCTCTTGGCACTTTGCTCCTTGCCCTAAGCAAAAAAACAAAAGTTATGGCACTATTTAGATTTATGGAATTATACATTTGGAAGGAGTCAATTGAAATAAATGACAAATTATTTGATTTAGCTGACAAATTGAGTGATTCAAAAAGTTACAGGGTAGCTGAACAATTAAGTAGTGCATCCCTGAGCATTTCAAACAACATTGCTGAAGGTTCTGGTTCTTTCTCTGATAAAGATTTTGCCAATTTTCTCAACATAGCAAGAAGATCAGTTTTTGAAACTGCAAATATCTCGTATGTAGCATTTAGAAGAAACTTCATTCAGGAGGAAGAATTGAGCAAGATTTTAGATGGACTGGATTCGTTAAGCAGAAAAATTACCAATTTCAGAAAAACAGTAATAAAAAATATTAATTGATAGTGAGGTGCAAATGGCTCTTTGCCCTTTGCGCTTTGCTCTAAGCATTTTACAACTATGATTAAGACTGAAAAACTTACAAAAATCTTCCGGACTGAGGAAGTTGAAACTTTTGCACTGAACCATGTTTCGGTGGAAGTTAAAAAAGGCGAATTTGTAGCGATAATGGGTCCGTCGGGTTGCGGAAAATCCACATTGCTCAATATTATCGGGTTACTCGATAATCCGAGCGGTGGCAAATATTTTTTCGACAATACCGAAGTAGGTAGTTATAAGGAACGACAACGAACCCAAATGCGGAAAGGAAACATCGGGTTTGTTTTCCAGAGTTTTAACCTTATTGACGAACTCACAGTTTTCGAAAATGTGGAACTGCCGTTGATTTACCTGAAAAAGAAAACCGGAGAACGCAAGGAAATTGTAAATGCAGTTTTGGAACGCATGAAAATCGGACATCGCGCCAAACATTTTCCACAGCAACTTTCAGGCGGACAGCAGCAGCGTGTGGCCATTGCACGGGCAGTGGTTGCCAATCCGAAACTGATTCTTGCCGATGAACCAACCGGTAACCTCGATTCAAAAAACGGCCTCGAAGTCATGAATCTTTTAACAGAATTAAACAAAGAAGGAACAACAATCATCATGGTTACCCACTCAATGCACGACGCAGGATTTGCTCACCGAATTATCAACCTGTTCGATGGTGAAGTTTTGACCGAAAATGTGAATGAGAGGATGGTGGAAGTACTTTAAAAGCCCCCAACCCCCGAAAGGACTTAAAGACAAGACAAAATCATGAAATTCAAAGCATTAATGGGTTCAAACTGAAAAACTATTTACCATAGCAACCAATTTCTCAAGTAATCAATTTGAAAACAATTAAACATGATGTCAAAAATGAAAACTAAAAAATGGGGGAAATATAAATTGGTTTTACTTGTGCCATTTGTTTTTGCAGCGATTCAGGCTTTTGCACAATCTGAATTAATAATAAAAACCAATGATTCTATTCAGGCAAAATACCAGGAGAACAGGGATGAAGAGTGGCTCGCGTTGTGGACTTCCGAAAATATTGGAAAAGGGTTTTTTCAACCAGCGTTTGATTCAGGTAATGCTTCCCAAAAACAAAACAATGTTTTAGAGATTTTAATGAATCAGCACTATGAGTTTCTGATAGAAAATCAGCTTCAGGAAGGAAAGGAAGTAAAACAAATTGTGAAAAATTATTTGAACGGGAAAAATCCAGACGGAAAGAAAGGGCCGGAATACATTGAGAATGAAATTCCTGTTATTGGTAAAATGAAAGTTTCGAAAGGAATTATTACTTACAGGCACGATTTGGCTTCTTCCAACGAAATGGTAAATTTTACTTTAAGAAGTATTGGAGAGGCTTGTTTGGAAGTGAGAAAAGAAAAAGCCCAAAGTTTATTCGGGAAAGATTATTTTGATTTGGATGAAGAAAAACAATCAGCAATAAACGAAGCCATTCCTGTTTGGTTTTTCTATGAATTCCCAAAATCCCCGACACCAAGTGTTTGGTTGCCTTTTGACAGAAAACCTTCAAAACCTGATCCATTTAAAATAACGTTCAAAGGCAATGGGATTGTAATTGTTGAAAATCACAAATTTAATTCGTATAAAGAATTCGAAGAAAATCTGAAATATTGGAACGAAGAATTAGACCAATTCAACAAAAACCGAAGAAGCAAAGGATTTTACCGAGCACACGTAACTTATGAAGATATTTCCCGGTCAGAACAGAAGA
This sequence comes from Draconibacterium sp., assembly GCA_041737765.1. Taxonomy (GTDB): domain Bacteria; phylum Bacteroidota; class Bacteroidia; order Bacteroidales; family Prolixibacteraceae; genus Draconibacterium. Next base: position 829 of record JBGSRA010000148.1, on the reverse strand, counting down.
ATATAGAATATTTACTGTTTCAAAATAATGTTCGTACAGCAAGTGTAAAAAGCAATGTGGGACTTAAATCGATAAGCCTTCTTTTAAAACCAGACAAGAATGGTCCCGATCTTGAAGAAATTAGAAAAAAGGCTGAAAAAGACCTTATACTTTATAAAGATGACCTCACTGTTTCGATTCAATATGCAGAAGGAATAACAAAGGAACAGGTAAAATCAGTAATGGATGTATTTTTAGAGCTTGGAATCAAAATAACAGAAGTCAGTGAATATGTATATAAAAAACCATCACTCCCTTTATGTCTGTTGCATCTTTATCCGAAAGAAATTCAAAACGTATTAAGCGAACCGATCCCGTTAAATGAAGTTTCAAAATATGTTGAGAATTGGTTAAAGACAGTTGGAACAAATTATTCTGCCCGTATTTATGTGTATCAAAATGTTTCTGAGGAAAGAATTCAGCAGTTGAAACAAGAAATGCAAAATGGTGGAATAAAAACAGAGATCACTATAAAAAAGATGTAGCGCATTCGAGGAGTTTAAGGGTGTAAAAGAACTAACAAATTGGCGGGCTGCTACAAGAAACCCGGTGGAAGCGTTGAGATACGAATAAAAGTAGAATTTAAACACAATAATTAATGAATTCAACAAACCTGAAGATCATATTCCGATCACTGCAAAAGCAGAAGCTTTCGAGCCTGTTAAGTGTAATCGTACTTACCCTTGGAATGGCTTCGTTTATGCTGATTTTTTTCTTTATAAAGTACGAAAAAAGTTACGATGAATCGTGGACAGAATCGGATCTGATTTACAGGGTTGCACTTGAAAAA
>JBGSRA010000084.1:0-38351 GCA_041737765.1 Draconibacterium sp. | reverse complement strand
TCCACAGATGGGGCATATAAAACCATTTCCCCATTTCAATTCACTCAAATAGACATAACAGGAATCCTCGTCAGGGAAACGCTCCTGGAACTCAAAAATAGTCAGGCTTTTGAATTTGTTCTCCATTGCTAATAATTTTTTCCTGAATTTAGTCATTTATATTGTATTTATAAAGAGCCTAATTCAATTAATTTATTCAAACCACACTTTTATTATGAAATAATCAAACTCGCTACAAAAATGAATATTTCGCTACTACGTAGCTTTTCCTGAATAATTGTAATCACTATCTACAAAGATTTAGCGACTCTGTCGCTTTTGAATAGCTGCATGGCAGTTAAATCTTTGTAGAAAAATTCAAATAACATAGAATAAAGCTCCATAACGGAGCGAAATATGTTTTTCTTCATAAATGGCTATAATCCTCTCTACGCAAATGACAAAAAAAAAGGATTCCATCCTTAATCATTCGGATAGCATCCTTTTTTATTCCCCTTCATTGGAGGGGTTAGGGGAAGCTCTTCTACAACAGCCCCCTGTTTTTTAGCAGCGGCTCAATTCCCGGTTCTTTGCCACGGAAATTCAGGTACAGTTTCATCGGTTCGTCGGTGTTACCGCGTTCGAGTACATTGGTACGGAAAGATTTTGCAACATCCTGGTTGAAAATATCGCCGGTTTCCTTAAAAGCATTAAATGCATCGGCATCCAAAACTTCGGCCCAGGTATAACTATAATAGCCGCTTGAATAACCCCATGAGAAAGCATGTGCAAAATAAGTTGGCCGGTAACGCGGAATGATTTCGTTTATCAACCCGATTTTTTCCATCGATTTCTTTTCAAATTCATTTACATCAAACTCACCCGGCATATTTACCGTATGAAAATCCATGTCGAGGAAAGCTGCGGCAATGAATTCAGAGGTTACGAATCCCTGATTGAATTTGCCTGCTTTGTCCATTTTGTCAATCAGCTCCTGCGGAATTACTTCGCCTGTCTGGTAATGTTTTGCATACATTTTCAACACTTCGGGTTCGGCTGCCCAATGTTCCATAATTTGCGACGGCAGTTCAACAAAATCGCGCGAAACATTGGTCCCAGCAATGCTTACATAAGTACATTGCGATAAAAGTCCGTGCAAACCGTGGCCAAATTCGTGGAAGAAAGTTTCCACTTCATCGTAGCTAAGCAATGCAGGTTTATCGCCCACAGATTTCGAAAAATTGCAGGTAAGCGAAACTACCGGGCGTACATTTTTGCCGTCGGCTGTTGTATATTGTTCGCGGTAGTTGTTCATCCATGCACCACCTTTTTTCGAATCGCGCGGGAAAAAGTCAATATATATAACGCCAATATGTGAACCATCAGCATCTTTTACTTCATAAACCTGGCACTCGGGATGGTAAAGCGGCATGTTTTCGAGTTTTGTAAAAGTCAAACCATATAATTTACCTGCCACAGCAAAAGCGCCATCGCGTACATTGTTCACTTCAAAATATGGACGAAGTTGTTCCTCGTCTAGTGCATATTTTTCCTTACGTACTTTTTCGGCATAATACCACCAGTCCCAGCTTTCGATTTTGAATTTTCCACCTTCGCTGTCAGCCATTTTCTGCATATCAGCAACTTCCTCCTTTGCACGTGCAATGGCCGGGTCGAATACTTTTTGAAGTAAATTATACACGTTCTCCGGAGTTTTGGCCATCGTGTTGTCGAGCACGTAAGCCGACCAGCTAATATAACCAAGGATATTGGCCTTTTTGAGACGCAGGTTTACAAACTGGTTAATCACGGCTTTATTGTCGTTTTCGTTACCGTTGTTGCCACGGTTAAACATGGCTTTGTAGATTTGTTCGCGTAGCTCGCGTTTTTCCGAATATGTAACGAACGGAATCCAGCTTGGTTTCTGTAAGGTAAAAACCCATTTTCCTTCCATCCCTTCGGCTTTTGCCTGCTCTGCAGCACCTGCCACAACATTTTCAGGCAAACCGGCCAAATCGGCTTCGTTGTCAATTACCAGTTTATAACTATTGGTTTCGGCCAAAAGGTTTTTATCGAATTTAAGTTCAAGCAACGAAAGTTCTTCGTTCACTTTTTTGAGTTCCTCCTTTTTGTCGGGGGCAAGGTTTGCACCGCCACGTACAAAGTTTTTGTAAGTTTCTTCGAGTAAGCGGGCTTGTTCTGAGTTTAATCCAAGACTTTCTTTTTGTTCATAAACTGCTTTTACTTTGGCAAACAACGCTTCGTTAAGCACAATTGCATCGCGATGTTGAGAGAGCAAAGGAGCGACCTGTTCAGCTATTGTATTTATAGAATCGTTGGTGTTTGCCTCCTTAACATTGAAAAAAACTGCATAAACCTTTGTAAGCAATTCTCCACTGCGATCGAGCGCTTCAATGGTATTTGCAAAATCGGGTGTTGCTGTTTCCGATACAATTTTTTCGATATCAGCAGCATGCTGTTTCATTCCTTCCTGAAAAGCAGGAAGATAATGTGCATTCAGAATTTTATCAAACGGCGGAACTTCAAATGGCGCCGTATAAGTTTCAAAAAATGGATTCATTACCTGAGTTGTTTTTGTTGGTTGTTTGCACGAAAATAGTAATCCTGCAACAATGGTTAAATAAATTAATTTTTTCACAGTGTTAAATTTTAAAATCAAGGCGCAAACATAATTGTTTGTGTTGAAATAAATCCTGATAAACCATTGGTTTTTTGCAGAGAATCAATGAAAAATCAGTCTCTGGATTAATAAGTAATTAATGCAATACTTTTCTATTTTTGTTGAAATTTCAAAACTTAATCGATGAAAAACCTAATTACATTTTTACTTCTTTTTATCAGCTTTTCAGCTTTTTCCCAATCACCCGATAAACTCTGGTACAATCAACCTGCCAACCACTTCGAGGAATCGCTGGTACTTGGTAACGGTACTGCCGGAGCTTCTGTTTTTGGCGGGGTCGAATCCGATAAAATTTATATGAACGACATTACACTTTGGTCGGGTGGGCCAGTTGACCCATACATGAACCCGGAAGCGTACAAAAATATTCCGGCCATCTGCGAGGCACTGGCCAACGACGATTACCAGCTTGCCGACCAGCTGCAAAAGAAAGTGCAGGGCAAATTCTCCGAATCGTTCGCCCCGCTCGGAACCATGTACCTTAATTCTGCCAATCAGGGGAAAGTGGAGAACTACTACCGCGAACTCGATATTTCAAATGCAGTTTCGAAAGTAACCTACGAAACCGGCGGGGTGAAATATACCCGCGAATATTTTATCTCGAACCCCGACCAGGTTTTTGCCATAAAACTTACCAGCAGCGAAAAGGGGAAATTGGATTTCGAACTGAAATTCGACAGCCAGTTAAAATACAAAATCAAAACCGGAAATAATGAAATGACAGCCAATGGTTATGCTCCGACAGTGGCTCTGCCAAGTTATTTGGGCGACAAAGAAAATGCAGTGGTTTTCGACGAAACAAAAGGAACCCGATTTGCTTCAATTTTCACCATAAAAAATACAGGTGGCGAGTTGGTAAAAACCGACAGTTCGATGGTGGTTAAAGGTGCAACCGAAGCCGTGGTTCTAGTTTCCATTGCCACAAGTTTTAACGGGTTCGACAAAGACCCGGTAAAACAGGGAAAAGATTACCTGGGCATTGCAGCTTCGAACCTGAAAAAAGCTGCGGCTCAATCATATGAAGTACTTAAAAATAAACACATTGCCGACTACCAGCAATTTTACAAACGGGTTGAATTGAAACTTGGTGAAACCACAGCTCCCAACCTGCCCACCAACGAACGGTTAAAGCGTTATGGCGAAGGCAAAGAGGACAAAAATCTCGAAATCCTCTATTTTCAATTCGGAAGATATCTGCTGATTGCCAGTTCGCGTACTCCAGGTGTTCCGGCTAATTTGCAGGGATTGTGGAATCCATATATGCGCCCGCCATGGAGCAGCAACTACACCATCAACATTAACGCCGAAGAGAATTACTGGGGAGCCGAATCGACCAACCTTTCAGAAATGCATAACTCGCTGCTTACTTTTGTACACAACCTCTCCAAGACTGGCGAAGTAACTGCAAAAACCTTTTTCGGGGTTCAGAAAGGCTGGGCTGCCTGTCACAACTCCGATATCTGGGCAATGAGCAACCCTGTGGGTAATTTTGGCGAAGGCGACCCGGTTTGGGCCAACTGGTACATGGGTGGCACCTGGCTGAGCACCCATTTGTGGGAACATTACGCATTTACGCAGGACAAAGTTTGGCTGAAAAACGAAGGATATCCGGTACTGAAAGGCGCTGCCGAATTCTGCCTTGGCTGGCTGGTGGAGGATAAGAACGGAAAACTGATTCCCTCACCTTCCACTTCCCCCGAACAGCGTTATATCAACGATAAAGGCTATCGTGGGGCAACTTTGTACGGCGGTACTGCCGACCTGGCCATGATTCGCTCATGTTTCGAAAATACAATCGATGCAGCCAAAGCACTCGAAACTGATGCACCTTTTGTAATAGAACTCGAAACTGCACTTGCCCGTTTGCATCCTTACCAGGTGGGGAAAAAAGGAAATCTGCAGGAATGGTATTACGACTGGGAAGACTCTGAACCGCAACACCGTCATCAGTCGCATTTGTTTGGTTTGCACCCCGGCAACCACATTACACCACTGAAAACACCTGAACTGGCTGCTGCCTGTGCAAAAACACTCAACATAAAAGGTGATGAAACAACCGGCTGGTCGAAGGGCTGGCGAATCAATCTCTGGGCTAGACTGCTCGATGGAAACAGGGCTTACAAAATGATAAGGGAATTGTTGAAATATGTTGACCCCAGCGGCACAGGCACAAACATGAGCAACGGTGGCGGAACTTATCCGAACCTGTTCGATGCTCACCCTCCGTTTCAGATCGATGGCAACTTTGGCGGCTCGGCTGCTTTTGCCGAAATATTGGTTCAATCTTCGGAAAATGAAATTACGCTGATGCCTGCGCTGCCTGATGCATGGAAAGAGGGCTCGGTAAAAGGACTTTGTGCCCGTGGCGGTTTTGAAATTTCGATGGACTGGAAAGACGGAAAAATTACAAAAGCCAGTGTTTTAAGCAAATCAGGAAATCCGTGCAAAGTGATTTATGCCGGTAAAACCTATAGTTTGAAAATCGGAAAAGGAAAATCGGAAGAGGTGAAATTGTAAACAACGGATTATGAATAAGTATTCGCGTCGCAGATTTATTGGCAATACAACTGCTGCCAGTTTGGCCTCATGCTTTTTGCCAGTAACCGGAACATCGGCAATAAATTTAGTTCAGCCGGGAAACAGGTTAAAGAATAATGCCGTCATTCTTTTTCAGGGCGATTCGATTACCGATGGTAACCGCGGACGAAATGAAGACCCGAACCACATCATGGGTCATGGGTATGCATTTAGTATTGCCAGCCGAGTGGGATTCGATTATCACGAAAAAAGATATGTTTTCCACAACCGCGGAATCAGTGGAAATAAAGTGACAGACCTGGCTGACCGCTGGCAAAAGGACACCCTTGACCTGAAACCCAATGTTTTGAGTATTCTTGTCGGTATTAACGATGCAAATTCGGTGATTCTTAACCGACAACCGGTTGTTTCGGTCGAAAAATATGAGGAAACATACAAAAGGTTGCTCGAACAAACCAGGGCAGCATTTCCCGAAATTGTTTTTGTTTTATGCGAACCATTTATTTTGAAAGTTGGCCGCATAAAAGAAAACTGGGAATCTTACCATTCCGATATTACTCAACGACAGGCTGTAGTAAGAAAACTGGCAGAAAAGTACGATGCCGTATTTGTCGGGTTTCAGGACGTGTTTGATAAAGCCTGCAAAAAAACTCCTGCCGATTACTGGATTTGGGATGGCGTTCATCCAACAGTTGCCGGTCATGAGTTGATGGCTCGTGAATGGATGAAACAAGTGGAAAAAAGGATTTCGTTTTAATTGAGTGATTTAACTAAAATCAAATAAAATATTTTAAAATGAAAACTATTATTTTCATAAGTTCAATTTTGATATTGTCATTTTTAACATCAAACGCGCAAAATGTAAAAATCGTTTCCAACAAGGAAGGCTGGCAACTTTTAGTCGATAATCAGCCGTTCTTTATCAAAGGTGTGGTTGGCCATACCTACCTTGAAAAAGTAAAAGAATATGGAGGTAATTCGGTGCGGATTGGACATCGGAAAGAGGAACTCGACAAGGCCAGTCAGCTTGGATTAAAGGCATTGGTAAATCTTCCGGCCAGTTCAGAAAGATATGGTTTCGATTACAACAATACTGCCGAAGTGCAAAAGCAGCTCGAAAAAGCAGTGGAAATTGTGCGAAAAACAAAAGACCATCCGGCAGTAATGATGTGGGCTATTGGTAATGAAATCGACTGGATACCAGGCAATAAACCCTACAACCCGAAACTTTGGGATGCAATCAACAATATTGCAAAGGCAATTAAAGCCGTTGATCCTCATCATCCGGTAATGACTGTGATTGGTACCAGCAATATGAAGAAAATTGCAGAAGTGGTGCACCAATGTCCCGATCTGGACCTTCTTGGGATAAATACCTATGGAGATATTTACACCCTGCCCGACACCCTGAAAAAATACGGCTGGACAAAACCGTTTGTAATTGCAGAATGGGGTCCTGATGGATATTGGGAAGTAAAGAAAACTGCATGGGGAGCGCCTTATGAACAAACTGGCCGCGAAAAACTGGAATGTTACAAAAACAAGTACACAAAAGCAATCGAAACAGGCAGTTGTTTAGGTTCGTACGTTTTTTACTGGTTTCACAAACAGGAAACCACACACACCTGGTTTGGCATGTTCGATGAAAATGAACGGCAAACTCCGCTGCCCAAACTAATGAAACAATTGTGGACCGGAGAGCGCGATTCAAACCTGGCTCCGGTAGTCGATTCCATAAACATCGATAAGTATGTTCGTTATAATGATATTGTTCTTAAACCGGGATCTGAGCACAAAGCTTTTGTTACCGCATCTGATCCGGATAATGATGATCTTACTTACTTATGGGAAATACGCCCGGAAGCGATTTATGCTTCGTATGCCGGACAGGGAGAAAAAACACCTCCGGTATTGCCCGGTTTAATTCTGAGGCAACAGAAAAATATCGCTTTTAAAGCCCCTTCTGAAAAAGGAGCTTACCGGCTTTTCGTTTATGTTTTCGATGGGAACAACCAGTTTTCGACTGCAAATCTGCCGTTTTTAGCGGAGTAAAAAAAATATTTATCTGTTGATTTTAAGTTGATTGAATTTTAAATCTATTCAATTCATTTCATCAAATATTCATAAACCAGAATACCTCCGTAATAACCTGTAATGCAAACCAGAATAGCAGTAGCAGCATAAAAAGCAAAATCGATCCATTTTAACAAGGTTTCTTCTTTTTTCTCGATTTTAAGATAAACTTTTATGGTGGCACCAATCAGTGCCGAAAAAACTGTGAATTCGGCAAAAAGCTCGTGGGTACTCTGAATTGTACCGGCTGCTCCATACAATTCTTTGGTCAGAAATGCACCGCTGAAATATGCAGCAACCACAGTCAGTGCACCTACACAAAGCATCCAGAAACCTGCTTCCCGAAAGAAATTGTTCTTCCTGAAAAACAGGTAAATCACTTCGGCCAGAAATCCGGTCAGAATCAGTACAATCGGGAAATGCACCAACATTGGATGTATATGTTCAAGTTTAAACATACTTTTTTTGATTTTTCTTTCTGTCAAATATAACTTGTTTCAGTTTTCAATAAAGAAAATCTGCAGTTCAAATTAACAACTAAAAAGAATTAACGGGAAGCAACCAGTTAAAACATTGGTACATTTGTCTTAACCACTGCTAAAAATGTTCTCAATGAAAAAAATCTTCTACCTGCTTTTGTTACTTACTGTGCAATTTCGCCTTTTTGCCCAGCCCTGGCCTCTGCCCGAATTACCCGACACCACTGAATATGGCCGTTACACTTCGCGTACCTTGAATCTTTTGCAAACTAGTACTCCCGAAAAGCCGAATACGGTAAAAATTCTGATTTACGGACAATCCATAAGTGTGCAGGATTGGTGGCTCGAAGTGAAAAAAACCATCGAAACGCGCTTCCCTTCTGCCGACCTGATTATGGAAAACCGCGCCATTGGAGGCTTTGCTTCTCAGATTTTATGCAAAACCGTTGAAATGGATGTAAGCACTTTTTATCCTGACCTGGTTTTACTCCACATTTATGGCAGCCACATTGCATACGATTCGGTTTTGAACACCATTCGCAGCCGGACTGCCGCCGAAGTGGCTATTCAAACCGACCATTTTGCAGGCGAAAATGCATGGAGTGATACCATGTCGTATTATTTTTTGCCTGCCCTTGCCGAAAAATATAAATGCGACCTCATTAATATCCGCGATCCATGGAAAAAATACCTGGCCGTCAATAATCTTTCGCCCAAAGATTTACTGAAGGACGATATTCATTTGAATAAACATGGCGAATATTTGATGGCCGAACTCATCAAACCGTTGTTTCAATATAAATCGAAATTTGAATCCGAGCCGTTTGGACTGTGCACGGTTTACCACGCAGGAAAAGATTTCGAAATAAAAAACGGTAAAATTGAATTGCTGTTTAAAGGGAACAAAGTGGATGTAATTTTCTCTGAACCAAACGGTATAAGCACTTCAGAAGTTTTACTTGACGGAAAACGACCTTCAACTTTTCAGGGTACTTATTTTATGACCCGCCCCTATTCCGTCGAAAATAAATCTTGGCCATGGACTTTGCCTGCGATGATTCGCATTGGTCATGAAAAACAGTGGGTTGAAGAAGAATGGACTTGCAGGTTTACCGAAGCTATTCCACCTTTTAAAGATTTTTCGTTCGAAATAAGTGGCTCGGTTACCGGGAAAGATGGTGCTGGTAGAGGAAACGAAGATTTTGTGTCGCATTCGAAACGTGTAATCATTAAAAAAGGTGATGCTGAAAATGGCGGCGACTGGCACCTGAACCGTTCGTACAAAGTATTGAAAACCACAGTTAAAGCAGGTGATGAAGTAAAATGGAAAACTTATTCAATCAGTATCGATACACTCGATCTGACTAATAATTTAAATTTAAACGGAGAAAAGGCTGTAACACTTTTCCAGGGTGTTCCAAATACAAAACATGTGCTTTCGGTTTCAGTTGTGGGCACCGAAAAATTGCCTGTTACTGAAATCAGGGTGTACCGGCCCTTTTATAATCGTAATGAATAAATGTGGCAATCCGGAAAACAACTTAAAAAGCCATTTTTTTTGATATTTTCGAAGTCTTAAACTAAGCTAAATAATTTTATCAATTCAATCAAAATGAAAAATCTGTTTAAACTATCAATTGCCATGTTTGCATTATTTGCATTAATCTCCTGTGCGAAAGAGAAAACCGGATGGTCGGTAATTTCACCATCCGGAAATGTTGAGTTTCAAATTGTACAGGCTGAAAATGGTCAGCTGATGTACAATGTTTCGCTTATTGAATCGGGAGAAAAAAAACAAATCGTTGCCAATTCGCCATTGGGAATCAGGCGAAGCGATGTTTCATTTATTCAGAATCTGAAATTTGTTGATAGCTCGGACGCCACAATCAGCGAATCATTTACTCTTCCAACCGGAAAACGAAAAATTATCAATTCAGAAGTAAATGAACTCACACTTACCTTTAAAAATGAAAATGGTAACGAAATAGAACTTATTGCGCGGGTTAGCGACGATGCTGCTGCATTTCGGTACAGGTTCCCCGAAGCTGATTCAAAAATGAATTCGGTTGAAGAGGAACTGACCGGATTTTCAATTGCCGGTGAAGGAAAAGCATGGATTGCGCCTTACGATAAAGTTACCACCTACTCACCGGGCTATGAACGGTATTTTGAAAACGGAATACCAATTGGAACAACTGCTCCCGGCGAAGAAGGCTGGTGCCTGCCTGCTCTGTTTCAAACCGAAAATGGCTGGCTTTTGCTAACCGAAGCAGCTCTCGATTCAACCTATTTTGGGATGCACCTTCAACCCAATGCCGAAAGTGGAAAATACACTCTTCGAATGCCGGAAGCAAGAGAAGCCAAAAACACAGTTTCAAATATTCCGGTTTCAACTTTACCATGGGCAACTCCGTGGAGGGTAATGATAATTGGTAAAAACCTTTCGGATGTTGTTGAATCTGATATGGTAGTTGCACTCAATCCACCTTCCGAAATTGAAGATGAATCATGGATTCAACCGGGCCGGGCTTCGTGGAGTTGGTGGAGCGACTGGCCAAGTCCAAAAAACTTTGAATCACTCAGGAAATACTTAGATTTCACTGCAGATTTTGGTTGGGAATATACTTTGGTGGATGCCAACTGGGATTTAATGACCGGCGGAAATATTGAAGAACTGATAAAATATGCCAACTCTAAAAATGTCGGAATTCTGATGTGGTACAACTCGGGAGGGCCGCATAACGAGGTTACTGAGCGTCCGCGGGATATTATGAGCAACCCGGAATTGCGCAAAGCAGAGTTTAAAAAACTGGCCGAATGGGGTGTGAAAGGTGTTAAAGTTGACTTTTTTCAAAGCGATAAACCACTGATTATAAAACAGTATTTCGATATTTTAAAAGATGCTGCCGACAACAAAATCATGGTAAATTTTCATGGCTGCACAATGCCCCGGGGGTGGAACAGAACCTGGCCCAACCTGGTTTCGATGGAAGCTGTGCGCGGTGCCGAAAGTTATGCTTTCGACGAAAGTTATCCTGAAAAAGCACTGTGGCACAATACAATTCTGCCGTTTACCCGAAATGTTATTGGATCGATGGATTACACACCGGTTACTTTTACCAATCAAAAATACCCTCACAAAACTACTTTTGGTCACGAACTTGCGCTGGCAATTGTTTTTGAGTCGGGCATTTTACACCTTGCCGATAATTACGAATCGTACAAAACATTACCCGAGGCTCCGAAAAATTTTCTAAAAGTTGTTCCCGTAGTTTGGGATTCCACATTGTTTCTTGCCGGTTATCCCGGAAAAGATTGCGTGATTGCGAGAAAAGCAGACAACTCCTGGTACATCGGTGGAATAAACGGAACCGGCGAAAAACAATCATGGGAAATTGACCTTTCGCGTTTAAATGGTCAGGATTTTGGTACTTCGGTTATAACCGACGGACCCACTGCCACGGAATTTGCATCCTTTGAAACCACTCTGAAAGCCGGTGATAAATTGAAAGTTGATGTATTGCCGTTTGGAGGATTTGTGGCAGTATTAAAATAATTTTCTAAAAATTTGGTATGAATAAGTTCAAGCATCTGTTAATATTATTCCTGACGTTATTTCTTTACACTGAAGTGGTTTTTGCCCAGGCAGTTCGCCCTGTATCCAACACTGGCAGTGGTTTTTTTGTGTTGGATGGTAAACTCTTTGACGCAAGCGGAAACGAATTTGTCCCGATTGGCGCAAACACGGCTGTATTTTGGCAATCGGAAGCAAATGCCATGAAATCGTTTCCCGACATGAAAAAAGCCGGGGCCAATTGTGCGCGAATTGTGTCGGTTACCAACAATGCGGCTAATTCGTGGTCGTGGCAAAGCAATTTTACCAAACAAAAAGCATGTGTAAAAGCATGTGTTAGTAATAAACTAGTGCCCATTCTCGAGTTCCACGATGTAACTTGTGGCAATGGTTACGAAACTGATACAGAAGGTAAAAACCTCAAAAAAGTTGTGGACTATTGGTGTACGCCCAACCTGGTTTCGCTCTGCAAAGAATATGAAAAATACCTGATTGTAAATGTCGCCAACGAATGGGGTCCAACCAATTCCGGGTTTCGGGATGGATATAAAAAAGCGATTACAGCCATGCGTGGAGCAGGCATCAAAAACACTATTTTGATTGATGCAGGGGGATGCGGGCAAAATCCAACAACATTAATCAATTACGCGCAGGAACTTCTTGATTTTGATCCTGAGAAAAATATATTGTTCGCCATTCATTTCTATGGAAACTGGATGACCAAAGAAAAAAGCAAACAAAGCTGGCAGTTTTATGTGGAAGATTATCTGCAAATGTTTAAGGACAAAAAGATACCGGTGATAGTAGGTGAATTTGGATGGACCGGTGCACCTGATAACTTTACACTGTACGACCCTAAAAAAATTATTACCGAAAGTAACAAACACAGTATTGGATGGCTTTTCTGGGCCTGGAACAGCAATCCTGATGAAACCTATTACGACATAGTTGCCAATTATACAAAGGGTTACACAACCGATGCCGACTTGACCGAACACGGAAAATACATAGTTCAGCAGTTTAAGGACAACAGCAAAGAGGCAAAATCATTTTTGGCCACTTCATCTTCCATGATTGAAATGGGGTCAAATAAGTCCATTTTAATTTATCCAAATCCGCTGACGTCCAATGTACTGAATATCGATTACCGGGATATTGAAAATTCAGGGTTCGAACAAATTCAGTTAAAAAACATGATGGGTTGCACCGTGAAAAATATTCAGACAAATAATGAAATACCGGAGCAACTTGTTTTGGATAACATTGCTGCCGGAACTTATTTCCTGTTTTTCAATGGCGTTAATAAAAGCTATTCTACCAAGTTAATTTTAGCCAATTAAAGAATGAATATGAACTAACTTTATATCTTTAAAATCAATAAATTACCAGGTAAAATGAAAATAACACCAACTAAACCGACTAAACTCTCAGGTATTCGTCTTTATGCACTTTTCGCACTTCGTATTGTCATTGGCTGGCATTTTCTTTACGAAGGAGTTACCAAACTGATGATGATGCCCAACTGGACTTCGGCAGACTACCTGCAGGCTTCGTCGTGGTGGTTTGCCCCGTTTTTTCATTGGATTGCCGAAACTCCTGCGGTGCTTCTGGCGGTGGATTGGATAAACCTAATCGGGTTAACTTTTGTGGGGCTGGCGCTGATTTTCGGATTGTTCGAACGCATCGGAGCTGGGTTGGGTATGTCGCTGCTTTTCCTTTACTGGCTTTCAAATCCACCGTTTGTTAGCAACGATTTTAATGTTATTAACGAAGGTCATTATCTGGTCGTCAATAAAAACATTGTGGAACTGTTTGCTTTATTGGTATTGTTGCTATTTCCCACCGGACATTTGCTGGGTATTCCGGTTCTGTTAAAAAAGAACAGGCAACTTCATATTACTTCTGAAACACATGAAAAAGAACCGGTTCCACAACCCGAACAAATTCAGCCTGAAGTTGTAACAGCACATGGCGCACTCGACCGCCGCGCCATTATTAAAGGACTTTCGGCACTGCCTGTTATGGGAGCTTTCGGTTATGCCCTTTACGAAAAATCGAAATGGGAAAGTTACGAAGAGCGAAATCTGGTGGATGCGGTTACCGGTGCCAGCGCAAAAACCTTAAATATTGCGAGTTTAAAGGAGTTGAAAGGCCAGATTCCGATGGGTAAAATCAAGGATATTCCTTTTAGTAAACTCATCCTGGGTGGAAATCTGCTTTCGGGGTGGGCACATTCCCGCGACCTGATTTATGTTTCGCAATTGGTAAAAGCTTACCACCAAAAGGAAAAAATATTTGCAACCTTGCTACTGGCTGAAAAGTGCGGCATCAATACTTTGCTTACGAACCCAATTCTGTGCGCATTAATCGATGAATACTGGAAACGGGGAATCGGCAAAATACAGTTTATTTCTGATTGTGCCGGACTGAATTACGATGACAATGGAGCACATCCAATGCCATTCAACGATTACATTGACAAAGTAAAAAAGGCCATCGATACAGGTGCTGTTGCATGTTATATTCAGGGCGAAACCGCTGATTACTATATGGAAAACGGGAAACCCGAAGTTATTGCCAAAGTAATGGATTTGGTAAGGCAAAACGGTTTGCTCGTGGGCATTGGCGCCCACAAAATAGAAACAGTGAAAGCCTGCGTTGATATTGGTTTTCAGACCGATTTCTGGATGAAAACCATGCACCACCACAACTACTGGAGTGCCAATAATCCGGAGTGGCACGACAATAAATTCGATTTCTCGCCCGAAGAAACCATTCGCTACATTAATGAACTGCCGCAGCCTGTAATCGGATTTAAAGTAATGGCAGCCGGCGCAATACTTCCAAAAGAGGGATTCAGATATGCATTTGAAAACGGGGCAGACTTTGTGTGTGCCGGAATGTACGATTTCCAAATGGTGGAAGATGTAAATATTGCCAACGAAATTCTGGCCGGTAATCTGAACAGGGCGCGTCCCTGGAAAGGCTGATCTTTTTTTGGTTAGGTTTGGAATGAGAAAAATACAATCAAAATCAATTCAATTTGCTTACTATGGAAAACTTTACGAATTCGGTTCTTTTACCCGAAAATTTACCCGAAATAATGACCGAAGATTTTAACCAGCTGGATAAAAGGTATTTAAAAATTATTTTTATCCGGATTGCAATTTTCGCTCTTTTACTTTCCGGAGGTTTTATCGCATTTCTGATATTTTCTGATGTAATACTTCCGGGTTTAATTTTGGCAGCCATCATTTCAGGAATTGTTATTCTGATAGTGTACAACATCCTGATTTCGCTGCTGGGATTTCCAAAAAAGGGGTATTTGTTGCGCGAAAAGGACATTTCATACAAATCCGGAATCATATTTTACAAACAAATTTCTGTTACATTTAACCGCATTCAGCATGTTGAAGTAAGCCAGGGAATTTTGGGGAAACTTTTCGGCTTGTCATCGGTGAAAATATTTACTGCCGGAGGAAGTGCCAGCGACCTTTCTATTCCTGGCCTGATTACTGCCGATGCCCAAAAACTAAAAGCATTTATTTCCGAAAAAATCAGTCACCATGAATAAGGTCGATTTAACAGTTCCATCCCGGCAATCCGCAAAAGGACTGGTATTGATTTTTATTTTTAGCCTGCAACAGTTCATCAGAATGTTCTGGCCTGTAATTCTGGTTGCCGTTTTTCAGGAAAAATATTTCAAAGGCTTACTTGTTCCGGGAATTGTGGTAATTGTCGTTTTGGTTTTATTGGTATTACACACCATTCTGTACTATTTGAATTTCATTTTTTATATATCAAATGGAGAATTTGTTTTAAAGAAAGGTTATTTCCGCAAAAAAATCCTTACAGTTCCACTCGATCGCATACAAAGTGTAAACACCAAACAAAACCTTATTCAACAGGTTTTAAATGTCGAAACCCTCGAAATTGATACTGCAGGTTCTGTTGCAAAAGAGCTTAAAATTCATGCACTCGAAAAATCGTTTTCAATCGCATTACAAAATCAGTTGCGTTCAGGTGAATTTAAAAAGGAGGTAACCGAATCTGATAATCAGGCTGAAGCAACTAAAGTAGCTGAAGAAGTGATTTTAAAACTTTCGCCATCAGATTTGATGAGAATCGGAATCAGTCAAAACCATTTGCGTGCGGGTTTGATTATTATCGCTTTTGGGTTTCAGATTTTTCAGCAGATCCAGGATATGTTCAAGGAAAAGGCAGAAGAATATTCCAACGAATTCATGGGTTTTATGTCAAATTCCAACTGGGCATTAATAACTTTTCTTGTTGTATTCTTCCTCATCATTTCAATTCTTTTTTCGCTATTCCGAACTATTCTTAAGTACTTCGATTTCAAACTCACAAAAAAAGAGGGAACTTACCGCATCGAATCCGGACTGTTGAATAAACGAAACGTTGTAATTCCTCACGGCAAAGTGCAGGAATTAATTTGGGAAACTGGTCCGGTAAAACAACTTTTCGGTATTTATCACCTGGTTTTCAAACAGGCGGTGAGCGGACAAAACAAGCATCAACAACTGGTTGATGCCCCAGGTTGTTTACCCGGTCATTTGGAAATGCTGAAAAACGATCTTTTTGGCAAAGATAAACTTACCGATACCCTGAAAATTTATTCAAATCCCTATTATTTCCGCCGGTTGTGGATGTTTTACGGATGGATTCCAGTACTGCTGGCTTCTCCGTTTTTATATGATGAATGGTTGTTTTGGCTGGCAGTTTTGATTTGGCTTCCGGTTTCTGCATTCTACTGTTCTTTAATCCTGAAAAAGCGATATTTCAGTATCAACAACGAACAGATTATCGTTTCGAAAGGTGCTATTTCGCATCAATGGACACAAATGGAATTGCATAAAATTCAGGCAGTGGAGTTTCGGCAATCTATTTTTCAGAAAAAGCGGGCATTGTCAAACATAAGTATTATGAATGCTTCGGGCTCAATAACAATCCCTTTCATCGATGAAACTGTAGCAAAGCAGATTTATAATTATCTGCTTTACCACACCGAAGTTTCGCAGAAAAAATGGATGTAACTTAAAAAAGGATAAAAGATGAGTCGCATTAAAATATTGATTTTCGGATTGGCTTTTTTCACAACTCTTTTTCAAACAGAAATTGGTTTTTCTGCTGAAAGAAACTCTGAAAAGCCAAATATTATCTTGATTCTTGCCGATGATATGGGTTGGGGTGACATTCATTCGAATGGAAATCCTGCCATTGAAACTCCAGTTCTTGATAAACTGGCCGAAAAAAGCCTCAGTTTCGACAAGTTTTATGTATGTCCGCTTTGTGCACCAACCCGTGCCGAAATACTTACCGGACGTTATTTTCTTCGCACCGGAGTTTCGTCGGTTACACAGGGATACGAAAACATGAACCCCCGCGAAATCACTTTCGCCGAAGTCCTGAAACAAAACGGTTACGCCACCGGATGTTTTGGCAAATGGCACAACGGTGGTTATTATCTTCAGCATCCCAATCGTAAAGGATTCAATGAATACGTTGGATTTATGGTTGGTCACCTCGGCTATTATTACGATGCTATTTATCAACACAACGATAAGGACGTTAAATCGGAAGGTTATTCAACCGATTATTTTACCCGGCAGGCGCTCGGTTTTATAGAGCGAAATGCCGGCAAACCATTCCTTTGTTATGTACCTTACAATGTGCCACATTCGCCTTTTCAGGTTCCCGAAAAATATTTCGGTAAATACAAAACCCGCGGACTGGATAATGAGTTAGCCACCATTTATGGGATGGTTGAAAACATGGACGAAAACATCGGGTTAATTCTGTCCAAACTCGAACAACTTAATTTAACCGAAAAAACCATTGTCATTTTTCTCTCCGATAATGGTCCGAACACTTTCAGGTACAATGGCGAAATGAAAGGCAAGAAAGGAAATGTGGATGAAGGCGGTGTACGGGTGCCTTTTTATATTTCGTGGCCGGGAACAATTGAAGCCGGAAAAACTGCACAACTGGCTCAGGGAATCGACCTCTTTCCCACCCTGCTAAAACTTTGCTCAATTAATTACAAACCGGTTTTACCCATCGACGGCGTTGATTTAAGCAAAACAATTTTCAAACAAGCAGAAAACTTCGACAGGTACATTTACTCTCGCCAGCCTCAATATCCGTTACAAGGAAGAGCAGGTTCAATTCGGAATAACAAATACCGGCTGACAATTGCATCCGGTGATACTTTGCTTTGTGATATGCTGAACGACCCATCGCAAAAAGTGAACATTGCTGAAAAATTTCCGGAAATCACATTTCAACTTATCACTGAATATAAAAAATGGGAAAATGAAATGGTCAGTCAGTACCAGTTGCAAACCACAATTGAAGCCGGTTTTGAAGGGGAACGCAGTATTACTTTACCCGTTCAGGATGCCATTTTATCGGGCAAAGTGAAATATTCAAGCATTCATCCCAATCAGTCGCACACCGAAAACTGGGTTGAAAACGGCGATTCGGGTTACTGGAAACTTAACATGCAAAAAGTCGGAAAGTACCGGGTTGAATTGCAGTACGGCTGTCCCGAAACAGACACAGGAAGTAAATTTCTGTTTCAATCCAATGCCGGTTCTTTTACTTTTGGGATAGACAAAGCATTCGAATCAGTTATTTTACCTGATCGCGATTACGTAAAACGAACTGAATCAGTTGAAAGAACATGGGAGTGGATGCCCATCGGAACAATTTCTTTAAAAGACGGAGATGAAAAACTAACATTGAAACTGACCAATAAAAAGAAAAACGAAGCCGGTTTGATTAAAGCAATCAGACTGATAAAACTCTAATTCAAATTAGAAATTAAAAAGTTTACTAACGAATTATACCAATGACAACAAAAAAACTTTTCTCCCTGTTTTTACTTCTGGTTTTCCCCGGATTAATTGCATTTGGAAAAATTACCCCCACAAAATTAACTTGTGAGTATTTACCCAATCCAACAGTTGTGGATGTTTTGCAACCCCGGCTGGCATGGATAAATATTGCCGCTGAAAACGAGCGCGGACAAATGCAGACTGCTTTCCAAATCAGAGTAGCAACATCCAGGGAGAAGTTGGAAAAGCCCGATTTATGGGACAGTAAAAAGATAGAAAACCCAGAGTCGAACCGTATCGAATATGCCGGAAAACGGTTGACTTCGCGCACCGAATGCTGGTGGCAGGTTCGTGTTTGGGATAAAAACGGCGAAGTTTCAGCATGGAGCGAACCCGCTTTCTGGCGAATGGGAATTCTAAACTCATCAGAATGGACAGCCAAATGGATTGGTGCACCGTGGCAGGGAGAGGAAACACTGCCAAAACCAATGAATCCGAATGCTAAATTACCGGAACAGTTACCACCACCGGCTCCAATGTTCCGGAAGGATTTTGAAGTTAAAAAGAAAGTAGAAAAAGCTGTGGCTTTTGTTACCGGACTGGGATATTTCGAATTGTACCTTAACGGGAAAAAAGTGGGAACTGATGTTTTGGTGCCCAATCAAACCAACTACGGAAAACGCCCCGGACTAATCAACGAAAATATTCCGTTGGAAGATAATTTCAGGGAATACAAAGTGATGTACCTGGCGTATGATATCAAAAATCAAATCAAAAAAGGGCCAAATGTGCTGGGAAGTATGCTCGGAAACGGGTTTTACAATCCTGCAAAATACTGGGCCGGCGGTTACGGAACTCCGCGGTTTTTAACACAGGTTTATATTACATATTCCGATGGAACAGAAGAAATTATAGTTAGTGATGAAAGCTGGAAAGCAGCTCAAAGTCCGATTTTAATGGACATGGTTTATTATGGTGAACATTACGATGCACGGCTGGAACAATCCGGCTGGAACTCTCCCGGATTTGATGATTCTGCCTGGCAAAAAGCAACCATTCGTAAAGCTCCCGAAGGAAAACTTGTTGCACATACGGCCAATCCCGACAAGGTAATGGAGCAACTTCAGCCCATTAAAATTGATAAGCTCGAAAATGGAAATTACAAAGTTGATTTTGGAGTGGAAGTTTCGGGCTGGGTGCGATTGAACAAAGTTAAAGGACCTGCCGGACATAAAATAGAAATCAAATATCTAAGCAATAATTATTCGGGCGACAATTCATACATTTTCAACGGAAAGGGAGAAGAATCGTATGCAGCACGGTTTAACTGGTTTATTTTCAGTGCGGTTGAAATCAGCAACTGGCCGGGAGAACTCAAGCCAGAAATGCTTGCCGCCGAAGTGGTTCATACTGTTGTGGAGGAGTCTGCTACTTTCGAAACATCGAACCAACTTTTTAACCAAATCAATAAAATCTGGCGTCGCAGTCAGACCGACAATATGCACGGCGGCATTGCCAGCGATTGCCCGCACCGTGAACGATCGCCATACACCGGCGATGGACAAGTTGCCTGTGTTACCGTTTTGCACAATTACGATGCACGGAATTTTTATCAGAAATGGATTGGTGACATGTTGGGAGCGCAGGATTTAACAACCGGTTACGTTCCAAACGGAGCACCCTGGCAACCGGGTTGTGGTGGTGGTGTGGCCTGGGGAGCAGCAATTTGTATTATGCCCTGGGAATTTTATCTGCATTACGGGGCAAAAGATATGCTAACTGATAATTTCGTGGGTATGAAAGAATATGTTCGTTACATGCAAACATGGGTTGACAAAGACGGAATTATGCTTTCGAAACGGGTTGGAAAAGATGGAAAAGTGCTGAAATGGTTTAACCTTGGCGAATGGGTAACTCCCGGAAATTTACCTCCCGACGAAATGGTGCACACTTTTTATCTTTGGCGCTGCGCCGATATTACAGCACAAACTGCAAAAGCACTTGGAAAAACCGAAGAAGCCGGTAAATATGCCGACCTGGCTGAAAAGACACGACAAGCTTTCTGGAAAAGATTTTACGATGAAAAAAACGGAACCTACGGAAATGCCGGTGGAAATATTTTTGCACTAAAAATGGGTGTGCCTGATTCACAATTTCAAAAAGTTGTTGCAGCTCTGAAAAAGGACATCGCAGCCAATAAAGGTCATTTGGATACTGGCATTTTTGGCACACAGTTTTTCTTTGAAGTTCTTTCGGAAAACGGGTTGCATGATTTGGCTTACGAAGCGATGAATAAAAAAGATGAACCCGGATACGGCCGCTGGCTCGAACTGGGCTCAACCACTACCCGCGAACAGTGGAGCGAGGAAGGTTCGCACAACCACCCCATGTTTGGCGGTGGATTGGTTTGGTATTATCGCAAACTGGCTGGTATGAATGCTGACCCTGAAACACCCGGATACAAACACATTATTTTCAAACCGCAACCTGCCGGAGATTTGACTTATGCAAAATATTACAATCAAACTTCGTATGGTGTGGCCGGCATTTTCTGGAAAAAAGAAAACGGGCAGTTTTCAATGCAGGTTACTGTTCCGGTTGGTTGTTGGGCAACGGTTTATGTTCCGTTTCAAAAAGATAAAACGATTACAGAAAATGGAAAACCAATTAAAAGCCTAACCGATATAAAAGTCTTGGAAATAGCTGATAATTACAAGGTTTTAAGCGTTAAAAGCGGAAGTTTCAATTTTGTTTCGAAATAACATAATCAAAAGGACTTTACACTCTTTCAAGTTGTTTTACTTACCGAAAGATTGCAAAGTCCTTTTACACATTAGTAGTTCAAAAATAGAAAGCTAACTATTTCAACACATGAAATGCCAGCACCTTTTGAACATCGTAAACGTTTACCGTTTTGTTGAATTTTTTAGTAATACTTGGCATCTGTTCGCTCGAAATCCAGATTTTTAACTCGGCTTCCAAATCGAAAGTACCTGCTGTTTCAACACTGAATCTTGAAATACTTTTGTAAGTAATCGATTTATATTCCGTTTTACTTCCGGTGATTCCCTGTATATCAACTAAAATAAGCCGCTTGTTCGTGAAAATGAAAGTGTCGCGAATCAACTTGAATCCCAGCTCTATTTCTTCGTTTTCGGTCAATAGTCGTCCGTATTGTTTAACTAATTCTTCAGGGCTCACTGCACCTGCATTTCCTATTAATGCTGAAAATAATCCCATGGTATAATTTTTAAATATTTTAAGAGTCTAAATTAGGCAAAATCCTGATTTCTTCAATGATAATTTCTATTCAATAAAAAAGGACATCCGTCGGTTGACGGATATCCTCTTTTCAAATTAAATTAAAGTCTAAATGATTTTTGGTCTATTTCTCGTAATCGTATCCCATAATTTCGCTTGCTTTGAAAACCGACATACCTCCAACAGTTACCATTTTATCGTATATCATTCCATTGGTGCCGTATAAAACCGATTTTGCATCGTAACCCAACAAACGAAGATAAGCAGTAAGAAATGCACTTGTTTGTCCTGTGTAACAATACAATGCAACTGCTTTATTTGTTGGTAAGGTAGTTAGATCAACTGCATATTTTAAAGATTCTTTCGGAGTATATTGCATAGCTCCCGGAATATGACCAGGATTGGTATATTGTGCTGCGGGCCAGTAGTTAAGTACGTAGTAATTGGAGATACTGCCAAAAACAGTAGCACTTGTAACCGATGCCGGAGTAAACCCTTCTGTAAGGACTGCTGTTGCGCGTGCTTCCAGAATTTCCTGTCCGGTGGTTTTGCTTGTTGACAGCACTGGTAAACTACCTTTTACTCCTTTTGGAGTGTCAGTAGTCACAAACTGTGAAGCGTAAGCATTCCCATTTGCAATAGCAGTGTTCCATTTTCCTGCAAAATCGTTATGCCACGAACACATTCCCCATTTTAAGGAAAATACTTTACTGTATCCCATAATTCTTAAAATAGATGCAGCAAAGCCTGCAGTTTGCCCCGTATAACAAACCACGGCAACTTTATCATAGTTTGTGAGAGTAACTCCCTTAATATGAGTTAATACATCGGCAACTGCCACATTTTTTGCATTCTTAATATGACCTGCGGCAAAATCGGTAGCTGAACGAATATCCATAATATACACTTTGCCGGTTTCGTTTAAAGTTTTTAACTCCGAAGCCGCCATTATAGTAGGAAGGTCGGTTGCCACAAAATCTTTTCCGAGTGGTGAACCCGTGCTTTCGAGATAATTTACTAGAACTTCCGATTCGTTAATTTCTTCAACCGGTGGTACTTCATCTTCATTATCACACGAAGTAACAGCAAACGCCATAAAGAAAAGGGCATACAATAGAAATTTAATCTGTTTCATAATTTTTTGAGTTTTTAAATATTAATTATTTGATTGGTATTATTTCTGTTCGAACCATTTGGATGGTAATTTTGAATCGACTGTAATTGGTTTGGATGCTGCTTTTTCCCATTCGAGCAAATCAGATTCGTATAAATAAAGCTCTTTATTAACAAGCACTCCATTATCGTTTCTGATGTGGCATTTTGAAGTACAACTACTTCCAGGTTCAACTGTAGTCCTGTCTGTCCATCGTAAAATATTATGTGGGGTTGTAAAATTATAGGTAGGGAAAGCTTCAAAATTACTGTAATTGGGCACACCAAATTCTTTCCAGTTGTCGGGAGCAGCCAATGTTCTGCGCACAAGTGCATATTTAAATTCCTTTTTCACATCAGGTATCGGGTTCATTGCAATTTTATATCCCATATACGACGGAACCCTTGCTCCTTCACCATGAACATGGCAACTACCGCAGTTATTATATTTTTGTGAATGACAAACCTGACAGTTAAAATCGTCGGCATGCATTAAATGCCAGGTATTTGATGTTGTAGCTTTTGTGTGACATTGTGTACACTTCGGAAGCTTCGAATAAGCGTAACGCTGATCAACCGGGTTGCCATCTCCGTGTAATTCAGCTCCTGAATGACACTCGGTACAATTGAACTTTTTATTGGTAAAATGCACATCAGGCTGAGTTCCCGATCCAACACCCAGGTAGGCATGTCCACCTCTTGAAACATGGCAGGTTACGCACACATTAATCATATCAGGAGTTTTGGCGAAACTGTGTCCATTGGCTAATCCTCCTCCACCCGAAAGTGGTCTTACAACATGGCAATTCCCGCATGTACCGTGACAAGTGGCACAGTTTTTTGCATATCCTTCTTTATGACTTGCCGGTAATTTGTCAAATTCAGAAGCGCCTGTCAATCCGCTTCGCATGGCCACTTTTCGCATTTGCCCGGTTCCATTATGAATGCTGGTAACAAAATTTTTGGTGATTTCGGAATGGCAGGTGTTGCATTTGGTTTTATACTCTGCCGATGGGTGTTTTATAAAATCGCCTGAATGGGCTTTTAACTTATCATCCGTTTTATCTGTCCCGTTGTGACAACCGACACATCCGATTTTGTAGTGAGAATTTTTCTTGAATTCCTCGTAACCGGCACCGTTCATATAAACCCTGTCGTAAGGTTCGTAATGCGGAGCCTCTCCACCACATCCGCCGGCTGGTGCTTCCGTATCGGGTGAAAAAACTTTTTGAAGGTGCTCGTAATTGGTATGGCATCCTTCGCATGATGCAACGCTTTTGGTATCTGTTGTTTCTTCGGGATCTTCTCCACTGTTTTCAGAAATACATCCGTTAGCAAAAAATAAAACTGAGGTTAAAACAAGTATAACCATGAAGAAAAATGGTTCTCTTACACACTGATTTTTAGCGCTTCTTCGTGTTTGTATCTGCAAATTCATGATCGGTTATTTTTATTGGAATACAATCGAATGTTATTGAAAATTGATTTCAGCAAAATTGGAATAAAAGAAATTCAGATTTGTGTTGTAGAAGTTGATGTTAATATCCTGAATTCAGCATTTGAAACAGCAATTAAACTGATCAAGATCAGTTTGTAACATGATTTTTTAAATAAATTTGCGATGTTTGTAAAATAATGATGGAAACGAGTAACGCATATACAAGTTGTTGTATTGGACAGTATAAATGCAACTGTTTTAATATTATTTCGCAGGAAGAGCATGATTATCTGTTCTCCAACTCAGTTTTGGTAAAATTTGCCAAACAGGAAATGATATATAAACAGGGAGGACTTGTTTCGAATATAATGCTTGTTGAAAGCGGATTGGTAAAAGTTTTTATTGAAAACGAAAGTAATGTGCTTGTACTTAAAATAATTACAGCCGGCAATCTTTTGGGAATGACTTCCATTTCTGAAAAAAACAACACCTACCAGTACAATGCAATGGCTTATGTCGATTCAGTAATTCGACAAATTGATATCAATGCATTCAGAACAATTGTGAAACAAAATCCGGCTTTTGCCAAAGAAATTATTGACATGCTGAATTCAAACAGTATTCAGATTAATGGCCGCTTCTTTTGTCTTTCACATAAACAATCGTTTGGCAGGCTTGCCGATATCTTACTTTGTCTTAGCGAACGGGTTTTTCAGGAGTCGGAATTTGAATTGCCTTTATCAAGAAAAGAACTTGCCGAATTAACGGGATTAAAACCGGAAACAGTAATCAGGTTACTAAAACAGTTTTCTGATGAAGGAATCATTCATTTAAACGGTAAAAAAATTAATATCAAAGACAATCAGACACTTAAAAAAATCAGTGAAAAAGGTTAAACATTTATAACATTCTGATAATCGAAAAAAAGTCAGTACAAATTACACAAATATTAAATAATCAAGAATTTAATCTTCGTTAACAAGCTATTCTTGCAACCACGAAACTGAAAGGTTAAATTTGCTGCGACAGTTAGTTATAGCAATTCAAAAACTAAATAATACAAATAAATTATGGGAAAAATAGCAGATGTAGTTAAACCAGGTGTTGTAACTGGTTCCGACTTACAATTTATTTTTAAAGTAGCACAGGAAAACAATTTTGCAATTCCTGCAGTGAACGTTGTTGGTTCTTCATCGGTTAATGCCGTTATGGAAGCAGCAAAAATAGCCAATGCCCCGGTAATGATTCAGTTTTCGAACGGTGGCGCCATTTTTAATGCCGGAAAAGGTTTGAAAATGGAAGGTCAGCAGGCAGCAATTCTTGGTGGTATAGCAGGTGCAAAACATATTCATACCTTGGCTGAAGCATACGGCGTTCGCGTTATTTTACATACCGACCATGCCGCAAAAAAACTGTTGCCATGGATTGACGGTTTACTCGATGCCAGCGAAAAACATTTCGCCGAAACCGGAAAACCACTGTTCAGTTCACACATGCTTGATCTTTCTGAAGAACCAATCAAGGAAAATATCGAAATCAGCAAAAAATACCTCGAACGAATGAGCAAAATGGGTATGACTTTGGAAATTGAACTCGGAATTACCGGAGGTGAAGAAGATGGTGTTGACAATACTGATGCTGATTCATCGAAACTTTACACCCAACCCGAAGAAGTTTGCTATGCTTACGAAGAACTGAGCAAAGTATCGCCAAACTTTACCATTGCAGCCTCTTTTGGTAATGTTCATGGTGTTTACAAACCAGGTAACGTAAAACTTACTCCAAAAATTCTGGATAACTCGCAAAAATATATCGTTAATAAATTAGGATTGACTGATAAAACTCCGGTAAACTTTGTATTCCACGGTGGTTCAGGTTCATCGCACGAAGAAATTCGCGAAGCCATTCAATATGGTGTTATCAAAATGAATATCGATACCGATACACAATGGGCATACTGGGATGGAATCCGTGCTTTCGAGGCTGCCAACCGCGGTTATTTACAAGGCCAGATTGGTAATCCGGAAGGTGACGACAAACCCAACAAAAAATATTACGACCCACGCGTTTGGATCAGAAAAGGCGAAGAAACTTTAATTGCACGTTTGCAAGTAGCTTTTAATGATTTAAATGCAATCAACAGTTTGTAATAAAAATATTACTAAATAATTCTGAAGGCTGTCCAAAATTTTGGGCAGCCTTTTTTTTACCTTGAATTTTCCCCTGACTGGCTTCAAAATGTCTTTATTACTGAATTTAGTTGTTCTAAATCCAAACCGGGTATTTTTGTAACATGTAATACAACATTTCGGACAAAAAATTCGCTTAATTTGTATGCATGGGTTTTAAAACCCGAAACTGTATAAACCTTAACAATATGGATCTTGATCAGATATTCCAGAAAATCGGTACCACCCAGACTTTAAGCCAGAAAATAGAACGAAACGTCGAAAGGGCTATCAGGGAAAAAAAACTTCCTATCGGGTCGAAATTGCCGTCGGAACGTGAACTGTGCGAAATGTTTGCCGTGAGCCGCACTGCTTTGCGTGAGGCACTCCGGCGGTTAAGCGCCCGTGGCCTCATTCAGATTAAAAAAGGTAGTGGAATGGTGGTTACCAATATTGATATAAAAGATGCAATCAACTCATTGAATTTGTATTACGACCTCAAGTTTGATGAAAACCTGATTGGCCAGATTATTGAACTAAGACTAGCTTTTGAACCTGAAATTGCAAAAATGGCTGCAATTAACCGTATCGATGAGGATTTGAAAAACATGGAGGCCAACCTCGTGGAATTTGCCAAATGCAATCCCGACAATACTCAGCTTGAATCGGATATCGACAATCGGTTTCACCTGGCTGTGGCCCGTGCCACCGAAAACCCTTTTGTTATTATAACTATGGAACCGGTTCACAGCCTTT
The DNA here is from genome assembly GCA_041737765.1 of Draconibacterium sp. Classification (GTDB taxonomy): domain Bacteria; phylum Bacteroidota; class Bacteroidia; order Bacteroidales; family Prolixibacteraceae; genus Draconibacterium. The sequence continues at coordinate 11,375 of JBGSRA010000084.1, read as the reverse complement.
TACCCCGGATGCGAAATTATATTTACGCCAACATCGAGGGCGAAAAGGAAATCACTTTAGGGTACCACAAGGAAATTGTAAATGCGATAAGGGAACGTGATGCCGACCGTGCCTATGAAAAAATGCAGGCACACATCGACCGTAACATGCAGTTGTACAACAAGTTTTTCAAACAAACTAAATAGTTTCAGTTATAATTCCTGATTTTTCGCTTTGTTAAGCACTTCGTTTACAGAGCCGTGTAACAGCAGTAAACGCTTGGCAGTTTGTTCGTTGTACCCAAGTTCAGTCATAATCATTCGTGTACCCCTGTGAACCAGTTTCTGGTTGGTAAGTTGCATGTTTACCATCTTGTTCCCTTTTACCCGGCCCAGTTTAATCATCAGCGAAGTGGTTATCATGTTAAGGATTAGTTTTTGCGACGTCCCCGATTTCATGCGGGTGCTGCCTGTAACAAACTCTGGCCCCACGATAGCTTCAATAGCCACATCGGCATTTTGGGCAAGTACACTGTTCGGATTATTGACAATACAACCGGTAAGAATGCCATTTTCGCGGGCTTTTCGCAACGCCCCAACCACGTATGGTGTACGACCCGAAGCGGCAATGCCAACCACAGTATCAAGTGGGTTTATATTAAATTTCTGAAGTTCAGTCCATCCCATTTCTTCGTTATCTTCTGCAGCTTCAACAGCTTTGCGGATGGCGCGGTCGCCTCCGGCAATCAGTCCGATTACAAGGTCATGACCAACCCCGTAAGTTGGCGGAATTTCCGAAGCATCCAGAATGCCCAGCCGGCCACTGGTACCTGCGCCCAAATAAAACAAACGTCCACCTTTTTTCATCCGTTTCAATATCTGCTCAACCAGCTTTTCAATTTTCGGGATTGTGGCATTTACTGCCGGCAACACTTTTTTATCTTCTTCGTGAATATTCAGCAAAAGATCTTTTACCGACATCATTTCCAAATCGTTGTAAATTGAATCTTTTTCGGTGATGCTATTCTGGTTCATAGTTTATTTGCTTTAATTTTTTTCAGGTTGAATATGGTATTGAACAAGTCCGTCAATCGGGTCTTTCAGTAAAACCGGGTGGTTGAACCCGTATTTTTCGAGCACAGGTATCAGGATTGAACTGAAATGCCAGGCCACAGAGCCGGCAAAACCAATGATAGTTCCGGGAGTTGAAGGAAGTTTCAAAACATTTCGCCCGATAAAAGCGACGAAATTATTTTCAACAAAAAGCCTGCAATAAGGATGTTCCAGATTTTCTGTCAGAAACGGAGTGAAAGTTGCCAGAAACTGGTTGGGGCGTACTTCGCGGTAAACGCGGTTCAGCGCTTCTTGGTGGGTAATTCCGAACTTTTTTTGAAAAGCGTCACGTAATTCAGCCGGCATCACCTCCTTAAAATAATCGCCAAGCAGATGTTTTCCCATCACAGCACCGCTGCCTTCGTCGCCCAAGATAAAACCCAGCGGCGAAACATGGCCTGCAATCGATTTGCCATCATAATAACAGGCATTCGAACCGGTACCTAAAATACAGGCAATACCAGCCTGATTTCCCAGCAACGCATGACAAGCGCCCAATAAATCGCTTTCGGTTTCAATTTTTGCTTCAGGATAAAAGCTGCGCAACGCATTTTTTACGATTTCTCCTTTTTCGGCACTCACAACACCGGCACCGTAAAACCAGATTTCAGAAACACGCGAACCGGTTGCAGGGAACAACTTTTCACCAATTTCAGATGCCATATCTTCTGTGGTTCTGAAAAACGGATTCATTCCATGTGTAGTGATTTCGGCTTGCACGCCGTTTTGGCTAGCCAGTCGCCAGGCTGTTTTTGTCGATCCGCTGTCGGCTATCAGTATCATTGAATGTATGTCTAATTTATCAGGTTTAAAAACGAAAGATTCAAATGAATAATTCAAGGTGTAAATATAGAAATATTGATTAAACACAAAGCAATATGTAACATGTATTACCAAAAAATATTTTCGACTCATTTTTAGGGGTTCACCTTCGATTGATTTTTTATGTGATTTTCGAATTATTGTGAAAGTTATTTTGGTTGATTTAATTTGTTGCGCTTTCTTGTTTTTTTCGTGGAATACAGATTTAAATACCAGATATAAAGTTGTTTAAAAAACAGGATACTTAAATTATTCATGCAATTTTTCAATGATTTTTTACTTTCGAAAAAAAACATTGTTTTGAGTTTTTCCTGTTTGGACGTTTGTATATTTTGATATATTTGCAATCTGTCATACATCTTACATTTGTTATTGCTATGCCAAAAACTGAACGCTATCTTGCCCTCGATGTTTTAAGGGGAATAACTGTTGCCATGATGATTTTGGTGAATACACCCGGAAGCTGGTCGCATGTGTACGCACCGCTGTTGCATGCCAAATGGCACGGTTGCACACCCACCGACCTTGTGTTTCCTTTCTTTTTATTTGTGGTGGGCGTTTCCATGTTTTTTTCGTTTTCGAAATATGGCAATTCACTCAATAAAGAGTCGTTGCTGAAAATTGGCAAACGCACATTGCTGATATTTGTCATCGGCTTGTTTCTGAACTCTTTTCCGCAGTGGACCACCGATTTTTCAACACTACGTTTACCAGGTGTTTTACAACGTATTGCCATTGCTTACGGGTTGGCATCGGTACTTGTGTTGGCGGTAAATCGCAAATATTTGCCTTACCTGGGAGGTGCAATTCTGCTTGGTTATTGGGGTTTGCTCTGGTATTTTGGCGGTTCCGACCCGTTTTCGCTCGAACAAAATGCAACACTGGCTTTCGACCGGGCTGTTTTAGGCGAAAACCATCTTTACAAAGGTTTTGGTATTCCGTTCGACCCCGAAGGATTATTTAGTACAATTCCGGCAGTGGTAACGGTAATCATTGGTTACCTGGCTGGTAATCTCATTCAGACCAGCGAACGCAAATGTGTGCCCAATAAATTGTTGCTGGCAGGTGTGGCAGGCGTGGCAGCCGGTGCTTTGTGGGGACTTATTTTTCCGCTCAACAAACCACTTTGGACAAGTTCGTATGTTTTGTACACCGCAGGATGGGCGGCTATGCTGCTGGGCGCGCTGGTCTGGGTTATCGATATAAAAGGATTTTCGCGCTGGACCTCGTTTTTCGTGGTTTTTGGTGTAAACCCGCTCTTCATTTTTGCACTTTCAGGATTGTGGGCGAAAATTCTGGGCCGGCTGATTAAAATTACGGGTGCCGATGGTAACGTGGTAAGCGGTTCGTCATGGTTGTACAACGAGGTATTTGTGCCTCTGGCCGGAAACCTCAATGGCTCGCTGTTGTATGCCATCAGTCACGTGCTGGTTTTCTGGTTTATCGGATATATTTTATACCGGCGCAAGATTTTCATTAAAGTGTAACCACTGAAAAAAGCACGATGATGCAGGAGAACTTGAAACATCTGAACAGGCTGAAAAGCTTATTAAAGCTGACTTTTGCTGTTTTATTGCTGGTTTTTGCATTGGTTGATTTCGCAAATGGTCAGCCAAAAAGAGTGTTAAGAAAGGCTCAATCTGCCGCCGGAAAGTTTTCGGAAGAGGCCAGAACCCGCTCTTCGTTTTCCACAAAAATTGATACAGTAATTATCGATAACTACAAGAAAATTTTCACCCTGAAAATGGCTGAAGGCTTTTCTGATAATCCGTTTCGCGAAGAGAACACAAAAGATTATTATTCATTGTTAAAGGATGTTTCAGGTAGAAAATTCAGAAAATACAGTTTCAGCATCGAAACGATGGGGAAGGAAATTGGCGAACTGATTCCCAATTATTACCGCACCAAAAACCCGAAAGATGCTACGCGCTTGTCAGTACAAAAAACTTCCGGCCCTGTTTTGGTTGAGAATATCTCAAAAAATACAAATTATTCCGAAGGATTAAACGGCCGGCATATTGCGCTTTGGCACAGCCATGGCTGGTATTACGAAAATACACTCGACCGATGGGAGTGGCAGCGCGCCCGTGTTTTCCAGACTGTTGAAGATATCTGGACCATGAGTTTTGTGGTTCCGTACATGGCGGAAATGCTCGAAAATGCCGGCGCCAATGTGCTAATTCCACGCGAACGCGATACGCAACCGAACAAAATTATTATCGATGCCGATGGCTCTTCTAAAAATGCGGAATACATAGAATCCGGCATTTGGCAAACAGGCTCTCAACTTGGTTTCGGGCTGAAAGTGCCTTTTTATTTCGATGGAGAAAACCCATTCGAAATGGGCGAAACACGAAAAATAAAAGTGGATGCTGATGGTTCGGCATCAGTACAATACTTACCCGATATTCCTGAAAGTGGGTTGTATTCGGTTTCAGTTTCGTATTCACAAAATACAGAAAATAGTACCGATGCCCGTTATATCGTAAAACATACAGGAGGCAAAACCGAATTCAGCATCAACCAGCAAATGGGTGGTGGAACCTGGATTTACCTCGGCACTTTTCGGTTCGAAAAAGGCAAAAACCCGGAAACCGGCAGCGTTGAACTCAGCAACAAATCAGCTAAAACGGGTGGGTTTGTTTCAGCCGATGCTGTGAAATTCGGCGGAGGAACTGGCAACATTGTGCGCGGGAAAACAGAACATTTGGAATTGCTACACAAAATCCGCGATGAAAAAGGTTTTGAAACCGATTCATCGCTGTGGCTGCCGTTTGCAAGCCGCCGGCCCCGTTACCAGGAAGCCTCACGCTACTACCTGCAGTATGCGGGAATGCCCGACTCGACCGTGTACAGCATCAATCGCCAGAAAGAAGATTACTCACACCGTGGCAGCAACGCCGCTTTGTTCGCCGCCCGCGAAAGTGGGAAAGAAGACTACAAAGACGATTATATGAGTCGCGGTGAATGGGTGAATTACCTGATGGGCATCAACACCAAAACAGGGCTGTCTGCCCCAGGACTGAATATTCCGGTGGAACTGGCGCTGGCTTTTCATACCGATGCCGGCGTTACTCCCGACAGCGCCATTATTGGCACACTGGGAATTTACAACACTACTTTTGGAGCCGATACGTTTCCAAACGGACAGTCGAAATGGGCCAGCCGCGATTTGTGCGACATTATCCAAACCCAGGTAACCGACGATTTGCACCGGTTGTACGAACCCGATTGGACGCGTCGCGGCATGTGGAACAAACAATATTCCGAGGCAGTGAAACCAAAAGTGCCAACCATGCTTTCCGAGTTTTTGTCGCACCAGAATTTTGCCGACATGACGCTGGCCACCGACCCGCGTTTCAAATTCGATGTCAGTCGCGCGTTTTACAAAGGAATACTCAGGTTTTTATCTGCACAAAACGGAACAACTTACACTGTGCAGCCGCTGCCGGTATCGCATTTTGCCATGCAAACAGAAAATAATGGAATCAGGCTGAGCTGGCGTCCGGTGACCGACCCGCTGGAGCCGACGGCTGTGCCAAAATCATACAGGATTTACAAACGCATCGGAACAGGCGGATTTGACAACGGAACCGATGTTGCTGACACCACTTTTGTATTCAACGAAATCAAATCAGGCGTGATTTACAGTTTTAAAATTACTGCGGTAAATGCGGGTGGCGAAAGTTTCCCTTCCGAAATCCTGGCCTGCAGTTTCAACGGCACCCAAAAACCGGTGTTGGTAGTCAATGCTTTCGACCGCATTTGTGCGCCTGCCGTTTTTGACAATGGAAAGGAAGCCGGTTTTAACAATGCCGAAGATGAAGGAGTGGGCTATATCAGCGACATCGCCTTTATTGGCGACCAGTACGATTTCGACAGAAAATCGCCGTGGAAAGACGATGATGCATCGGGCTTTGGCTCGTCGCATGCCGACCAGGAAGCGTTGGTAAAACCGGGAAATTCGTTTGATTATCCGCTGGTACATGGTGCTGCAATCGTCAACAACGGCGGCAGTTTTATTTCGATGAGTGACGAAGCTTTCGAAACGTGCAACTGGGATAAAAACAGTTTTGCGATGCTCGATATTATTTTTGGCGAGGAGAAAACCACCCGCCGTTTGTACGGCAACAACACCCCGGCATTTTCGCTGTTTACACCCGTAATGGGCAACGCAATTGAAAAATATGCCTCTGTTGAAAATGCAAAAATTCTTGTTTCGGGTGCATATATTGGTACCGACCTTGAATTGTGCGGCGACACGCTGGCTGGCAAATTTGCCGCCTCGGTGCTGCACTACCGGCACATGACAAACCACGCCAGCAAATCGGGCGAAATTTTCCCTGTCAACAGCATGAAAACAGATTTTCCTTCCGATTTCAGTTTTGTACAGAACTACAATCCTGCCATTTATAAAGTTGAATCGCCCGATGCGATTGAACCGGCCGATAAGGAAACCAGCGTTTTGTTCCGCTACCAGGGCGACCAGAAAAGTGCTGCTGTGGTGCACAACGGAAAAACCAAAACCATGGTTTTTGGTTTTCCATTCGAAACCATAACAACCGATGCCGAACGGAATGATTTGATGGGGCAGATTTTAAAGTATTTTGGATTGAAGAAATGATAAATTGGAAAATTAAATCACAACTTCTGAATGAGAATAGTAACATGGAACTGTCAAGGTGCTTTTAGAAAGAAGGCTAACGCCATTTTATCATTAACACCCGATGTTTTAGTTGTTCAGGAATGTGAACATCCTGATAAACTAAAATTTAGTTCATCGTTAGCAATCCCGAAAGACTTCTATTGGCATAGCGATGGAGGGAAGAAGGGTATTGGTATTTTCTCTTATTGTGATTTCAAATTTGAACTTTTACCGCAATTCAATTCTGAGTTTCGTTATATTTTGCCATTTAATTTGAAAAACGACATTTATACTATTCGATTTTTTGCAATCTGGGCGATGAATAATAAGGAGAATTATGATGCCCGATATATTGGACAGATTTGGTTAGCTATTAACTATTATCAGAATTTATTAAATGATTCAACAATACTCATAGGCGACTTTAATAGTAATAAAATTTGGGACTATAAAGGAAGAGTTGGAAATCATACAGATGTAGTTAACTTGTTAAAGGAAAAAAGTATTTATAGCGTTTATCACAAACAATACGAGATTGAACATGGTAAAGAAACTCATCCCACTCTATTTATGTACAGAAAAAAGGAAAAGCCTTACCATATTGACTATTGTTTTATGTCAGAAGAATTAATTAAACGCGTAGAAAAAGTAGAGATAGGAGCTCATGAAAAATGGTCTGCTTTAAGTGACCATTCGCCGTTAGCCGTTGAATTAGATTTATAATTATTTTAGAAAAATATGAAAAACATAACCTGTTTTCTTCCACTCGGAACACCCGAAGAAACGCGGCAAACCGTTGCAGAACTGCAGAAATCGCCGCTGATTGCAAAAGTTATTGTGGTTTGCCTGCCTGGTCAGACAGCCGGAATTGAAGGCGTTAACCTTCTCGAAGCGGAATCCATCAGTTCAGGAAAAGCAGTACTGAAAATGGCCGAACTTTCGAACACGCAATACACACTGATTTACAACCGCACCAGCGCCCTGAAAATGGGACAACTGGCCGTCGAGCGATTTTTGCAGGTGACCGCAGATACACAAAGCGGGTTGGTTTATTCCAACTACCTCGCAGTTAAAAACGGCAAGGTCGAAAATATGCCGGTTATCGATTACCAGGAAGGAAGTTTGCGCGACGATTTCAATTTTGGCTCTGTGCTGTTTTACAACACCGGAATGTTGAAAAAAGCAGCAGCCGAAATCGACGAATCATACAAATTTGCAGGATTATACGCGTTACGGCTGGGCGTTTCGCTGTTGGGCGGAATCCTTCGCATTCCCGAGTATTTATATACCGAACAGGAGTCGGATTTGCGGAAATCGGGCGAAAAAATCTTCGACTATGTTGACCCGAAAAACCGCGCCGTGCAAATCGAAATGGAAATTGCCTGCACCCGTCACCTGAAAAAGGCAGGTGCTTTTCTTGAACCTGTTTTCACCCCGGTGAAGTTCGAGGAGCAGGAATTTGCCACCGAAGCGTCGGTTATCATTCCGGTAAAAAACCGGGTGCGCACCATCGAAGATGCTATTAAATCGGTGCTTTCGCAAAAAACAACTTTCAGTTTTAACCTGATTATTGTTGACAATTACTCCACTGATGGCACCACCGAAATCATTGCAAAATACGCAAAGGCTGACAAACGGCTCATTCATATTATTCCTGAACGGAAAGATTTAGGAATTGGCGGTTGCTGGAACGAAGCAGCGATGAACGCCGCCTGCGGAAAATTTGCGATTCAGCTCGACAGCGACGATATTTATTTCGACGAAACCACGGTACAACAGGTGGTTGATGCGTTTTATGCCCAAAACTGCGCCATGGTGGTGGGTACTTACCAGATGGTGAATTTTGCACTCGAAGAAATTCCGCCCGGCATTATCGACCACAAAGAATGGACACCCGACAATGGCCGCAACAACGCGTTACGCATTAACGGACTGGGCGCTCCGCGGGCGTTTTACACACCGGTGTTGCGCAAAATTCCGGTGCCAAATGTAAATTACGGCGAGGATTACGCGCTGGGATTAGCCATTTCGCGCCGGTACCAGATTGGCCGCATTTACAACCCCATTTACCTTTGCCGCCGTTGGGACGACAACTCCGACGCCGCGCTGAGCACCGAAGTGATGAACGGTCACAACCTTTACAAAGACCGCATCCGCACCATCGAACTGCTCTCCCGCAAAAACATGAATCTGAAGAAGAGTTGAAAGAGTGCACACAAAAGAATTTAGCACAACGAGGCAATAACAGAAAGCAACATCAACGCTGTCATTTCGACGAGGTACGAGGAGAAATCTCCACAAATCAACAGATTTCTCCTTCGTCGAAATGACAGATTAAATGGAATTCTGTTATTGATAGAAAAAAGAACTGAAACATGAACGAACTGCAAAATATTATTTCCAAAACCGGGCAAACCGCAGAACAGGTTTTAACGCAATTTGCCGAAGCACAAAAGCAAAGCTGGCCGCTGGCTGCAGCCAATTACGTGGGACTTGCCAGCGTGGAGGAAAAGCAGTTTGATTTCGGTGGATTTGTGGTAAAAGTGCAGTTCAATCCCGAACGAATCCGGTCGTCGGCTGCAAAAGTCGATACAGCATCGATTGCCGCCCGCAAATGTTTTTTGTGCGACGAAAACCGGCCGGCAGAGCAAAAAGCCATCGGCTGTGGCGACAGATTTCAGATTCTGGTGAACCCGTTCCCCATTTTTCACCGCCATTTTACGGTTTCATCGCTGGCGCACACCGACCAGTTGTTTTTTGAAAATATTGCCGCAATGTTGCAAATCGCCCGGAATATGGAAGGATTCACTGTGTTTTACAACGGCCCCGAGTGTGGCGCTTCGGCTCCCGACCATCTTCATTTTCAGGCTGGCGAAAACGGTTTTATGCCGGTTGAGGCCGAATTCGAAACATTAAAAACCGACAAAAACAACCTGCTCTCCGAAACAGGTTCAACAAAAATTTGGGCTTTTGAAAACTACCTGCGCCGCATGTTTTCCGTTGAGGCTACCGGTTTTGAAGAAGCCGTTCAGGCGATTCGGTTTTTTATCGCGAAGTTTCATGAATTTCAGCCCGAAAAAAAGGAACCGATGCTGAACGTGCTCTGTTATTTTTCGGATGCAAAATGGACGGTTCATTTGTTTCCAAGGAAATTACACCGTCCGTCACAGTTTTTTGCGGAAGGTGAAAAACAGATTCTGCTCAGCCCGGCATCCGTCGATTTTGGCGGTGTTTTCATCACACCCCGGAAAGAAGATTTCGACAAAATAACCGCCGCCGACATCGCCGATATTTTTGAGCAGGTTACCATCTGCGGCCAGGTTTTCGGGCAATTGAAAGCCGCAATAATAAAAGAGTTTCAACTAAAAATACAAAAGCCATGAACCAGCCAACGCTTAAAGTGGGCATTATGTACGAACCCGAAATCAGGTTTGTGCTGAACGGTTATCACATGTTGCGCGAAACCGGTGAAATCATGAACGGCCCGCAAACTGTGGCATTTTCAGAAGGTAAAATTGTTTTAAATGGTGTTCCCGTCAAATCGGCGAATGTGGTTCTAAACCCGGTTGACCCGAAAACTGCCTCATTCGACCTGCTGGATGTGACCATCGGAATTCATTTTCATTGGGAACGAAAAGAAAACCAGCGATTTAAAGGCTCACTCTGCATTATTATTGAAAACGAAAAACTCACTGCCATAAACGATATTCCGCTGGAAGATTACCTCGAAAGTGTGATTTCGTCGGAAATGAGTGCTACGAGCAGCATCCAATTGCTGAAAGCCCACGCCGTGATTTCGCGGTCGTGGCTGCTGGAGCAGGTGATAAAAGGAAAAGAGCTGAAACAGTCAGCCAAAAAATACAATCCGGTTGCAGAAACAGCTACCGAATACATCCGTTGGTATGACCGCGAAGACCATGTGAATTTTGATGTGTGTGCCGACGACCACTGTCAGCGTTACCAGGGAATTACCCGCCAAACCAGCGAGCTGGTGCGGCAGGCCATAACCGAAACTTTTGGTTTAACTTTAATGCACAACGGTAAAGTTTGTGATGCCCGTTTCTCGAAAAGCTGTGGCGGCGTTGCCGAAACTTTTGAGAATGTGTGGGAACCCGAGGTACACCCGTATTTGCAGGCGATTGTCGATAACCCGCAAAATCCGGAAGGTTTCGACCTCGATTTAACCAACGAATTTGCCGCTGAAAAATGGATTCGAAACACACCGGAAGCGTTTTGCAACACCCAAGACAAACAGGTGCTTTCGCAGGTTTTAAACGATTACGACCAGGAAACCACTGACTTTTACCGCTGGAAAGTTACCTACTCACAGCAGGTTATTGCTGAATTAATTGCACGGAAAAGCGGCCGCGATTTTGGCCAAATCATCGATTTAATTCCTGTTGAACGTGGAAAATCGGGCAGACTGAAAAAACTAAAGATTGTGGGCAGCAAACTCACGCTCACCATCGGGAAAGAGCTTCAAATTCGCAAAACGCTCTCCGAATCGCATTTGTACAGTTCGGCTTTTGTAGTCGATAAATTGAATGTGCAAAACGGTATTCCGCAGGAATTTATTTTAACTGGAGCCGGTTGGGGTCACGGTGTTGGACTTTGCCAGATTGGCGCTGCCATGATGGGTGAAAAAGGATATGCATTTCACGAAATTCTGATGCACTATTTCCGGGGAGCTGAACTTGAAAAATTGTATGAATAAAAAGAAATATAAAAGGTTACTGAATATGATTGAATCATACAGATTGCTTCGCGTTGCTCGCAATGACGTTTCACGTTGTCTGGTTGGATAGGGGAAGAGGTTT
>JBGSRA010000162.1:0-50191 GCA_041737765.1 Draconibacterium sp. | reverse complement strand
GTGTATTTTATTGGTATTACTGAAAAGATAAACGCTATAGTTTTTACTTAACTCCTGTACAATTTTTACCCGATTGGCTGGAATATCAAGGATCATCGCAAACCAGGCATCTTCAATTTGAATATCGGTTAATTCCTTATTTTTCAACATCCTCCGAACTCCATCACAAAATTCTTTTGGTGATATTTTTCCTACTTCCAGTTCATAAAAAACAGGATCGGAGTAAGCTTGCTGATTATCCAGAACATTTTTATTTAATCCAAGTTTTTGAAATGCTGCAATTGACGCATTAAAATCGAGATTCAGTAAAACTTTTCCAAGATCGAAAATGATGTTTTTTATATTTGTAAGATCAGGTCCCATATTAAATTTGTTAAAGTTTGCGAATATAAATATTTAAATCTTGTACAGTGAAAATTCAGGGTAAACAATATCAAACCATTTGGTTAAAAGAGGGAAATCCTGAAATTGTTCAGGTAATCGACCAGCGAAAACTTCCTTTTCAGTTTGAAATATTTGAGCTAAAAACTGTTGAAGATGTATTTTTTGCCATCAAAGAAATGGTGGTTCGCGGGGCTCCGTTAATTGGTGTAACCGCTGCTTACGGAATGTATCTGGCAATTTTAAATATTGAGGATAGCGACTTTGAAAAATATATCAGCGAAAAGGCTGAATATCTCAAATCTTCGCGACCAACTGCGATAAATCTGGCTTATGCAGTGGATGAAATGGCGGAATTTATTTTAAGTATTAAATGTGATTCAGAAATTGTTCTGAAAGTACTTCAAAAGGCAAATAATCTAAAGGAACTGGAAATCGAATTCAGCAATAGAATAGGAGAGTTTGGATTGGAAATTATTGAAGAAATATACCAGCAAAAGAAACAAACGGTAAATATTCTGACACATTGCAACGCGGGCTGGCTGGCCTGTATCGATTGGGGAACCGCAACTGCTCCAATTTACAAAGCCCATCAGAAAGGTATTCCAATACACGTTTGGGTCGATGAAACCCGTCCGCGAAACCAGGGAGCCCGGTTAACTGCTTTTGAACTAGGTGAAGAAGGAGTTCCGCACACTGTAATTCCGGATAATACCGGCGGACATTTAATGCAACATAGAATGGTTGATTTGGTGATTGTTGGCAGCGACCGTACAACTGCAACCGGTGATGTGGCAAATAAAATTGGTACCTATTTAAAAGCTTTGGCTGCAAAAGATAACAACATTCCGTTTTACGTGGCTTTGCCTTCATCAACTTTCGATTTTGAATTGGAAGATGGAATTAAAGAGATTCCAATAGAGCAGCGTGATTCGGCTGAAGTTGCTGAAATTGAAGGCTGGACGGAAACTGGAATTCAAACCATTAGGTTGATTCCTGAAAACAGCAATGTTGTAAATTATGGTTTTGATGTTACACCAGCCCGGTTGGTGACAGGATTAATTACCGAACGTGGAATTTGTAAGGCTAACAGGGAGAGCATTTTAGAACTTTTCCCGGAAAGAGGAAGTACTAAATTACAAGTTCCAAAAAACAAATAAACAACAAAATTCGAGGTTCCAAATTCCAAATACAAATTGCTGGAAACCAAAACGTTTGTAATTTTATTTTTGTTTTTTGAGATTTGGTATTTGTTTTATGGAGATTTAAAATTTAAAGTACATATAATGAAAATTGCAATAATTGGTGGGTCGGGATTTGAAAACCCTGATATTCTAAAAAATCCGGGTGAAATTGAAGTTGAAACTCCCTTTGGAAATCCTACTTCAGTTTTTAAAACCGGTGATATTGGTGGCGTTGAAATTGTGCTTTTATCAAGGCACGGAAGGGATCATTCCATACCTCCAACTCAGGTGAACAACAGGGCAAATTTGTGGGCTATAAAACAGTTGGGTTGCACACATATTCTGGCAACCACTGCATGCGGAAGTTTACGTGAAGAAATTGGTCGGGGCGATTTGGTAATATTGGATCAGTTTATCGATTTTACCCGGCACAGAGAAATCACTTTTCATAATGAATTTGAAAAAGGAGTGTTGAATCACACACCCATGGCCGACCCGTTTAACGCGGATTTGCGCAGTAAATTAATCGATAAGGCAACCGAATTAAAACTGAATTTTCATGAACAAGGAACCGTGGTTACCATCGAAGGTCCACGATTTTCAACCCGTGCTGAATCAAAAATGTTTCAAATTTGGGGTGCCGATGTTATTAATATGTCGGTTGCTCCTGAATGTATTCTGGCTAACGAACTGAGTATTCCGTATGCTGCCATTGCTTTAAGTACCGATTATGACTGTTGGAAAACCGATGAAGAACCGGTTACATGGGAAGAAGTGCAGAAAGTTTTTAATCAGAATGTCAAAAATGTTATCAGTTTGATTGTAAATACGATTTCATCGCTTAAATAATTCTGCTAATAAACATTAAAATCACTTTATTTCTGGCATAACTTTTGTAATTTGAAATTCAACTGTTTCAAAGCCATGAAACATTATTTTATTAAATCTACATAATTCGACCGGTGTAATCCGGCAATTTATTCCCGGCGGTATCTTTTAAAGGGTACCGCTCTTTTTTTTATTTTGATAATAAAATATCAATCGAAATAAATATCTAATTTAAAGGTGTATTGTATTTTACATACATCCTGCTTACATTTATCAATGAATTTTAAATTGACGATTAATTTATTTTCAGTATGAATCGCAGAAAATTTTCAGGAATTACTTTTACAGCAGCAGCAGGAATGGCAACGATTCCGGGTTGGGCAACTTCAACAAGAATGGAAAATATCAATATCAGGCTGGGTGGACCAGTATTTAAAAAGTACAGCAACCCCGAAGAATGGATTACAGCTCTTAAAGAGTTGAAATACAAGGCTGCTTATTGTCCGGTAAGTGTGGGTGCAGATTCACGTGAAATAGAAGCATACAAAGATTCTGCTCAAAAGGCAGATATTATAATTGCAGAAGTTGGGGCATGGAGCAATCCAATCGATCCAGATCACCTAAAAAGTAAAGCTGCCATTGAAAAGTGTATCAATTCGTTGCAACTGGCCGATGAAATTGGCGCCAGTTGTTGTGTAAATATCAGTGGATCGCGCAATCCCGAAAAATGGGCAGGTCCACACAAAGACAATCTTATCCCTGAAACGTTTGATTTAATTGTAGAAACCACCCGGAAAATTATTGATGCTGTAAAACCAGTTAATACTTTTTATGCGCTTGAAACTATGCCATGGGCATATCCCGATTCAGTAGATTCTTACGAAAAACTATTGAAGGCAATCAATCGAAAACAGTTTGCGGTTCATTTCGATCCTGTAAACCTGGTAGTTAGTCCGCAGGTATATTACCGTAATGGTGAAATGATTTCGGAAGCTTTTAAAAAACTGGGGCGATACATCAAAAGTTGTCATGCCAAAGATATTTTGCTGCTTGATGATGAATTAACTCCCCATTTGCCAGAAGTACGCGCCGGGCTTGGAAACTTAAATTATGCTGTATTTCTGAAGGAATTATCGGCGTTGAAAAACATTCCATTAATGCTTGAACATTTGAATTCTGCTGAAGAATATGATTTGGCTGCAAAAAACATTAGGGGAGTTGCAAGCAAAAACAATATTTTTCTTTAAATTTTTGCACAAAATATCAATATAGAATTTAGTTTTGTAACTGAAAATATCATTATTGTTTAACCTTTTAAAAATTGAAAGTCATGGCAAAATCAATGGATGCAAAGAAAACCGTTAAGAAGGAACCTTTAAAAACACTAAAGGAAAAAAAGGCAGAAAAAAGGGAAAAGAAAAGTAAGTACTAGGATTTAAATAAACTTGAATCATGTCAGATTATAATGATAATTTGACTTTGGTGAAATACATTTATTTCTCCTTTTAATGTCGGATTAGCTTTTTTATAATTATTGGGCTTTGGTTAAATTGTTCCAAAGCCCAATATTTTTTTTGATTAAATTGTTACTATTCCAGGTTTTCAGAATACAAAACCAATTTTTATGTGTGTATAAAAAGCACCAATTTCAGGAGAGTACATTGCATTAATTTCAGAAGGTAAAACCCCAAGATTGTAGCCAATTCCAAATGCAAAACCACTTGTTATCTTCACCTGTTCAGGGTCGTAAAATTTCTCAAGGGTGCTAAATCCGTAGGCAGCAATATTTGCCCTTGCGGTGAGCATAAAATTACCGGTAATATTGTATTGCAAACCTGCCAGGGCACTACCAACCGATGAAGTGGTAATCTGGGTTTCGTTAATTCCTGCAAAAGGAAGGTGGTTTTTGGCCAGTTTCTGAATTCCTCCCATATAATAATTGTCGAAAATAAAACCTTGCGAGCGATGGGTTAATCCTGTTTGCAGATTATATAAAAAAACAAGTTTTGAATTTAAAGAATGAAAATCTGAAAAATTGATCATGAGCTTGTAAAATGCAGGTTGGTCGTTGATTAGATCTGATACATCGATCAAAATACTATCAGAATTGAAAACGTCAATATTTGCTTTGCGATGATAAACCACACCTGCTTCAGCTAAAAATTCGTGTCCGTTAGTAGGGTAGTTGAGCCGGTTGGTGGTGAGCGAAGTGGTGCGTAAATATGTGTAAAAGTTTTTCGAATTTCCTTTGAATTTAAGGTTGTCGGCAATATTGGGAGAGAAGGTGCTTTTCGAAAAATTTGTTCCCAAAGCCATTTTCCAGTCGTTTCCGTAAGTTCTCGAAAAGTTTAGGTCAACATCGGTGTTTATCACATCATACACTGATGATTTTTGTTTTTGTTCGTATAAATTAATCGGAAAATTTCTGCTCGAAAAACTGAAATTCAGAAAACGGTACCCTTTTTTCCCAAAAGCCTGGTTGTGTTCAAACTGAATAGCAGGAAATTCGCTGATTGCAACTTTTACAAATGTTCGCGATTTGTCAAGTAAAAGATTTCTTATTGTTGCATTTGCAATAACTCCAATTCCTGTGTACGAATGATACGAAAGACCAATTTTTAATCTTGTCATTTCGCTTTCTTTTACAATACAATGAAGAGCCGCATGTCCTTTTATAGTTGGTTTTAGATGGTAATATACTTTGTCGTAATAACGGCTCGAATAAGCATTGCGGAAACCACGGTTGATTTCGCGGGCGGAATAAGATTTGCCTGTAAATAACTGCAGTTTTTCGAGCAAAAACCGGCTGCTGGTATTGTCGAGACCTTCGAAAGTAATAGTATCGATAACTATTGTTTCATGCTCGGGCAAACGGTTATCGGGATCAAATTTAACCTTTTCAATATTGTTTAATGAATCGGCAAGGTTTTTAAAATAAGGATAATATTTGTTCCCCATTTCTTTCCCGATTTTCATTATTTCATCGATTGACCCAAAACTACCGGCGCTGTATTTATCAACCGGCGGTTCAATAACGAGATTACAGTTTTTTAATTCGATAACCAAATCTTCGGCATCGCGGTATTGAGTAATCTGGTAAAATACATCAAGTATATTATTCAGTCTGTTTACATCAGGCAAGCCAAGAAAAAGATTAACCCCGATTACAATTTCGGCGCCCATATCTTTTACATCGGTTACCGGGAAATTACGGATAATTCCTCCATCAACCAGTTTTGTTGAATCGTAATCGACAGCGGTAAAAACACTTGGAATAGCCATACTTGAACGAATAGCTGTAACAATTTCACCTTTGTCGAGTACCACAGCTTTGCCATTCGATAAATCTGTGGCTATGCATTTATAGGGGATGTTGAATTTAGAAAAGTCTTTAATATTGTAAACCGGCAAAAACAGCCTGTTGAGCGTTAACCAAAGTTCTTCCGATTCAATAAGTCCTGTAGCCATTTGCGGTTTTCCATCTCTCAATCCAACTTCCAGCGAGTACTTTCCATATTCATCTTTTTCATCGATACTAATGGTTCGGTAATTGGGATTATTACTTAAAATGATGCCCCAGTCGAGTTCATTCGAAATTTTCTCGATTTCTTTTCCCGAATAACCAACTGCATAAAGCGCTCCCACAATACTACCCATACTTGTACCGGTAATGTAATCTATTTTCAGTCCGGCGCTATCAATTGCCTGTAAAATGCCTACATGCGAAATGCCTTTTGCGCCGCCTCCGCTAAGAACCAATCCAACCTTTGGCCGCTGCGCCCAAATCGTACCTGAAATTAACAAAGCAATTCCGGTAATAATTGTAATCAGGTATTTGGTATTCAGTTTATAATTTTTCATTTATTTTTCAGTCGAATCAACCAGTTGAACTAATAATATTGAACTTTTATTTCTTTTCAGAATTGAGAATTCATAATTATCGATGGCAATTTTTTCTTTTATCGCAGGAATTTTCCCCGATTTTAAAATCAGATAACCGGCAAGTGTTTCGTATTGTTTGTCTTTTTTTATGGGGTGGGGTAAAAGTTCATTTATATCATCAAGTGAAGCAGATGCGAGAACATTGTACGTTTTCTCACTCACTTTTTCAACAAACGGAATTTCATTATCATATTCATCCTGAATTTCGCCAACAAGTTCCTCCAATATATCTTCCATTGTAATAATGCCTTCGGTACCACCGTATTCGTTTACAACCAAAGCCATTTGCTGATGTTTAATCTGAAACTCGTTCAGTAGCTGACCAATACTTTTTGTTTCGGGAACAACATGCATACTCCGCACAATACTGCGAATATCAAATTCTTCCTTTTTCCGGGCAGCAATTAAAATATCTTTCAAGTAAACCACACCAACAATATTGTCTAAATTATCGTCGTAACATGGTATTCTCGAATAACTTTCTTCAATAATCTTTTCGATAGTTTTGTTGTTAAATTCGTTTATGTCGAATGCAAAAACCTGGGTACGTGGAACCATAACCTGTCTGGCGGTTTGTTCTGAAAATCCAAAAGCGTTTTTGATAATTTTATATTCTGCATCATCAATTTCGCCACTTTTTTGACCTTCCTGCACAAGATATTTTAATTCTTCACTGCTATGAATATCAGCACCATGAACAGCGTTGATTCCAATTCCTTTGAGTATAAAATTGGCAATACCATTTAGAATCCAGATAAAAGGTCGAAAAACAATAAAGAAAAACTGAAGCGGATATGCAATAAATAAAGTTGTTTTCTCGGAGCGCTGAATAGCCAAAGATTTAGGGGCCAGTTCACCAAAAACAATGTGTAAAATGGTTATAATCACAAAAGCAACAGGTAATGCAATTTGATGTGCCAGTTCAGGATTTGCAGCGAAACCCATCAAATCCATAATATTTATTATTATTTTGGAGACCACAGGTTCACCAATCCATCCTAAACCTAAACTTGCCAATGTAATTCCAAGTTGTGTGGCAGCAAGGTAGCCGTCGAGGTGAGATACTATGTGTTTCGAAAGAATTGCAACCCGGTTGCCTTCATTTACTTTTAATTCGAGTTGCGAGGAACGAACTTTAACGATGGCAAATTCGGCAGCAACAAAAAATCCGTTGAAAGAAACAAGCAGAAATGTAATGAAAATATCAAATGCCATATTGTTAAGCAAAAATATTAAGGCACAAATCTACAAAAAAACTTTAGTGATTGACATTAAAGAAATTACACTTGTTAATTATCAGTTTCCTGCAGATATAATTGTGTGTAAGTCTATTCCGAAAGAAATAATCCCCTCTTTCAGGCGTGCATAAAAATAGGTTTTGTGTTTTTTGCCAGAGTAATCAGTTTATTTGTTTCTTCTAGTGTTATCGGTTTATATTCATTCATAAATTCAAGGGCTTTTAAAAAAAGAGTATTCTTCCCGGGAGGAACTGCCGCAGTAATATTTTTTGACAAAGTATATTTCAAGGCCATTTTCATCACTTCTTCATCCTGAATCGGTCTGTACCAAACGTTTTTATCAAATTTTTGTTCGTCTCTTTCAAGAGGTGTTAAAGCCATTGCTTTTAAAGCCAGAATTCCCATTCCGCGTTTTTCAGCTTCGGCATACACCTGCGGGCCAAAGTTTCCCGCATTCCAGCAGGCAAAATTTATGGGGAACAAAATCGAATCAAAATCATAATTTTTCATGGCCAGTAATGCGGCATCTACTGAATGCGCCGAAAAACCAACATGTTTTATTTTTCCTTCTTTTTTCGCTTTAACTATTGTTTCCATTGCACCACCAGATGCAAAAACCTTATTTACGTCATCAACAGAACTTAACGCATGCAACTGGTACAAATCGAAATGGTCGGTTTCCAGCTTGCGCAGCGAATCTTCCAACGTTTTTTGAGCTCCATCAGCGCCTCTTTCGTGGGTTTTACAGGCAAGGAAACAGTTATTGCGATACGGTTTTAAAGCCGGTCCCAGTTTTTGCTGTGCATTGCCGTAATTGGGTGCAACATCGTAATAATTTACGCCCAAATCGTAGGCTTTGGCAACCAGCTCGTTGGCAAAATCCTGCGGATTATCGTTTAGCATAATTGCGCCAAAACCAATCACAGAAAGCTTCTCCCCGGTTTTTCCAAGAACTCGCCGTGGCAAATTATATTCTGCTGAAAAATTATTTCCAAAACTCCTGATTGCGGGAATGGTCAGCGCCATGGTTGTTAATGCGCTGTTTCTGATAAAAATTCTGCGTTTCATGTTTTATATTTTTTAAGAGATTGAAAGTTATAAAAAAAAGGGTGATAATGAACACCCTTTTTTTGCACGAATAAATGGCTAATGTCCTTCGTATTTAAACGAAACTTTCAGTTTTACACGGTAGGATTCGATTTTACCGTCTTTGATGTGCATGTCCATTTTTTCAACTTCGGCAATTCTAAGTTCCCGCAACGATTTCGCTGCTACAGCAATGGCATTTTGCGCTGCCTTTTCCCACGATTCGGGACTGCTTCCCACCAACTCGATGATTTTGTAAACACTGTCGGGCATAATTTTAAATTTTAAGGTGAATTTTAAAAAACTTATAACACTCCGGTTTAAATTCAAAAGTTGTTCTTTTTTACGTTCATTTTTTCGAATGGTTTGATGATTGACAATTGAAAAAAGATTAATGTATTTTAGCAAAATCATAAAAAAGAGATATGACATTTAGTGAATTAATTGAACTGCGCCAGAGTGTGCGTAAATACTGCGATATTCCGGTAGAACGTGAGAAAATAGATAAAATACTTGATGCAGTGCATGTTGCTCCGTCGGCATGTAATTCGCAGCCATGGAAAATAATTATTGTTGATAATCCTGAATTGAAAAATCAGGTAGCGAAAGCCACATTCAGTAAAGCCATAAATTTCAACAAATTCACAGTTGAAGCGCCGGTAATTGCAGTTTTGGTAATTGAAAGGGCAAAACTTATTGCGCAAATCGGCGGAAGTATTAAAGATATGGAGTACCCGCAAATTGATATTGGAATTGCTGCTGCGCATTTTTGTCTTCAGGCTGCTGAGCTGGGATTGGGAACCTGTATGATTGGATGGTTCGATGAGAAAAAAATTCGTCTGCTTTTAAATATTCCTGAAAAGCGAAAAATTGGTTTGGTAATTACACTTGGTTATCCGCCTGTTGGTTACAAATTGCGAAAAAAAATCCGCAAACCTCTGGATGAAATTTGCGGATTCAATTCGTATTAATGAACCATTTGCTTATTTTAAGCTATAATTTCCGGTCGCATCAACAGTAACTTCGTCGGTTGTAAGTACTTTTTCACTGGTCATCATTTCTTTAATCAAAGCTTCATTGTTTGCAGTGAAATGTAACCAGCCCCATGGCATATACCAGGCCCAGTTGGGTTGACTGGTTAAAGCTTCTGTATCAGGAATTTCTGCTACTTCACCCAAAGCAATTGGCTTCCCTTTTGCCAGGGCCATTAAATCGTCATGATGCGATTGCCTGTAATCTTTCCGGTAAACATCGGCAGCCAGAATATCGACATATTCGTCGCCGGGGAAAAAATCACCGTACGCAAAAGCTTCATCGTTAGGTATATCGCGCGGTGCGTTTGTATTCCAAACCCAAATGAGGTTATTTAGTTGATGAACTTCAGTGAAGTATTTGTACATCATAATCCAAAGCCGTTTAAATCCCTGTTCTCCTTTTTGATTGCACCACCAGAACCAAACACCGTTCATTTCGTGGTAAGGCCGCCAAAGTACGGGTATATTTTTTTCCTGCAATTGTTTCAGATATGTGGCAATTTTATCGGCACCTGCTTTCCATGCATCATTCAACGGTGTACCATCGGTCACCAGTTCGTTCCAAATTTCGGGTGTAGGCCGGTTTTCCATTGCCCAAATCGAGGCACCATCGCAGCTATCACCATCAGTAGGAAAACAGCCATGCCACATTAGTGTAATGATGTGACCTTCAGCATAGCGTGCCTCAACTTCTGCAATTAATAAATCACGGGCTTCTTCCATGGTAATATCAAGTGTATCGAAAGGCGTGGCCGGGGCAGTTAAATTCAGCGGACCACAATGCTGGAAATTATTTGCAGATTCACCAGTCAGGCACCAACTAAAATCTGATCCCCAGATAACGGCTTTTTTGCCGGTTAGTTGTTCAAGTTGATTATGATAAACCGACCCTTTTCCACAGTATTCATGTTGTCCTGCAAGGGTATATTTCCCGCTTATTTCCTGAATAAAATTGTACAGCTTTTGTGTTTTCTCGGTGGCATTTTTGTTTACCAGCGGAATATATTTTTTCTGTTCAGTTTGAGTACACGAAAAAATAGTTATTAAAATTAAAATTGCTCCAATTACTTTTTTTGTGTTCATGTTGTGTTTATTTTTTATTCTGAAAACCTGAATTCATCGATTTCGAACAAGTTATTCCCTTTTCCGTGAAAAGTGAACCAAACTGCGTGAGTGCCCGATGTTTTTTCAATATCACCTTTTATAATCTGCCATTCATTATTTTCATTTCCCTGAATATTTAACCAGCCAATTTGTCTTCCCCATGGTTGGTCGAGATGAACAGAAATTCCACCGCCATTTTTTAATGCTTTTACTCTCATTTCAGCTTTGGTAGCACCCTCTTTAAAATCGAAGTATTTGAAGGCTACGTTGTCTTCGTTTTCGATTTTGCTCAGAATTTCGTTTTTTGTTTCAGCCTGTTCAATACGCACTTTTCCAAAAAGCAAACAGGCACGGGCGGCATCAGTTGTTTCAAACGCATTCAGAGCCGGACCAGCACCCTGCGAGGTCATTTCAACTTCGTTAATGCTTCCGTTATCATTAAAAAAAATGGGTTCAACACAGGTTTTTCGCATCATGCGGCTGTTGTGGGTAGATCGGTGGTAAAACACATACCACTTGCCTTTGAATTCCGCAATCGAACCGTGGTTATTCCATGTTGCGGGGTCGCAATGGGCATTATCCACAATTACACCACCGTATTTAAATGGTCCCATTGGTGATTGCGAAGTGGCGTAACCAATTGATGTTGGCCTGTTTGCGCGACTCATATCGGCATAAATAAAATAGTAAATACCATTGCGTTTCACCATGTATCCGCCTTCATGGAAAAAATGTTCTTTTTCATTTACAATCCCGGTAACAACTGTGGTAGAATCTATTTCAGTCATGTTTGATTTCAGTTTAGCTATTTTGGCCTGAAACTGTCCCCAAATGTAGTACGCTTGTCCGTCGTCGTCGATAAAAACACACGGATCGATTTCTTCGATTCCTTTTAAATGAATTTTTTGTCCGTTAACAAATGGACCGGTTGGCAATTTACTGTTAGCAACACCTTCGGCAGCTTTTTGGTCTGGCATGCAATAATACATGTAATAAGTACCATTTTTATACACGCAATCGGGGGCAAAAAGCAAAGCATTAGAATAAGGAACCTGATCGTTTTCTCCTTTTGAAGCAAATACATTTTCGGTCATTTTCCAGTTTTTCAGGTCGGTGGTTTCCAAAACATGGTGACGCCACGAACAATAATATTCGGTGCTTTCGTCGAGCGAACCATAAATATACAGTTTGCCATCATTCCAAACATGGGCTGAAGGGTCGGCAATATATACACCGGGCGGAACGATTGGATTTTGAGCCTTGGTTGTAATTGAAAGACAAATGATTATAAATACAAATAAGATTTTCTTCATACTGATTTAGGTTTAAGAATGGAACACTGATGACACGGTTTTTACTGATTATCACTGATTATCTGTTCAATCTGAGTCTTCAGCGTTCCAATAAAATTATGCTATAAACTGATAAAGAAAGTTTCTGCTGGTTAAAATAGCCGATTTTACATCTTCTTCCGAACCTTCAAAAGCTTTGTCTTCCACCTCGATACAAACCGGGCCGCGATATTTTATTGAAGTGAGTGCAGAGAAAAAACCTCGCCAGTTGACATCACCCAATCCGGGAATTTTAGGTGAATGATAATCGAGCGGATAAGCCATAATTCCAACTTCATTCAGTTTGTCGCGATAAACCTTAACATCTTTTAAATGAATATGAAATAGTTTATCGCGGAAGTCGAAAATGGGTTTTACCTCGTCCATTTGTTGCCAAACCAAGTGCGATGGGTCGTAATTCAAACCGAAATTCGGGCTGGGAATGATATCGAACATTTTTCGCCAGATGGCGGGCGTGGTTGCCAGGTTTTTGCCACCGGGCCACTCGTCGCGGGTAAACAGCATCGGGCAGTTTTCGATACCAATTTTCACATTATTTTCCTCGGCCACTTTAATGATTTCGGGCCACACTTCAGCGAATTTCTTCAGATTGTCCTCCACACTTTTTGCAGGGTCACGCCCCACAAATGTATTAACTACCGGAATTCCCAGTTTTGCAGCAGCTTTAATAACCTTTTTAATATGGTCAATATAAAATTCAGCTTGCTTATCATCGGGGTCAAGTGGATTTGGATAGTAGCCCAGTCCCGAAATGTAAATGTTGTTGCGTTTAAGAGTCTCTATAATTTCGGCTACTTTTTTATCGCCAAGTTCATCGACGTTTATATGTGTAACTCCGGCATAACGACGTTCGGCTTTGCCAACCGGCCAGCACATCATTTCAACACATTTAAACCGATTTTCAGAAGCAAACTCAATTACCTCATCAAAACTTTTTTCGGCCAGAATGGCGCTTACAAATCCTAAATCTAACATAGTTTTTATGGTTTTTACAGTTTTTCATCTCATTTAATCCCCCATTTAATCCCCCATTTAATCCCCCAGAATCGTTTCTTCTATATCTGAATTAATATTTCCCATTATAAAATATCCTCCAGTCTTTTTTGAACCTCTTCTTTCAATCAACTCTTTTGAAATCAATAATTTAATTTGCTTCTCCAACGTCCTTTCAGGCCTGGAAAGTTGGGTTGAAATCATTTTTGTACTAATTCCCGGATTATCAGAAATGCAATTAAGTAGTGCTAATTGTGAATCATTTAACCCTTTAGTAATTATTTTTAGTGAACTTTTCTCCGAATTTTCCACCGAACCTTTCTCCGAACTTTTTTTTCTTTTAAACTCCACAGCAAAGAAATACCCAAATGAAAATTCAACATCATGCATTCCTGCCTTTTCCGCTTCCTGCCTGATGCGGGTTATTCCCGTACCCAGTTTTTCAATAAACCCAGCCCTTTGCATCAGATTTGCCAATGTTGCATTTCGAGCAAGACTGTATTTCCCGAAATCAGCTTCAGGCATTCCCTTGGGTAAACCTCCCGGATTGGAGATAATAATTTTGTCAGGATAAATCTCAATCATTACCCTTGCCCCGGTTTCAAGATAATCGCGATGGACAACAGCATTTACAATGGCTTCCCGCAAAGCGACCTTTGGAATCTCCCATACATCTTCCCTAATGGTAGTTTCTATTTTTGCAGCAACGTTAATATGTCTTTCCACAAAATCGAGAGAACTTTCGATGTTGGTAAAAAAATCTCCGGTAAAATCTTTTCTGTCAACAATATCCACTTTCTCAGGTGTGCGAAATGCCACGCAGGTAACATAAGCCTGTTGCAAAAAAATCGTTGGTGAATCGGTAAATACAAGCAACCCGGCATTGGTGAAAATAGGGTTGCCGTTATTCATTTTTATTGCGCCAAGGCTTTGTAAAATAGTAAGTTTCTCAACATCAGGCGAGATACCGGAGCGGACTAAAAACCTTCTCCACTGATTTTCAGAAAAATAATGCTTGAAATCAATTTCATTTCTTAATCGTTCATCAAATCTTACACGACCTTCTTTTTCAAGAAATTCGAGTATGGTATCCGTGCGCATTTTTTGAGAATTGGCGCCAACCCTTAAATAAAATCCGCTTGTTGTGCGATGAGGTTTGATAATGCTTTCAAAAACGTGGATTTGCAGAACATGGTTTGAATGATTGATTATTTCGATGTTTACTGGTGGGTCGCATTCGCTGGCCGCATCCTGAATTTGTGAAATCAACTGATTAGTAATTTGAATGCCACAAACTGTACCATCATCTTCAATACCAAGAAAGATATTACCGCCAGAAGCATTGGCAAATGCTACAAGTTCTTTTTTTAAATCGCTGTTAATATTGCGTTTAAATTCAGTGTAATAACCTTCACCTTGCGCAATAATATTTTGTAAATCGGTCACCTTAAATCCTAATTTAAGTTGTAAATTTCATTCAGTTACACTTTCACCCAACACTCCTTTTCATTGCTTTCCAGAATGCATTCACAAAGAATCAATTCGCGCAAACCATCTTCAAAAGTAGGGAATTTGGCACCTTCCATTGTTCCCTTTCGAATGTTTTCGTAAACCTCTTTAAACATTTGTTTTGAAGTATCAGGGAAACCTTCGTTGTGTCCGCCAGGGAATGAAATCAGCGCTGCGCTTTCCTTTTCAAATAGTGAGGGATCGCGCAGTAAAACTTGGTTGGGTGCATTTCGTTTCCCAATCCATATTTCATTGGGCGATTCAGAATTCCATGCGAACGTTTGTTTTGAACCTGAAATTTCAAGGCTTAAACGGTTTTTACGCCCTGCAGCTACCTGGCTCACCGTTATCACGCCTTTGTTTCCGTTATTGAATCGCAACATTACCGTGGCATAATCTTCTGTTGAAATTGGCACATCTTCATAATCCTCGGGTTGCAACATTTTTCCAGTAAAAGTTTCAGCAGGTTTCAGAGGTTTTTGGCGAACCGGGTAGATGGTTTTAAAATCTGCCATCACTTCTGTTATTTTTAATCCCGAAATATATTCCAACAAATCCATCAGGTGCGAACCAATGTCGGCTACCGCTTTCGATTTACCTGACAGTTCAGGCTCCAAACGCCAGTTGTAGTCGGTTGAATAAAAAAGCCAATCCTGCAGGTACGATCCAATTATTGAATACACCTCGCCAAGTTCACCTTTTTCGCGCATCACCTTCATTTGCCGTACCAATGGATAATACCTGATGTTGAAATGAACAGCATGAACCAATCTTTTTTCCTGTGCCAGTTTCAGCAATTCTTCACCTTCTGCAACGGTTGTAGCAAGCGGTTTTTCGCAAACCACGTGTTTTCCCGCCAGCAGCGCTGTTTTTGCCATTTCGAAATGGAGAAAATTAGGGGTACAAATATGTACACAGTCGATATCTTCTTTTAAAAGTTCGCTATAACTTCCGAAATACTTTTGAATTCCAAGTTGTTCTGCTTTCGTTTTAGCCAACTCTTCATTATTTTCGGTAATGGCAACAACTTCAATTCCGGGAATCCGCCGAAGCGCTTCAATGTGGGCAGGACCAATAAATCCAAGCCCGGCAACCCCCACTTTTATCATTTTCATCTCAGTCTTGATACTTTATGTCTTGATACTTAATACTATTTTCAAAACCTGATGCTCTTCAAAAACTCGCCACTCGATTTCAAACAACCAATTCCGTCGGGTTCGTTGTCACGTTCAACAAAATAGTGTTCGATGCCTTGTTTTTTTGATTCTGCAAAAATTGGTACAAAATCAATTATTCCCCTGCCGGGGCATATGAAATCCTGCTCAGGACCGGCTGCCATATCTTTTACATGCAACACCGGAATTCTCCCTGCGTATTTTTTCAGAAATTCCAGAGGATCAGCACCCCCTTTTTTCACCCAGTAAATGTCCATTTCGCACTGTACCAGTTTTGGGTCGGTGTTTTTCATAATATAATCGAAAGGCAATCCTTCTTCCATTTCATGAAATTCCTTGTCGTGGTTGTGCCACAGAAGTTTCAGTCCGTTTGAATTTGTTTTGGCACCAAGTTCGTTAAGCCGTTCACACGATTTTTTACAATCGTCGAGTTTGAAAGGGCCACCGCCCATCCATGGCCAGTAAACCACGGCATATTTCATTTTCAGTTCGTTTAAGTCATCAAAGACTTTATTGAGATCCTCGTTTTTTGTTTTAAAATCGAGAGCTCCTGCAATGGGTTTAATGCCAATTTCTTTGCAGTAATTTAAAAACTCCTGAGGCGAACCAGCATGATTGCTGCCACCTTCGATTTCAGTAAAACCAAATTCAACTGCCTGTTTCAGTGTACCTTTCCAATTGGCTTTCATTGCTTCACCTGCAATTCCGGAGATAAAACCAAATTTTTTCAGTTTGTCTTTTCCTTCAGCTGCCAGCGAGAAAAATGGACTTGAAGCCAAAATGCCTGCAGTTGCATAAGCGCTTGTTTTTAAAAAAATTCTACGTGTATTCATTTCTTCTGATTTTGAATATTCATCTTCTGATATTTCTCAAACTTCCGGCAATTTCCAGGGGCCGCGATACACCGGTGTTATCAACTCGTTTGCTTTTTCGCAATTTGTGAAACGGTTCGCCGCATCGTCCCATTCGAGAATGGGCTGTCCCACCCGTGCAGAAATATTTGCAATGTGCACATGAATGGCTGCTGCCCTTCCAATTTCGGGTGGACACGATGTTTTTGCGCGCGATTTAATGCATGCCAGGAAATTGTCCACATGTTCGCGATGTGATTCATGTCCTTTATCAAATGAAATCTCTTCCACTTTCGGAGCATTTTTTTCACCGTCCCATTCAGGATATAAATGATATTTGCTGCGGTCGGCAACCAGTGTTCCCTTTTCTCCAATAAACTGCACTCCGTAGGCTGAATCGTACGGCCCTTGTTGGATTCCGGCAGTTAAATCGTAGTTAATCACAAAATCTTTTTGTGGAAAAATAACATTCATGGTGTCGAATGTTTCGCGGGCCATTTTTTGTTTTGAAAGGTTTGAAGCGTAGGTAATTACTGTTTTTGGCGCTTCTACAATATCTCCGGCCCATAATCCCATGTCGAGCAGATGCACGCCCCAGTCGCTCATCAATCCGCCACCGTAATCCCAGTAATGGCGCCAGCTTCCGTGAAAACGTGCCCGGTTAAATGCCCGTTTTGGTGCAGGTCCCAACCAGAAATCGTAATCAACTCCAGCAGGTACCGGGCCATCAGGAACAGGAATCGTTCCCAAACCGTAATTGAAATTTGCCCAGATATTTACCTTGCGCAGTGTACCAATTTCGCCACCTTTTATCAGGTTCATGCAATCGATAAATACTTTGCCGTCACGTTGCTGCTGACCAACCTGAACCACACGATTGTATTTTTTTGCGGCTTTTACCATAATATTGCATTCTGCAATGGTGTTTGCCATAGGTTTTTCAACGTAAATATCTTTACCAGCCTGACACGCTTCAACCATAATTAAACAGTGCCAATGATCTGGTGTTCCGATAATTACAGCATCAATATCTTTTCTTTCGAGTACTTTACGATAATCTTTTATTAACTCGGGCGACTGGTTGTAATCTTTTTTTACAATTTCCAATTTCTCTTTAAGTACATTTTCGTCCACATCACAAAGTGCCACACAGTTCACCATTCCAGTGTCGAGGTGGTGTTTAAGAATGCCAAATCCCATGTTGCGACAACCGATTAAAGCTACATTTACTTTATCGGTTGGTGCAAATGGCGACGACCAAATATTCGATGGAATAACAGTTGTTGCAGAAATTGCAACTGCCGATTTTTTCAGGAAATTTCTTCTTGATGGATTCATAGGTAGAATTTTTTGTTGGTTTAATTGGATTGCAATTTACAAAATTCAAATTCAATAAATTCCGGTTAATTGAAAGATTCAAACTTTTTTATTTCAAAGATTCATGTCTCGCAAAACAAACAGTTTAAACTTTGTTATAATTACAATAAGTAATCAGCAGAATTTAAAATATGGAAAAGAAAGTACTTAAAGAACTTATTTACAAAGCATCTCCCGAAAAAATATGGAAAGCAATAACGGTGAAGGAAGAGATGAAACTCTGGTATTTCGATCTGGAAGAATTTAAACCCGAGGTGGGTTTCGAATTCAGATTTTGGGGAGGAACCGAAGAAAAACAATACCTCCATATTTGTGTAGTTACTGAAGTGATTACCGGCAGGAAACTTTGCCATACATGGAGTTACGAGGGAATTGAGGGCATTACAAATTTGTGTTTTGAAATAGTCCCAGTAAAAGGTGGCAATACAAAACTGAAGTTAAGTCACACCGGTTTTGAATCTTTTCCGTCAGATAATCCCGATTTGGATCCTAAAAACTTCGAAGAGGGGTGGAATTCTATTTTAGGAACTTCGTTAAAAAATTATCTCGAAGCTTAACTTTTTATTTCGAATTTTACTTTTTTACGGTTCTCACTCCAAAAACTGGTCCGGCCCGGTGACCTGCATGCGGTAAAAATTTTACTGTGATTTTGCTTTTCCCGGCGAGCAGATTTTCAGGAATATCGTAAACTACATCTACAAATTCACCCGGTTTTTTGCCTGAAATATTTTCGGTGGCAATCCTGGTATCATTCACCAAAATATCGAAAGTTTTGCTTCCGGTATAACCGCCCCAGTATTCAACAACAAGGTTGGCAGGTTCATTTTTGTTGATTTTCATTTCGCATGTAAACCAGCCTCCACGGTCAACTTCACGAAATTTTCGGTTTTTGCTTTCACCAACCCACGTTTTCAAATCTTTAAAGTTGTGGTTGCGTTCGGGTTGCATTTCGCCGGGTTGAAAAAAGTCGATGGTGGCTGCTTCCAGTTGCTTTTTTGATTCCAGTTTAAGGAGGTATTCCTTTTGATGTTCTTCCCATCCTTTTTCTGTAAACATGTCGAAATAAACCGAATAGCTGCGATTATGAGTAGCATAAAATGGTTTGAATTCCACATCGCGAGGACGGCCAACATTCTGAGTTATAAAAGTATTGGTTTTTCCATCTAAAGGTTTTAACCAACTTTTCGGGTCGCGGTTTTCAGTCATAATTACCGGTACAAAATCCGGGTCGTACCGGTTCGAATCGTTTTCAACTCCCAAATCGCCTGCCAATACAACCGGCCCATAAAAAAGTGCTACCCGGTTCGAATCGTCAGGCATGGTTTCCATCCGCAATGAAAAAGGGAAACTGATTTCAACTTTATCGCCATTTTTCCAGTACCTCTTTATTCCTACAAAACTTCCCGGTACTTCATTTATCCGTTTTTGTTTGCCATTCACTTTTATTTCAATACCGTTTTCAGCCCAATGCGGATAACGAATTTGCAAAGTAAGCGGCACTGTTTCTTCACACGAAAAAGTCAGGGTACTTCCCTGTTCATCGGGGTAAGCAGTTTCCTGTCGTACTTTCAATCCCTTTTCCTTCCAGGTCAGTTCAGCTCCAATAAACTGCGAAATGTACAATTCATCATTATTATGAAAGAATATGTTTTTTGCATATTTCGAATGAGTTTCCATGCCCGAACCCACGCAGCAGGTAAAATCCTCAGGATCCTGGTAATATTTGCTGCCGCCCATTTCAAGCGATAGATTGTATATTACTTTACCTGTTTCGGGGTGCTGCGACGATAAAATATGATTAAATAAAGCTCGTTCATAAAAATCGGCAACTTCGGGCGTTGCTTCCCACTCAAACAAGTGCTGCGAAAGTTTAAGCATATTATACACATTGCAGGTTTCGGTTGTTTCGTCGCTTAGCTCATTGCGTAAAGTGTCGGGCGGACCAAAATATTCGTGGTTGCAGTTACCTCCTGTAACGTACGAATGATGTTTTACCACTGTCTCCCAAAAAAATTCTGCTGTTTTCCTGTCGGTGGTATCGCCGGTAAGTTCGTAGCTGCGGGCCAAACCAATGAGCTTTGGTATTTGTGTATTGGCATGTTTGCCTGGAAGGATATCAATGCCTTCAGAAAGTGGATCGAGAATGGCTTTGTGATAAAACATCCGCGACATATTCATGTATTTTTCATTTCCGGTTTGGGCGTATAATTCAGCCAGCGATTCATTCATTCCGCCAAATTCGCAATGCAACATTTTCTGAAGTTGTTCATCTGTTAATCCCGATAAAACCGGATAAAGCCAATCGGCGAAACGTGTATTCACTTCGAGCGCTTTTTGGTTTTCGCACAATTCGTATGCATCGCACAGTCCGGCCATCATTTTATGCACTGTATAAAAAAGCGACCAGATTCCATTCAGATCAAATCCCTGCGCTCGAATATTTCCTTTTGCAATTTCATCCAAAAGAATTTTTTTACCATTTGGGAAAGCACCGATGTAGCCGTCGCCAGCTTTCTGGCAGGTGTCGAGCTCAGCAACGATATAATTTACCCGATCTAAAAATTGTTGATCGCCGGTAGTTTGATACATTAATGCGCATGCGCTTAAATAGTGCCCCAAACTATGGCCAGCAATTGTCATTGATTCCCAACCTTTGTAATGTTCTGCTTTTGGTTTCAGTCCGGCTTCAGTTCTGAATTTTGCCAGCAAACGGTCGGGTTGATAATTTAAAAGCGATTTAATATTAAGTTCTGTGGCATGTTTAAACGGGCCATCCAAAAGTTTTACATCCGAAATTTCAAAGGGGAGTACTTTAAATGTAACTACTTCAGGGCCGCCGGTTAAAATCTGCGGATTCTGTTTAGTGCACGATAAAACAACAAATACCAATACAAAAGCAGTTAAAAAAGGTTTAGTTGGTTTTTTCATAAAAATGGTTAAGTTTTTTATTTTTTGTGAATCCAAAGATTCCACTCAGGATAAGTTTTCAAATTCTCATTCAATGCATTAAAAGCTTCCTGTTTACTGTCGAATGACGCAATTCCAACCAAGTACATACTTCCCTTTTTCCCAATCATTGTTCCTTCTATTCCCTTTTCTTTCAGGCGAAGAATATATTTTTCAGCATTTTCCTCACTTTTAAATCCTCCGCCAATGAGGTAGTATTTTGAATTATCAAGTGATGTTCCTGAATCCGGCTTAACATTTACAACAGAATCAGTTTTCAACTTCTGAATCGAATCATTTTGTATTGAATCTGATGGAACAATTGTTTGAATCTGAATTTGCTCCAGTTCATTATTTGTTGTCTGGTCGTTAATTTCAGTTTTATTCTGATTATTGCTATTCAAAAACAAAAAATATCCAACTATTAGAATTGGTAAAAGGATTAGCAGATACCAATACCAGCCGGTTTTTTTTCTTTCTACTGGCTTTTCAATTGCCCAATCTGGTAATGTCCGGGGTAATATTATTTTTTCGATAGGCTTTTCTGAAGTTGATTCATTTTCAACTTCATCTTCATTTGCTGGTTCAACAGATTTATTTAAAATTTCTTCAGTTTCTGTTACTAACGTTTTTTCAACAGTATCTTCTGTTGTAACAGGCTCAAATCCAAATGTATCTAACAAAGGATTTTCGTCCTGAAAAGGTGCAAACTGAATTTCGTTTTTTTCATTGTTAAATAAAACTCCGATATTTTCAATGGTAACTTTTTCTCCTTTATCCAGCAGATACATCATGTTCTCACGTTCCCTGTCAATTCTTTTTAAAGCATTTGTTTGGGATATTTTTGCTTTTCTGGCAATAATTGTAACCAGCAGGCCATCATCGTTTCTGAATTGCCGGGTAAACGATATCACTTTTGATGGAGGAATGATTTCGTTTTCCCTTATTTCGGCCGGTTTGTAATTAGAGATGAATGCTCCAAATCCTGGGAAAATTACTGTTTCGTTTTCCAACAAAAGCTCGTGTATGTATTTAGCTAATTTCACAGTTATAAATTTTAAAATGTAAAAATACAAAAACATCTTTTTAAACAAGTAACCCTGCAAATTAAGTTTTTTTGATTAGATTTTCTTTAACTCAATTTTAAAAAATTAAGTGAGTTTTATTTTTTACTTTTGTTGTATAAAAATAAATGTAATGGCAAAAAAAATTCTGGTCACCGGAGGTACGGGGTACATTGGATCACATACGGTTGTTGAGTTACAGGAAACAGGTTACGGCGTTGTGATTATCGATAATTTGTCAAATTCAAGTCTCGAAGTTTTGGGGAATATTGAAAAAATAACAGGAATAAAACCAGATTTCGAGCAATTTGACTTGGTGGATTTTCAGAAAACACAGGAATTTTTCAGCAGAAATTCAGATATTGAAGCGATAATTCATTTTGCTGCATCAAAAGCTGTTGGAGAATCGGTTGAAAAACCATTACATTATTACCGTAATAATCTGGTCTCGCTTTTAAATTTAATGGATTGTCAGATAAAATTCAATATTCCAAACGTTGTGTTTTCGTCATCCTGCACTGTTTACGGACAACCTGATTCACTCCCGGTAACAGAAAAAACCCCACGTAAAGACGCAGAATCACCTTACGGAAATACGAAACGCATCAGTGAAGATATTTTAAAGGATACTATTTTGGCAAATCCACAATTAAAAGGAATTGCACTTCGCTATTTTAATCCGGTAGGAGCTCACAGTTCAGCCTTAATTGGTGAATTGCCTTTGGGAATTCCTCAAAACCTGGTTCCATTTATTACTCAGACTGCCGCCGGATTACGAAGTGAATTAAAAGTTTTTGGTGATGATTACAATACTCCTGATGGTTCTGCAATTCGAGATTATATAAATGTAGTTGATTTGGCAAAAGCACATGTTATAGCCATAAACCGTTTGGTCGAAGGGAAAAATAAGTCGAATTACGAAATTTTTAACCTTGGCGCCGGTACTGGACTTTCGGTATTGCAAATTATTAAGGGTTTTGAAAAAGCAACCGGATTAAAACTAAATTACAAAATTGTTGACAGGCGTGCCGGTGATGTTGAAAAAATATGGGCAGATACCGCTTATGCCAATGAAGAATTGGGCTGGAAAACTGAAAAAGGTTTAGAAGAAACCTTACTTTCTGCATGGAACTGGGAAAAGCAGGTAAGAGGAATAAAACAAAACTGAGAGATCAGTGTTATTCGATAAGTTTAGGAGATTTATGTTAATTGATTCCTTTTAATACCATTAAAAAATAAATTATGAAAACAATTCTTATTACCGGGGGAGCCGGTTTTATAGGTTCACATGTAGTTCGATTATTTGTAAATAAATATCCGGAATATAAAATTATTAATCTCGACAAACTAACTTATGCCGGAAATCTCAATAATTTAAGAGATGTAGAAGGCAAATCCAATTATGAGTTTGTAAAAGGTGATATTGTTGATAGTGAATTCATACTGAGATTATTTGAAGAAATGCAATTTGATGGTGTGATTCACCTGGCTGCCGAATCGCATGTTGATCGCTCCATTTCGAATCCTACAGAATTTGTATTTACCAATGTAATTGGAACTGTGAATCTTTTAAACGCTGCCAAACACATTTGGAGGAGTAATTTTGAAGGGAAGAGATTTTACCACATTTCAACCGATGAAGTTTATGGTTCGCTTGGCGCTGAAGGAATGTTTACTGAAGAAACCAGCTATGATCCACATAGTCCGTATTCGGCTTCGAAAGCCAGTTCCGACCATTTTGTAAGAGCGTATCTCGACACATTTGGGGTACCGACAGTAATTTCCAACTGCTCGAATAATTACGGTTCGTTTCAATTTCCGGAAAAACTGATACCACTTTTTATCCACAACATAAAAAACAATAAGCCTCTTCCGGTTTATGGTAAAGGCGAAAATGTACGCGACTGGCTTTGGGTCGTCGATCATGCCCGTGCAATTGATGTTATTTTTCATGAAGGTAAAATTGGGGAAACATACAATATTGGTGGATTTAACGAATGGACCAACATTGATCTGATAAAACTGATGTGCTGGAAAATGGATGAAAAGCTTGGCCGCCAAAAAGGCGAATCTGAAAAACTGATTTCATACGTAAAAGATCGTGCCGGACATGATTTGCGTTATGCAATCGATGCAACAAAAGTTAAACAAGAACTGGGTTGGGAACCCTCTCTTCAATTCGAAGAAGGAATTGAAAAAACAATTGACTGGTATATGGAAAATACCGAATGGCTTGAAAATGTTACTTCAGGTGATTACAAAAATTACTACGAAAAGCAATATGTAACGAGGTAAAGAAAGCCTCAATCTGCCTTCCAAAAGGCTGATATAATGCAGAAACATATTGAAAATCAAATATTAAAATATAAGTCTGTGTTCTTAATGTCCTTCCAAAGGATGGATTTAGGGAAGTCTTTTGATAAATATTACTGTTGAAATTTTTTGAATTGTTTTTTATTCTATCTTTGCGCCACATTTTTTAAAAAATAAGATAGATTTATGTCAGTAAAAATGAGACTAGCGCGGCATGGCCGCAAACGTTTTGCTTACTACCACATTGTGGTAGCTGATAGCAGGTCGCCACGGGATGGCAGGTACATTGAAACAATTGGAACTTATAATCCAAATTCAAATCCTGCTACTATAAATCTCGATTTTGATAAAGCCTACAACTGGCTTACAAACGGCGCACAACCGACCGACACCGTGAAGGCAATTTTGTCGTATAAAGGTGTACTCTACAAAAAACACCTGATGGGTGGAGTAAAAAAAGGAGCATTTGATATTGTTGAGGCTGAAAGGCGTTTAGACAATTGGATGACTGAAAAAGATGCAAAAATTCAGGCCAAAATCGATCGTTTGGCTGGTGATGCTGATGCTGAAGTTAAAAAACAAATGGCTGCCGAGGCAAAAGTGAAGGAACAGAAAGTTGCTGCAATTGCTGCAAAAAATGCTGAATTAGCTGCAGAAGCTAAAGCAAAAAGAGATGCAGAAAGAGCAGAAAAAGAAGCTGTAACTGAAACTCCTGCTGAAGTGGAAGAAGCTCCGGAAGCTGAGGGTGCCGAATCTTAATTGGAAAGACATCATCTCAAATAGAAAACCATTCGTTATATAACGGATGGTTTTTTTGTTTTCAACGCGTACATTTAATTACATTTGCATTTATGGAAACAATACCAAAAGCTGACTGCGAGAAAGTTGGATTCTTTAAAAAAACACATGGTGTTTTTGGTGAACTGGTTCTTGAGTATGAACCACAATATGAAATATCGATTGAAAATGCTGATCGGTTTTTTGTTGAACTCGAAGGATTACTTGTCCCTTTTTTTGTTTTGGAAGAAGGCTTTCGGTTTAAAACCGAAAACTCAGCCATTTTATCATTCGATGGAGTTGATTCTGAAAAGTATGCAAAACGAATGGTTGGCAGTTCGGTGTTTCTTTTTCACAACGAAATCATAGTAATACCCGATGAATTGTTCGATTCAGAATTGGTAAACTATCTGTTGTTTGACGAAAAATTGGGTGAGATTGGCATAATCGATCAGGTTGATAACTACTCAGGAAACATTGTTTTTACCCTGAATTATAAAGGGAAAGAACTTCTTGTTCCGTTTAATGAAGATTTTTTAATTGAACTCGACAAACACAATAAATTTGTAAAACTAAGACTTCCGGAAGGATTGTTTGATGAGTAAATGCAGCAGGGAAAAAATTTTCTGTTAATATTTTTTAATTGGTGCAACTTAATCAGGTTTTATCCGTCATTGCAAAATATCAAACGGTTTGTTTGAGCGTTTAAAAACTTAGAAAACATTTAAATTCAATCAAAATGAAAAGCAAAATCTTCTTTTTAGGTATTTTAATAGTTGGTTTTTTTGTTGCAAATCCGGTTCTGGCAAAAGACGAAAAACGTGATTTGCCTGCATTTACGAAGATTTCATTAAGAATTTCGGGCAAAGTTTACCTCGAACAGGGAAACACTCAAAGTGTAAGAATTGTGGCAGAAGATGAAACTCTGGAAGAAATCATTACTGAAGTTAAGGATCGCACACTGAGTATAAAGTTCCCGAACACAAATATGTTTAGAAACTGGAATCCCGGGAAGATTGAAATATTTATTACAATTCCTGGAATTGATGCACTAACAGTTTCGGGTTCAGGCGATATTATTTCAAAGGAAATAAAATCCAGAATACTGGATTTGGCAGTAAGTGGAAGCGGAAACATAGATATCGAAGAATTAACCAGCGAACAGGTTAACACCGCAGTATCGGGCTCAGGAAATATTACGGTAAGTGGCGATGGAGTTGCCAAAGAGTTAAAAGCACGCATTTCAGGTTCAGGAAACATTAATGCCAGCGGTTTTGAAGCCGAACAAGTAGATGTGCAAACATCAGGGTCGGGCAATTGCTCAGTTATTTCAAATGGTGAAATTAAAGCAAGAATATCAGGCTCTGGAAATGTAAATTACAGCGGAAACCCGGCAATCGATTCCTCTGTATCTGGTTCAGGTAAAGTTAAAAAGCG
Source organism: Draconibacterium sp. (assembly GCA_041737765.1). GTDB lineage: Bacteria > Bacteroidota > Bacteroidia > Bacteroidales > Prolixibacteraceae > Draconibacterium. The sequence continues at coordinate 23,600 of JBGSRA010000162.1, read as the reverse complement.
TTAGAAGTAATACCGATAATTTAGGAAGCCGTTGTAATTGTTGCAACGGCTTTTTTTGTCGGACGGCGGTATTCTTTTTGAAATAAATAATTAACTTTCATGCTTTAAAATTTAACTTAAAAAATCAAAATCATGAGTATTGTTAAAGAATTCAAGGAATTTGCCATGCGTGGAAACGTTGTTGACATGGCAGTTGGTATCATTATTGGGGGCGCTTTTGGAAAAATCATTAGTTCGGTTGTTTCCGATGTTATAATGCCGCCAATAGGCTTGCTTTTAGGAGGAGTAAGATTTACCGATTTGAAAATTATTCTTAAAGAACCTGTTTTGGATGCCGCCGGTGCGGTTACAACGGCAGCGGTTTCTATTAATTACGGAAATTTCATTCAGGTTACAGTCGATTTTCTAATTATTGCCATGGCTATTTTCATGATGATTAAAGCTATGAACAGTTTGAAAAAGAAAGAAGTAGCACCGGCACCACCACCAGCACCGCCTGTGCCAACAAAAGAAGAAGTATTATTGGGCGAAATACGTGATATTTTGAAAGAAAAGAAATAATTCAGGATAATTTATTTGAAAAATGCTGCTTCATAACCGGAGCAGCATTTTTTATTTTCTGATAATATCGATTTGCCCGCCAGCACCCAATTTAATGATACTCGATGGTTGTGCAGGGATTGTATCGTTTTGCCGGTATTCAACAATATAATCTACTTGATTTTTTATCTCATCTGAAATTTCATCAAAAAAAGCCGGAGATTTTTCTCCGCTGATGTTTGCAGATGTGGAAACCAGCGGACGACGAAACCGTTGCAAAAGCTGCGTTGTAAAAGCTTCTTTTGTAAATCGAATCCCAATACTTCCATCTTCAGCAATCAGGTTTTTTGCCAGATTTTTTGCTTTCGGATAAATTACTGTTAACGGTGTTGTTGCCACTTCAACCAAATCCCAGGCAATTTCCGGTACTTCGGTAACGTAACGTTCCAGTAAAGCAGGGTTTTCCATTAACACCAGCATACTTTTGCTGTCTTCGCGTTTTTTGATTTTATATATTCTGTCAACCGCTTTTTCATTGGTTGCATCGCAACCGATTCCCCAAATCGTGTCAGTAGGGTATAAAATTATGCCCCCGTTTTTTAAAACTTCAAGTGCTTTTTTGATATCGTCGTGCATTGTTTTTCAGGATAAAATTCCAGTGTACAAAGAAATCATTTTTTCAGCAAAAAATTCAGGATGGAAAAGTCTGGCCCTCTCAATACCTTTTTGAATTAAATCGTTCCGAAGATCGTTGTTTTCGAGGAGTGTTTTTATTTGAATTCCCAATTCGTTGAAATTGTTTGGAGAACACAAAATGGCAGCACCTCCGGCTGTTTCGGGCAAACACGAAACGTTTGAAGTGATTACAGGGCAAGCAGCTGCCATCGATTCAATAACCGGTAATCCGAATCCTTCGAAAAAAGAGATATAAATTGAAAGGCTCGCCAAATGGTACAGTCCTGCCAAATCATTTTCCGAAATATTATTCAGAAATTTTACCTGGTTTTCCATTTTATTTTCAGTAATAAACCGGGTAAGCTTTTTTGTGTACGAAGTAGTTTTGCCAACAATTACAAGCTGAATGTCGGGTTTTTCAGAATGAATAGCTTTTAGTATGGAAAGCTGATTTTTGCGTGGTTCATGGGTTCCAACCGATAAAATAAACCTTTCAGACAGATTATATTTCGAAAGGAGGGTTGTGGTGTTTTTAGGTTTAAAAAAAACAGGAGAAACTGATTGATGAATTACCTCGATCTTATTGGGATTTATATTAAAAAACCGGATAATATCATCTTTGGTTTGCTGGCTGATTGCAATTATTTTTTTAGCCGATTTGCAGGCATATTTTACTTTGGAATAATAAATTTTTCGGTCGATTGTTTTATAGAATTCAGGGAAGCGGATAAAAATAAGGTCGTGGATGGTAACAACGGCGGGCACTTTTGTGTTGTGAATTCTTTTTGGTAATTCGTTGCTTAACCCATGAAAAACATCGATTTTATGCTTTTTCAGATAACCTGCTACAAAGAAATTACGCCATACCGGATTAAAGAATCTGGCAAACGAACTTTCTGGTGAATGTACTTCAAACTGATTATAATTTTCGAAAATTCTGTCTTCGATTTTAGGTGTGTATAAAACAAACTGGTTATTTTTTGAATACTGATTTAGCGCATTAATTGTATTCCGGCTGTAGTTACCCAGACCCGAAGCGTTTAAAAATGCACGTTTTGCGTCAAATCCTATTCTCATGGCGTTAAAAATACAAAAAAGGCCGGGTTTTATTTTCCGGCCTTCAACTTTGGTTAAATATTAATTTTTCCAGTTCAACAATAAATTCCTTCATATCTTCAAACTTTAACAAAACTTCATCTTTTTCAAATTGAACAAATATTCCATAATCACCGTCTGTTCTGTCTTCAAAAGCTTTATTCACAATCTTCCCATACTTTTGATTTGTTTTTCCGGTCTTGACATACTCTTTATTAAACCAGCCAATCAATTGATTATGTTTTGAAGTTTTGAATCCGTTTCTCAGAGCTAACGCCAGAAGAACATAAAACATACCGTAATAAATGCGGTTGATGGCTAATGTTAATAGATGTTTTTCTATTAAAATCTCAACTTCTGAAATAGCATCTTTTGCCTGATCAATTCGGTATTTAATAAGTTCAGTTTGATTATCATGCATAGATTCCATAAGCAAGTGCATCGGTTATTAATGGATGTTTCCCCCAGAATTTCGTTTCTATTTCAGGGCGCGAGATAATTTTTGAATCGATTAAAATATCAAATTCGAGTGAAACTTCGTAACAAAGGTCACGGATTTGTCCTCGTTCCTGCCATGTAAACTGGTCGTAGGTAACAATCAGAATATCAAAATCTGAATATTTATTTGATGTGTTTCTTGCCTGTGAACCAAAGAGAACAACATTAACGATCCTGTCGTTGAAAACTGATTTTAAACGAATTTTTATGTTTTGTAATATTCTGTTCTTCTTTGTCATAAAACAAAAATACAAAAAAGGCCGGGTTTCATTCCGGCCTTTTTTAAATATTTGTTGTTTCAGTTATACTTCAAAATTCTTCAACCCCTCGAAATTGAGGGTTGCAAAATAATCTTCGTTGGTTTCTGCCCTCCGGATTTCTATTGTTTCACCATTTTCGCGTAATAATAATTCGGACGATTTTAATTTGCCATTATAGTTAAAACCCATGGAATGCCCGTGCGCACCAGCATCATGAATAACAAGAATATCGTTGGGTTCAAGTTCTGGTAACATTCTGTCGATGGCAAATTTGTCATTGTTTTCGCATAACGAACCGGTAACATCGTATTTTACATTTGCCTCATTATTCTCTTTTCCAACCACTGTAATATGGTGATAAGCCCCGTACATCGCCGGACGCATAAGATTTGCCATGCTGGCATCGAGCCCTGCGAATTGTTTAAATGTATGTTTTATATGCCTCACTTTGGTAACCAAATATCCGTAAGGACCGGTAATTACCCGACCCGATTCGAAAAACAGTTTCAACGGTGCCAGTCCATTTGGGACTATCATTTCGTCGTATAATTTTTTTATTCCAGCACTCACATATTCCATGTCAACTGCTTTTTGTTCAGGAGTGTAAGGTATTCCAATGCCGCCACCCAGGTTGGCAAATTCAATTTTAATACCTGTTTTTTCTTTTACCTCAATAATTAATTTGAAAAGGATTTCGGCGGTTTCGATAAAATAATCAGGATCTAATTCGTTGGATGCCACCATGGTGTGAACACCATAATGTTTCATACCTTTTTCTTTCAGAATATTGTAACCTTCAATCATTTGTTCGTGTGTAAAACCGTATTTGGCTTCCTCCGGATGACCGATGATCAGGTTTCCCTGTTTTAAATCTCCTGGATTGTAACGCATACATATGGTTTCAGGCAAGCCAACGTGTTTTTCGAGATATTCAATGTGCGAAATATCGTCGAGATTAATAATTGCCCCCAAATCTTTTGCAAGTTGAAATTCGCTTGCCGGTGTATCGTTTGAGGTAAGTATAATTTCATCACCACTCATTCCAACCCGTTTTGCAAGTTCAAGTTCAGCTGTTGAGCTACAATCGATTCCAAATCCCTCTTCCCTCAAGATTTTCATTAGGTATGGATTTGGCGCGGCTTTTATGGCATAATATTCTTTAAATCCTTCGTTCCACGAAAAGGCATTTTTAAAATAACGGGCATTTTCACGAATTGCTTTTTCATCGTAAATGTGAAAAGGAGTTGGATTATTCTCAATTATTTTTTCGATTTGTTCTTTTGAAAACGGGATATTTTTAGCTGCCATAAATTTTGTTGTTTTTTTTGAATTGCAAATGTACAATTAAACCTGAAAATTTATAGAATGGGTCTAAATAATGCCTGAGAAACCTGTGTTAAATTAACTGTTATTTTACAATTTGATCGGCCCATTTTGCAGCTCTTTCCAGTTCACCATCATTTAGCGGTCCTTTTTCTCCTTTTACCAGAAATCCTTCGCCTGGAACAACCAAAATACCTCCGCTAACAGTTAACGCTTTAACAATTTGTTTTGCTGCATATCCACCGGTTTTCACCAAAATCCGAATAGCTTTCGATTCAATTTCAGGCAATGAAATCCGGGTGTCAAAAGCTGCCACCATTATTCCTTTTAACCCATTGCAAGGAATACTTTTCAGGAATAATTTTGTGGCCGGACAAGGCCGAAATCCTCGTGTGGCTGAACCAACAATCAAAAGCTCCATCTTGGGAATAATATTCCAGTTAAATTCTGTAACATTCAAAACTTGTACTTCATTATTTTTTTTCAGCGATTTTCCAATGGCTTCGGCAATTAGCCTTGTATTACCAAAAAAAGATTCATAAAGAATTATGATTTTCATTTTTACGAAATTATTGATTTGACAACACCAACCCCATCGCTGCTTTCAACCCATCCGCAGCACTCGAAATAATGCCACCCGCAAAACCACTGCCTTCACCAACAATGTACAGATTTTCAAATCCTTCACATCTTCCGTTTGGTTCGCGTACAACCTGCACCGGCGATGAAGTTTTACTTTCGAACCCGATTAAATTACCGGTATCGAAACCACGCATTTTGCGGTTAAAATCGAGCAATCCAGACTGCATTGCACGAACAACACTGGCAGGTAGTAATTCCCAAAGCGGAGCGGGAGTCAAACCTAACGGAAAACTGCTTTGTAGTTTTTCGTTTCCCGGTTTCATTTGCAAAAATCCTTTAATCGAACATGCCGGGGCGCTGTAACTCTGTGTAAATTTGTAAAACTGTTCTTCGAGTTTACGAAGATTTGCCAGTGCATCGATTGCTGTAACAGTTTTGCCGGCAAGTTCATCGGGATGAATTCCCGCCACGCAGGCAGCATTTGCAAACTTTCCGCCACGACTGTAAAAACTCATGCCATTTACTATGTTCGTTTCGGGGTAAGCAGCAGCGGGAACCACAATTCCTCCCGGACACATGCAAAACGAAAATACCTGGTGTTTCCCGTCGGCGGGAGAGGTGAGGCGGTATTCGGCAGCTTTTACTCCGGGTAATTCCGGGCATCCCCACTGCGCAATGTTTATTACTTCCTGCCGGTGTTCCATGCGGCTGCCAATGGCAAAGTTTTTAGTACGAAATGGCACACCGCGTGTAATAAGCATTTCGTAAGTTTCGTAAGCCGAATGACCGGGAGCAATAAAAAGGGCGTCAACTGCAATGTTACCTGCGGATGTTACTGCTTCTGTAACTTTCGAATTTTTAACCACGATGTCGGTAAGCATGGTTTCGAAAAGTATTTTACCGCCCAGATTTTCGAATTGAGCGCGCAGGTTGGCAACAATTTTTCGCAGGTTGTCGGTGCCGAGGTGGGGGTGTGCCATGTATTCTATTTCTGCAGGAGCGCCTGCCGAAACGTAACTTTTCAGAATAAATTCTTTTTCGAGTGAAATGTGTTTCGAGCGGGAAGTTAGTTTTCCATCCGAAAAAGTTCCGGCTCCACCTTCGCCAAAAGCATAATTGTTTTGTGCATCAAAGTTGCCGGTTCGTTCGAAATTCAAAATCGATTTGCCGCGTTTATCAACCTGGGAACCACGTTCAATCAGTGTAACGTTAAAACCAGCTTTTTGTAAAACAAAAGCTGCGAAAAAACCAGCCGGGCCGCTGCCAACAACCAAAATTTGTTCTTTTCGTTTTTTATTGGGAATTGAAAGGTTTTCATTTATTATTTCCTCTCCGTTTTTTATTCCTTCTGACTTGACAACCACTTGCACCAACCAGTGAATGTTTGCTTTGTTTCGTGCATCGAGGCTTTTGTTTTCGATATGAAACGAAAAGTCGCGAATATGTAATTCCTTCGAAATTTTACTCCGAAGCAGGTCGGTGCTAAAATCGGTTGGCAATTTAAGCGAAATAGTTTTGAATCCCATAAAGTATAATTATTTCAAGTCAAAAGTACAGAATTGACAGCTCTTTCAAAATATTTTATGATTTTGAAATTACGTGTTGCCATAGATTCATAAAAGTTAAAAACACTTTTTTAGTGTAACTTAATTGGGCTTTTGGCGTCCGATAGAAACAAAATCGTTCAAATTAATTTGTTCAGCGTTGATTTAAACTGTGAATAATTCCATTCACAGCCCGAAATCTCCCGTTTATCGAAAAAATTGAGTGGTTTTAAAAATTAGTTCAGAAATTTATCACAGAAAACAGAAAGAAAACAGTCGTAACAATTAAACAGCTATGATCAGATTAACTAATATTCACAAATCCTATGAAATGGGGACCAATCGTCTCCATGTTCTGAAAGGAATCGATCTCCACATTGAACAGGGAGATTTTGTTTCCATAATGGGTTCATCAGGCTCCGGAAAATCAACACTTTTGAATATTCTGGGAATGCTTGACAATTATGACAATGGAACTTACCACCTTGGAGGGAATCTGGTAATTAACATGAGTGAGAAAAAAGCTGCCAAACTTCGCAACGAAATGGTTGGTTTTATTTTTCAGTCGTTTAACCTTATTTCATTTAAGAATGCCATGGAAAATGTAGCGCTTCCGCTTTATTACAAAGGCGTTCCGCGAAAAAAGCGCAACCTCATTGCAATGGAATATCTTGAGAAACTCGGTTTAAAAGAGTGGGCTCATCATATGCCAAACGAAATGTCAGGTGGTCAGAAACAACGTGTGGCCATTGCCCGTGCTTTAATTTCGAAACCCAAAATTATTTTGGCCGACGAACCAACCGGTGCACTCGACTCGGCAACTTCGTATGAAGTAATGGATATTCTGAAAGACGTTAACGATTCGGGTATTTCGGTAATAATTGTTACCCACGAACATGATATTGCTGCCATGACAAACCAGATTATCAGACTGAAAGATGGTTTGATTCACGAAATTATCAGAAACGGTGAACTGAAGAAGTTCAAAAACGAATTCATTCACGGATTGGAACCTGCTCAAATCGCTAATTATGTTTGACATCGACAAATGGCAGGAGATTTTTGCCACCATCAAAAAAAATAAGATGAGAACTTTCCTCACCGGCTTTTCAGTTGCCTGGGGAATTTTTATGCTGATGATTTTACTTGGCTCGGGAAATGGTTTGAGCAACGGTGTTGCCAACAATTTTATGAGCGATGCTGTAAATGCAATGTGGATTTGGAGAGGTGAAACAACCATTGCGTATCAGGGAATGAAAACTGGTCGGGCAATTCAGTTTAAAAATGAAGATCAGGATGTGATTAAAAAAGTATCCGGTGTTGGCGTAGTCTCTGGCAGGTATTTTATGGGAAATACTCGTTATTCTTTTGGCAAGGAATCAGGTGAATATACTACCATTACCTGTTTGCCTGAATTGCAGGAAGTTGAAAACCTGACCATCAATGAAGGAAGGTTTCTGAACCAGATTGATATGAACCAAAACCGCAAAGTAGTAGTAATTGGTACCGACATAAAAACAGCACTTTTTAAAGACTCAACAGCTATTGGCGAATATGTTAATGTAAACAACGTGCCTTTTAAAGTAGTTGGCGTTTGTACCGAACCCGGAACAACCAGAACCCGAAACGCGTACATGCCCCTTTCGACGGCACAAATGATTTTTAATGGTTCAAACAATGTGCACAATCTGGCATTAACCCTTAATGCCGAAACATTGGAAGAAAGCCGGGCCATTGAAGATCAAATCCGAAATGTTCTTAGCCGTCAGCACAAATTCGATCCGAAAGATGATGGGGCAATTGGCGTTTACAATAAGCTTGAAAATTACATTCAAACAATGAAAATCTTTCAGGCCATTAAAATATTTATCTGGATTATTGGGATTGGGACTTTAATTGCAGGTATTGTTGGTGTCAGTAATATCATGCTGATTGTTGTGAAAGAACGTACAAAAGAAATAGGTATCAGAAAAGCAATTGGTGCCAGCCCTGCTTCAGTTATTGGTTTAATATTGCTTGAATCGATAATGATTACAACCGTTGCCGGTTATATTGGTTTGGTTATGGGGACCGGACTTATGGAGTTGATAAACTATTTCATGCTACAATCAGCTGATGCGGCGGCAGCGGCAGCAGAGAATGGTGGTCGCGCTGGTGAGTCGGTTTTTATGAACCCCACTGTCGATTTTAACATCGCGGTTGCAGCTACCTTGCTGCTTATTGTAGCCGGTGCAATTGCAGGTTATATTCCTGCCAAACGTGCAGCCAGTATTAAACCGATTGTTGCATTAAGAGATGAATAATTGAAAATTAAAAATGCAAAATTAGAAATTGAAAAAAGGAAAAGCTGATTATATAATTTTTGGCAATTAGCTAAAAATCAAACAGTAAAAGCCTTTTGTACTTTAAACTTTAAACTCGAAATTTTAAACTCGAAACTGAGATGTTTGACTTAGACCTTTGGAACGAAATATTAAGCGCGCTTAAAAAGAACCGGATGCGGAGTTTTATGACCGCCTTTGGAGTATTCTGGGGAATTTTTATGCTGATAATTATGTCTGGAGCCGGCAGAGCGCTTGAAAACGGCGTACTTGACGGAGTGAGGGCGTTTGCAACCAATTCCGCTTTTTTCTGGACAGAAAGAACCAGTGTTCCGTATGCAGGATTTCAGCGCGGCCGCCGTTGGGAATACGATAATACCGATATTCAATATATCCGCGATAATGTAAAAGAGGTAGAATACCTTTCGCCACGACTTTTTGGATGGCAGCAAAATGGAAACAACACTATTCGCGGGGAAAGAAGCGGAGCTTTTAATGTATTTGGCGATCACCCTGACTACTTTAAAATTGACCGGTGGACACCCAATAAGGGAAGATTAATCAATGAGATCGATATTCTACAGGAACGCAAAGTTTGCAATATTGGTGAACGTGTTGTAGAAGTAATGTTTGAAAAAGATGAAGACCCGATAGGACAATATCTTAAAATTAGCGGGGTATATTTCCAGGTAGTTGGTGTAATACACGCCGAAACCCGCATAAATATTGGTGGTGGGAAAAAGGAAGAAACCATTATCATTCCTTTTTCGACAATGCAGACAACATACAATTACGGGGATATGGTTCATTTCTTCTCTGTAACATCTCAAAAGGGAAACAAAGTCAGTGACCTGGAAGAAAAATTAAAGAAGATTTTAAAGGAACGTCACAAGGTAGCTCCTGAAGATCTTCAGGCTGTAGGATCGTTTAATATTGAAAAGGAATTTGTAAAATTTAACTCATTATTTATAGGAATACAGGTACTTACATGGATTGTTGGCCTGGGAACTTTAATGGCTGGAATAATAGGTGTAAGTAATATTATGCTTGTAATTATCAAGGAAAGAACCCAGGAAATTGGTATCCAGCGGGCAATTGGTGCTACCCCGGGAGTCATCATCAAACACATAGTTGCCGAGAGTGTATTCCTTACAGTAATGGCCGGTTACATTGGGTTATCGTTGGGCGTAGGAATACTCGAATTGTTAAACCAAATTTTACTAAGTTCTCAAAAATCTGGCGATGAACTGTTTTTTCGAAATCCCGAGATTAATCTGACTATGGCACTTTCAGCATTGGTGGTACTTGTGATAGCCGGAACAATAGCCGGTTTGATTCCTGCGAGCAGGGCCATAAAAATAAAACCTATCGACGCACTTCGCGATGAAAAATAAAACAGATAATATTTTAGAAAACAGAAACAATTAATAAACAGAATCATGAAAAAAATCTTTAAAATCGTAGGGATAGTAATCCTTGTAGGGGTTTTTGGAGGAACAATTTATTTCCTCTATACCAAATCGAAAAAAGCACCCGAAGTTTTTGAAACAAAAAATCCGTTTGTCAGCAATGTAATTCGTAAAACAGTTGCAACCGGCTCGGTTGTTCCGCGTAAGGAAATCGACATTGTTCCGCAGGTTTCGGGAATTATTGACGAATTGTACATAGTTGCCGGCGACTTTGTTAAAAAAGACCAGGTAATTGCTAAAATCAAGATTATTCCTGATATGGTTAATCTAAATGGCGCTGAAACCCGTCTTAACCGTGCAAAAATTAATTTCGAAGATGCGCAGATCGATTTCGAGCGTCAGCAAAAACTGTTCGATAAGAGTGTAATTTCGTATGCCGAGTTTAAAACAGCCAAGGTAAATTACGATTCGGCGAAGGAAGAAGTAGCCGCAGCAGAAAATAATCTTGAATTAATTAAAAATGGTGTAACAAAAAAGGCACAAACTGCAACTAATACTTTGGTTAAATCAACCGTAAACGGAATGGTACTTGATGTGCCGATTAAAGAAGGAAACTCGGTAATTCAGTCGAATACCTTTAATAACGGAACAACCATTTGTACGGTTGCCGACATGCAGGATATGATTTTTAAGGGAAAGGTTGACGAAACTGAAGTTGGCAAAATAAAGGAAGGCATGAATATCGAACTCGAAATAGGTGCCATTGAAAAAGATAAGTTTGGTGCAATTCTCGAATACATTGCTCCAAAGGGTAAAGAAGAAAATGGCGCCATTCAGTTTGAAATAAAAGCAACGGTGGTGTTAAAGGAAGATCAGTTTATACGTGCCGGATACAGTGCAAATGCGAATATTGTACTCGAAAAAAAGGACAGCGTGCTGGTGATTCCGGAAGGGTTGTTGAAATTTGAAAAAGATTCTTCGTACGTTGAGGTTGAAAAAACACCACAATCCTTTGAAAAAAGAATGGTTAAAACCGGAATATCAGATGGTATAAACATCGAAATAACCGAAGGTCTGACCAAAGACGACAAAGTAAAAGGGGAAAAGATAGATCCTAAGAAAAACAAGGAGGCTGAGGCCAGCAAAGGATAAATTTGATTAGTATTCGAATTGTTTATGTAAATTAGCACGATTTTAAATTATATACAATGAAGCAGTTTTTTGTCTTTATTTCAGCGGTAGTTCTAACAGTTGGCAGTTTTTCTTCGAATGGACAGAATGTTTGGTCGTTGCAAAAATGTATCGATTATGCATTGGAAAACAACATTCAGATTAAACAGCAGCAACTGAATACACAGTTTTACGAAAATCAGGTGAGCCAGGCAAAATCGAACCGGTTGCCAAATTTTAATGCACAAATAGGTAACGATAATAGTTTTGGACGATCGTTGACATACCTGAATACATATAAAAATGTAAACTCATCGAGTATCAGCGGAGGCGCGAGTACCAATTTAACCATATTTAACGGGTTTCAGTTAAGCAACACCATCGATAAACAGCAACTTGATTTGCAGGCCACATTAAAAGATCTGCAAAAAGCAAAAGACGATATGATGCTGAATATTGCAGGCATGTATCTGCAGATTTTGTTTTCCGAAGAACTGGTTTTGGTTGATGAAGCACAGATTGAAGTAACCAAACAGCAACTGTCGCGCACACAGCAACTGGTTGAAGCCGGCAGCCTGGCAAAAGGTGCTCAGCTCGAAATTGAAGCACAAATGGCACGCGAGGAACTGCAAATGGTTAACGACAAAAATAATATGCAGTTATCGTATTTGGCATTGTACCAGCTACTCGAACTTCCTATTGCCGAAAGTTTTAAAATAGAAAAACCTGTTTTGCCGGAGATTAAAGCGAACATTTCAATGTCAAATTCGATTGACGTTTTTAATAATGCCATGAATGTGCGCCCCGAAATTCAGGCGGCACAATTAAGGGTAAAAAGCGCCGAGAAAGACCTCGAAATTGCAAAAGGAAATCAATATCCAAACTTATCTTTCAATGCAAACTATTATAACCTTTATAACAACAAATACACCGATATAAATGGTGCGGATATTGCCTTTGGCGACCAGTTGAAAAACAATGGCCGTTCATCACTGGGATTAACACTTGGTATCCCGATTTTTAATCGTTTCCAGGTAAAAAACAGTATATCGAATGCCGAATTGCAGATTTATGATTTCCAGTACCGCCTTCAATCAGCAAGCAACACGCTACGTAAAGAAATTGAACAGGCTTACACTAATGCACTGGCTTCGTTAAACCGATACATGTCAACCGAAAAAGCGGTTGTATCGATGCAGGAAGCATTTCGTTATGTCGAAGAAAAGTTTAATGTTGGAATGGTAAACTCGGTAGATTATAACCTGCAGAAAAACCAGTTAACCTCAGCACAATCGCAGTTGTTACAGGCTAAATACGAATATATTTTCCGTACTAAAATTCTCGATTTTTATAATGGGATTCCAATTGAATTGTAATCTTTAATTACTGTAAAAATTGAGAATAAAAAATCTCACGGATTAATTCTGTGAGATTTTTTGTTTAACCCAAATTAATATCTTTGCGCCCTGTATCCTAAATCAAAATAAACCGCATGTATAAATCAATTTCATGTTTGCTTGTTATTGTGTTAAGTCTAGCCGTTTTTTCCGGAAACGCAGTTGCCGTTTTTAATTCTAATTCCGACACAATTGTCGATACCTATAACAAGAACTACGTGTATCTTGTAAAAAAGAAACAGTCACCAATTCAGATCGATGGTGTAACAGATGAACCCGACTGGCAATTGGCGCAAAAGGCAACCGATTTCAGGCTGGTGCTCCCAATCGATACCGGATATGCAGTTCAGCCCTCAGAAATGATGATGACCTACGATGATAAGGCACTGTATGTGGCACAGATTTTTTATGATTCCATTCCCGGAAAGCGTATTGTGGAATCATTTCGGCCCGATTTTATTTTCAGTAACAACGATAATCTGCTTATCTTTTTCGATACTTTTCTCGATCAAACCAATGGTTTTTCTTTCGGAGTATCTGCATCGGGAGCCAAATGGGATGGACTGATGTCGAACGGAAGTAACATTTCGCTGATGTGGGACATCAAATGGGAATCGAAAACAAAAAATTACAAAGACAAATGGGTTACCGAAATGCGAATCCCTTTCAAATCGGTTCGTTATCCTACAGGCAGTAAAATGTGGAATGTAAATTTCAGCCGCCTCGACCTTAAATCCAACGAAAAATCAGCCTGGGCTCCGGTTCCCCGACAATTCCCGACAGCGTCGCTGGCATATACCGGTGTGATGAAATTTGACGAGGCTTTACCAAAACCACGAACTCAACTTTCGTTTATCCCTTATATTTACGGGAGTTATGCAAATGATTACGAGGCTGGAACCGGAGCAACTTATCAGAAAGATTTTGGGTTCGATGCAAAAGTCGGGCTTTCGTCATCAATCAACCTCGATTTAACATACAATCCCGATTTTTCGCAGGTAGAGGTTGATCGTCAGATTACCAACATCGACCGTTTCGAACTGTTGTTTCCCGAGAAACGCCAGTTTTTCCTCGAAAACAGCGACTTGTTTGCCGGTTACGGTTACGAGTCGGTTACTCCGTTTTTTTCGCGCCGCATTGGCTTGGATGCACCTGTACTTGCAGGAGCCCGGTTAACCGGTAAAATAGGCAATAACCTCCGCATCGGTTTAATGAATATGACAACCCGTGAAACAGGTGATTTTCTGGCCAGAAATTTTACGGTTGCCTCGGTTCAGCAAAAGGTTTTTGCACGGTCGAACTTCGGTTTTATTTTTGTAAACAAGGAATATTTCGACCAGCCGGCTGATACAACCATGTTTAACCGGGTTGCAGGATTCGATTATAATCTTGCCACAAAAAATAATTTCTGGAGTGGAAAATTCTTTTATCACAGGTCGTTTCAACCCGAAAACACTGATAAACAATTTGCTCAGGGAGCTACGCTGGCGTACAACAGAACACATTTTCAGGCACGTGTTTCGCAAACTTCGGTTGGCGAAAACTACCGCGCAGAAACAGGTTATGTTCGCCGCAGCGGTTATAATTTTCTGGGCCCCGAAATGAAGTACTTGTTTGTTCCTAACGGCTGGATTGTTAGTCACGGAATTTCATTGGAGAATGAAAACTATTTCGATTCATCGTATCATAAAATTGAACACGAGAATACTGTTTCATACCTTTTCGATTTTTCAAATATGTCGCACCTCCAATTCGGGTACAAAGATTTTTTTGTTGAACTTCAGGATGATTTCGATCCAACACATACAAGCGAATATTACCTGGCGAAAGGTTCGAAATATGATTTTGGAGGATTTTATTTAAATTACATGTCAACACGTAAAAAGATGTTCAGTTATAATTTTGAAGTGGTAAAAAGTTCATATTATACAGGTAACATTCAATTTATAGATGGCAGTGTGGGTTACCGCATTCAACCCTACATTAATTTTACCATGAATTTTAATTATACCGATATGGAATTAGGAGAGCCTTTTGAAAGGACAAAGTTTCTGTTGGTGGGCCCCAAACTCGATGTAACTTTTACCGACAAAATCTTCTGGACAACATTTGTACAGTATAACGAACAAATCGACAACATGAATATAAACATGCGCCTGCAATGGCGTTATCAGCCGGTGTCAGATATTTTTGTGGTTTATACCGATAATTTAATTCCCGGAAGCTGGACCTCGCGAAACCGTGCGCTGGTGTTGAAAATGACATACTGGTTTAACTGATGCTGGATGCTGCCTGCCCGACTGCGTCAGTCAGGCGGGGATACTGGATACTTGATGCTTGATGCTTGATACCGGATACCGGATACTGGGACATACTGCCTACTGCTTACTACCGCTTTATACTTGATGTTTGATACTTGTAAATCTGTAAATCCCTAAATCGTAAATTGTCTTCCGTCTTCTCTTTTACTAAAATGTTAAACCGGAAACCACGGAACTTTTAAATTTTCAACTATAATAAAATCATATATCTTTGCATCTCTTTAAAAACAAATCGAATTAAAATTGTTTATAACTTTAGAATTATAACGTAAAAAACTCAGAATCAAAATGAAAGTTACCGTAGTAGGAGCAGGAAATGTTGGTGCAACATGTGCGCAGATAGTTGCCGAAAAGAATATTGTACAGGAAGTTGTTCTTCTCGATATCAAAGAAGGTATTTCAGAAGGAAAATCTTTGGATTTGTGGCAAACTGCCCCAATAAATTATTACGATACACGTTTGGTTGGATCAACCAACGATTATTCGAAAACTGCCAATTCGGAAGTTGTAGTTATTACATCCGGAATTCCGCGTAAACCTGGAATGAGCCGCGACGATTTGATTTCGATAAATGCAGGCATTGTAAAGCATGTTACCGAAAACGTGGTAAAATATTCGCCAAAGGCAAAAATCATTATCGTTTCTAATCCGCTCGATGTAATGACATACGCTGCTTACGTTACAGCAAAAAAGCCAAAAAACGAAATAATGGGTATGGCCGGTATTTTAGATACAGCCCGATACCGCGCATTTCTTGCAGAGGCTTTGGATATTTCGCCACGCGATATTCAGGCATTGCTGATGGGTGGACATGGCGATACAATGGTTCCGCTACCACGTTATACAACTGTTGCAGGTATTCCGGTAACCGAATTAATTGATGCCGATAAATTAAATGCCATTGTTGAACGCACCAAATCGGGTGGCGGCGAATTGGTTAATTTAATGGGAACATCGGCATGGTATGCACCGGGTTCGGCTGCTGCACAAATGGTTGAAGCAATTGTAATGAATCAGAAACGTATTTTCCCGTGTTGTGTAAAACTGGACGGCGAATACGGTTTAAATAATATGTTTGTTGGTGCCCCTGTAGTATTGGGTAAAAACGGAATCGAAAAGATTATTGAAGTAAAACTGAACGACGATGAACTGCAGTTGCTGCACGATTCGGCCAATTCGGTAAAAGGAATTATGGATGTGCTCGATGGAATGAATATTTTATAAGCAACAGATAAATTCAAACAACAAAAACGGTTGGTTCGCATTGAGCCAGCCGTTTTTTATTGGATAAAATGATGCCAGCGACATCAAATGTTTATAGAAAAACAAAACACAACGCAACATTCGACCCTGGACAGGATCGTACCTTTCACCCTTGTTTATGTTTCTATAAACATGCCAACCCACCGGGTTGGTAAGAAGGGAGCAAACTTAAAAAAAGGATGGTATGTGTTACCTATAAATGATTTCTGATTAACCTTTCAGCTGTTTTTTCGAAATCAGAATTTTATCGATTTTTTTCATGTCGGTGTCCACAATTTCAAACTGCCAGTCCAGATAATCAAATTTATCACCAATTGCCGGCATTTTATTTAACTGGCTCAGTACAAATCCTGCCACAGTTGAATAATCGATGGACTCAAAATCAATCGTAAAATCGTGAATTATTTCACCTAAAGTTTCAATGGGCGCATCACCACTTACCAAAACAGAATTATCATCCCTTACAAAAACATCGGGCTCATATTCTTCGCCGTCATCAGGAATCTGTCCAATTATATTTTCAATGATATCGTGCAGGGTTATTATGCCTTCGAATCCACCAAATTCATTCACCACACAACAAATGTGTGTTTTTCGCTGGCGTAAAATTTTCAACACATTTTGAGCGTCGGTACTTTCGGGTACAATTACTGGTTCGGTAAGCAACCCGGTTACAGAATATTCCATTTTGCCAGATGCTAACTTAAAAAAATCCTTCAGGTTTAAAATCCCTCTTAGTTCATCCAGATTTTCTTCGCAACAAACTATTTTACTGTGCTGACAATTTAGCAATTCATCATAAAGCTGTTCGGCTGACATTTTCAAATCAATCCATTCCACTTCTGTTCTGTGGGTCATAATATGTTTAGCCTTTTTATCGGCAAAATAAAATACCTTTTCGTGTAATTTATTCTGGTCATTTTCAATTACACCATCTATTGATGCGGTTTTAATCATTTGCCTCAACTCAGATTCTGTAATGTGGTCGATTCGTTTTTTAACCCCAAGAATTTTATTTACAAAATGGGTTGAGATTGAAAGTAACCGAACAAACGGATAAAACACCTTACTAAAATAGTACACGATTGGTGCAACGCGAATGGCAATTTTGTCGGGGTTGCTCAGCGCTATGGTTTTGGGAACCAGTTCGCCGATTACAATGGACAAATAGGTGATGACTAATACGGTTATAGTTAACGCAATTTCGCCGGCAAACTCTTTAATGAATTCTATCTTTTCAAAATAGGGAGTAATATCATCGGCAATGCTCATTCCACCGTAAACACCGGTTACAATTCCAATCAGGGTAATTCCAACCTGAATTGCCGATAAAAACCCCTCAGAGTTATCTAAAAGTTGAAGTGCAGTTGCAGCGGCTTTGCTTCCTTTTAATTTTTGCTGTTCAAGTCTTGTTCTTTTACTTGATACAAGGGCAATTTCCGACAAGGCAAAAAAGCCATTGATGAGGATTAGTACTATTAAAACCACGAATTCAATCATATCCAGGTTATTTTTGAATAAAAAAATAAATTTAGATTTATAAATGGAAAGTAAATTTATTTCTTAAAAAATACTTCCAGTGTTTCCGGTATCACATCGTTCAAATAATATTCGAGGCTGTTTTTTTCAAACTCCTGAAAATCCCATCTTTCATCTGTCAGTAAATCAATTTCTTTAGTCCACACAAAAGCCAAAGCAACTTCTGGTTTTCCATTTACAAAAACTGTTACTTTCTTTTTTTCATATTCATCGCCTTCGTAAAACGACAAAACTTCGAGTGAAGAATCATCTGCATTTTCGAGAATTAATCCATTTGTCTCTGAACCTTTATTTTGAATTATGGCCGGATAATCATGGTTTTTTACACGGTAAAGTTGATATCCCGGCAAAACTGCTGCGCAGGTTTTAAACGTTTTTCCGGTTAGTTTTTTCACTATTTCGGAAGAAAGTAAAGTACCGTAAACAAAAATATGCTGCATGTCCTTGTATAAATATTTTCAGACTCCAAATTTACAACCATCATTTTTGTAAACCTCAAATGTTTAGGTATATTTGCCCCGCTTAAAACTAATGAGGTGAATATCAAAAGAAAAATATCGAAAAAAATGTTGATGCGATTGGCGCTTTTTGTGGCAGTAATTGGCATGGCTTCATTGTTCGATATTTATTTTGATGATAACAAGGTTAAACCCGAAGAAACCGAAACCGGATCGGCGAAAGAAGAAAAAAGGCAGGAACGGATTGTACTGATCAGCCAAATTACCAATTTCGATTTAAAAACACAGATACAAAAAACGGTGGTGAGAAAACTACAGGTAAAAGCGCACGATAAATTCATTCAAAAATATTACCAGTTGCGGAATTACCAGGTATTAAAAGCCGAAGTGCAAAAACAAACCACACCACTTATTAATACTTATCATTATCTTTCTTTCAAAAATTATTTCTTTTCTGTTCCCGACGACATCCCGTTAAATTCATAAATTCCTGATACTTTTTGGTATCAGTTCAGGGTGCCGATGGATATCGGGTTTACCAATCCCTGATCTTCGCTGTTTATCTGCGATTCAGAAAAAATTCAAAAAATAAATAATCAAATTTTTAATCATTTTAAAAACTAAAGTACAATGCAAAACAAAGGTGTAATTTTTACATTCGCTGTTCTTTTGGCTGCAGTTTGTGTTTACCAGTTATCATTTACCTGGAAATCGAAACAAATTGAAAAGCGTGCCATTGAATATGCACAAGGTAATCCCGTAAAGGAATTTCATTACCTTGATTCGGTATCGGGCGAAGTTGTGTACAACTTTATCGGTCTGAAAAAATTTACTTACAAAGAGGTAAAAGAGCTGGAAATAAACCTGGGTCTCGACCTCAAAGGTGGTATGAACGTTACATTGGAAATTTCCGTGGTCGATTTGATCAGGGCAATGTCTGATTATAACAACGATTCAACGTTTAACGCTGCGCTGGCACGTGCTACTGAACTACAGCTAAAAAGTTCAAAAGACTTTGTAACACTATTCGGAGAAGCATTCGAAGACATTGACCCGAATGCAAAGATGGCTTCGGTATTTAACACGATAGAACTTCGCGACCGTATTACTTTTAGTTCGTCAAATTCTGATGTTCTCAAGGTAATCAGGGAAGAAACCGATGCAGCAATCGACAATTCGTTCAATATTCTTCGTACACGTATCGACCGTTTTGGGGTTGCTCAACCTAATATTCAGCAGTTGCAAACCAAAGGCCGTATTTTGGTTGAACTCCCCGGTGTGAAAGACCAGGCAAGGGTTCGTAACCTGTTACAGGGAACTGCTATGCTCGAATTCTGGGAAACTTACGAAAATCAGGAAGTTTACCAGTACATGCTTGCTGCCAACCAGAAAATTAAGGAAATGCAGGGTACTTCGGTTCAACCTGCTTCAGCCGATTCAGTTAATGCTGCTTCAACTCTGACATCAGCAGTCGACTCTTTAAAAGCTGAAAGTTCGTTGCTTGCAGAAATGTCTGACACTACAAAAACCGATTCAACATCGGTGGATAACATGGCCGATTTTAAAATTGAATATCCACTTTTTGCATTGTTAAATCCAAGCACCGACCAGCAGGGTCAATTGTTTCCCGGACCGGTAGTTGGGATGGCGCATTTTAAAGACACTATTCAAATCAATAAATATTTGAATGATCCGCAAATAAAAGGTTTATTTCCGCAGAACATGACTTTCCGCTGGACAGCCAAACCGGTTGACGAAGCTGGAAATTATTTTCGTTTGATTGCCTTAAAAATTACCTCGCGCGATGGCCGTGCGCCACTCGACGGTGATGTAATTACCGATGCACGTCAGGATTTTGACCAGTTGGGTTCGAACCCTGAGGTAGCGATGAGCATGAACAGCGAAGGCGCAAAAACATGGCAACGCATGACCAAGGAAAACATTGGTAAATCAATTGCCATTGTTCTCGACGATAATGTACGTTCCTTCCCTACCGTTCAGAATGAAATTTCGGGTGGCCGTTCAAGCATTACCGGTTTGGAAAGCATTGAAGAAGCAAAAGACTTGGCAAACGTTTTAAAATCGGGTAAAATGCCTGCACCTGCAAGAATTATGGAAGAACAGGTTGTGGGTCCTTCACTTGGAAAAGAATCTATCAATGCAGGTATGTATTCATTTGCTGCTGCATTTATATTCGTACTGATGTACATGTTGTTCTTTTACAGTAAAAAAGCGGGTCTTGCTGCAAATATCGCATTGTTGGCGAACTTGTTTTTCTTAATCGGGATTCTGGCCTCACTGGGTGCTGTACTTACATTACCCGGTATCGCCGGTATTGTGCTAACAATGGGTATGGCAGTTGATGCCAACGTTATTATATACGAGCGAATTCAGGAGGAAATCCGGGCAGGAAAAGGAATCGGTCTTGCCATTTCCGATGGTTTCAAAAATGCTTATTCCGCTATTATCGACGGTCAGGTTACCACATTCCTTACCGGTATTGTTCTTTATATTTTTGGTTCAGGACCAATCAAAGGTTTTGCCACTACTTTAATGATCGGTATTGTAACATCGTTGTTTACCGCCATTTTCTTAACCCGAATGATTTTTGAATGGCAGATGAAACGTAACAAAGTAATTACGTTTACAGCAAAAATTACTGCCAATGTTTTAACCAATGTGAAATTCCCGTTTATCGACAAACGTAAAATTGCATACGTTGTTTCCGGAATTATGATTGTTGCTTCTTTAATTTCGTTTGTAGTACGTGGTTTCGATCTTGGAGTCGATTTCCAGGGAGGACGCACTTACACAGTTAAGTTCGATCAGGATGTAAAAGTTGGTGATGTGCAAAAAGCGCTGGCAGTTGTGTTTGAAACGGCTCCAGAAGTAAAAACATTTGGTTCCAACAACCAGGTTCGCATCACTACAAAATACAAAATCGATGATTTAACTGAAAATGTTGACAATCAGGTTGAAGAAGCCCTTTATAAAGGATTGAGTGATGGCGGTTTCCTTTCTAATGTACCTTATGAAAAGTTTGTTACGGATTACCGTATGAGCTCTCAAAAAGTAGGACCAACCATTTCTGACGACATTAAGAAAGATGCTGCAATTGCGGTTGTAATTGCATTACTTATGATCTTCCTGTACATTATGGTTCGTTTCAGTAACTGGAAATACGGACTTGGCGGGATTGTTTCGCTGGTGCACGACTCCATTACTGTTTTGGGTATTTATTCAATTTTTCATGGAATACTGCCTTTCT
The DNA here is from genome assembly GCA_041737765.1 of Draconibacterium sp. Classification (GTDB taxonomy): domain Bacteria; phylum Bacteroidota; class Bacteroidia; order Bacteroidales; family Prolixibacteraceae; genus Draconibacterium. The sequence goes on along the minus strand of JBGSRA010000162.1, from coordinate 1,937 downwards.
CGTTGGAAATCGACCAGGCATTTATTGCAGCGATTCTTACGGTTATCGGGTATTCGATTAACGACACGGTAATTATCTACGACCGAATCCGCGAATACCTGCACATTCACCCGAAACGCGATTTGCAGACAAACATGGACGATGCAATGAATCACACGCTTCGCCGTACAATGAATACATCGTTAACCACTTTACTGGTACTGCTGGTTATCTTTATATTCGGTGGTCCTAATATTCGTGGATTTATTTTCGCATTGCTTGTTGGTATCGGAGTTGGAACTTATTCTTCGGTTTTTGTTGCTACTCCTTTTGTTTACGACACTTCGACCAAATTTAAAAAACTGTTTGCAAAAGCAAACTAATCAATCAATAAAAACAATATTGAAACTGGCTGTCTCCGGAAGGGGGCAGCCTTTTTTTGTAAATTAATTTTTTTTATGAATGTTTCAACATCTCAATTTGTATATTTGTCGGGATTAAAAAATCAGCAATGACAAACTATATTTTATTTATTAGTGGAGGAGAAATTGTATTGGTTATGCTTTTGGCACTGCTGTTTTTCGGGGCGAAAGCAATACCTGATATTGCCAAAACAGTAGGGAAGGGAATGCGCGAATTTAAGAAGGCAACCGCCGAAATACAACGGGAAATTAACGATTATTCATCCGACATTAAAAAAGATATCAACGAGGTTTCTTCCACAATTACCAGGGAAACAAACGAGATAAAAAAGGGGATGGATGATGTTACTACATCGGTGAGCAGGGAAACTACCGAATTTAAAAAAGGGGTTGATGAAGTAACTTCTACTGTGACCAAAGAAACTACCAGTATTACCAACGGTTCTGCAGATAAATACCAGGATTAAAGTAACATACTTTTTCTTTTTATTTATCGTTTGAATTCTGTTTTGGCACTTTTATTCATCAGTAAATTTCCACAATTATTTTGATTAGGGCAGAAAACATAAAAAAATCGTTCGGGGCTTTGCAGGTGCTAAAAGGTATCGATCTTGAAATTCCAATGAGCAAAATTTACTCCATTGTAGGCGCCAGTGGAGCTGGAAAGACTACTTTACTGCAAATACTGGGAACTTTAAGTAAACCCGACAGTGGGAGTATTTACTTTAACGACCGGAATATTTCATCATTTTCTGAAAAGGAAATTTCGGCATTCCGCAACAAGGAAATCGGTTTCGTTTTTCAGTTTCATCATTTGCTTCCTGAATTTACTGCACTCGAAAATGTATGTATTCCGGCATTCATCGCTAAAAAATCAAAATCGGATGCCGAAAAAAGGGCTAATGAACTATTACAATATCTGGGTCTTTCAGATCGCATGGGACACAAACCATCTGAACTTTCAGGAGGTGAAAAACAACGTGTGGCAGTGGCCCGGGCTTTAGTCAATAATCCTTCGGTGGTGCTGGCAGATGAACCTTCAGGTAACCTTGATTCTGCCAACCGCGACGAACTGCACGAATTGCTTTTTAAACTTCGCGACGATTTTGGCCAGACTTTCATCATTGTTACACACGACGATAATTTTGCCGACCGGTCGGATAAGATTATTCATATTAAAGATGGGGTGATTGCTTAATGTGTGAATGCTATAATGCATGAATGCGTGAATGATTAAGAAAATGCATGAATGCAAGAATGCAAGAATGCTATAATGCGTGAATGATGAATAAAGAAGAAAGTAAGATTGAAAAAGTTAATAATAAACCAGTAACAAGGTTCATTTGTCCCTAATGTCACAACTGTCCAACATAAACCATATACCGGCAACGACACATGTCTGTGACTGAAAAACGTTGACCTAAAAAAAGGTTAACAAGATGCAAGGAAATGGATTTTTTAATGAAGAACAAAGACTTAAACAAAACCGTTATTTCAGTTTAGATTTTAAAAAGAAGCGAGTTCAGGAACTGGAAC
>JBGSRA010000152.1:0-2401 GCA_041737765.1 Draconibacterium sp. | reverse complement strand
ATTTGTTGTTGTTGATAAACGCGACAATGTGATTTCGAGGGTGCGGGAAAATCGCGAACTGCTTTATATAAAAGGCGATGCTACTCATGAAGAGGTGCTTGAACAGGCAGGTATTTATGACGCACGGGCATTGATTGCCACAACACCCAACGATGCTGATAATGTTTTTGTGGTTCTTACGGCAAGGAGTATGAATCCGGGTTTAACTGTGATTAGTCGTGCCTCTGAAATGGGGTCGCAAATGAAGCTGAAGCGTGCCGGCGCTACCAATGTAATAATGCCCGAGCGCATTGGTGGACAACGTATGGCTAAACTTGTTCACCAACCTGATGTTGTCGAGTTTTTTGAATCGATACTGTTGCAAAAAACGCAGGATGTCAGCCTTGAAGAAATTTCGTGCAGAAACCTGGCGCAGCAATATGTTGGTAAATCGATTCTGGAATTAAGGGTACGCGAACTTTCAGGTGCAAATATCGTGGGAATTAAAACCGGTGGTGCCCGGTATATTTTTAATCCCGATCCAAAAATGATTGTTTCGCGCAACGATCAGCTTTTTGTTTTGGGAAACCCGGCTCAGGTTAAAAAACTAAAGGAATTGCTGGAAATGTAAATTTTATTACCCGATTATAAATGCAAAGCCATGTTCAGAATTATTTCAGAACATGGCTTTGTACTTTTTACAGGAATTTCCTGTTATCTATTTTTCGAATTTTATTATAATCCGGTACTGATAAGGAAAGTAGTGGCAAATGCCACAATAGCATAAAGTTCAGGAAAAACTGCAAGCACCATTGCTTTACCAAAAACATCGTATCCAGAACCAATTCCGGCAATTCCATCGGCGCAAACCTGTCCCTGTTTAATAGCCGAAACCAAGGCTACCGTCCCTAAAATAAATCCTGCAGCCAGAATAGCAACTCCCTGCAGCATAGTCATTTCGGCGATAACTTTTCCCGATGTATTAATGATAAAAAATCCTGCAAAGCCATACAATCCTTGTGTTCCAGGCAAAGCACTCAAAAGCATGTACTTTCCGAATTCTGATTCGTTTTTCTTTAAAGCGCCAAGGGTTGCACTACCACCGATGGAAACGCCGATTGCACTTCCGATACCCGCCAACCCTACCATTAAAGCAAGCCCGATGTACGATAAAATTACTGGTGTTGTCATAAATTATTTCTCCTTATTAATTAATAGTTTATTTTTAAATGGTTTATATTCTTTTCCTCCGCCAATAAAACCGGCATTTTTATAAAATTCAACAAAAGTTAAACGCATGGGGTGTACAAATGCACCGAGCGATGAAATCAACAAATTTGCTGTGTGCCCAACAATCAAAAACAGTACAAAAAAGATGGGCCCAATGATTGGTGCTGAATCTTTTATCTGGAGGGCGATGGTGTTTACCACAAATCCGAGTATTGCTCCCGAAATTCCCAGTGCAAACAATCGTACATAAGAAAGTACATCGCCAAAAATACCACTGATGCCGTACAATTCCCATATTCCTTTGCCCAAACGGCCAAAAACACCTGCGGTTGGATCACTGAAAGCAACAACAATTGCGATTCCTGCATAAATAAGATACATATTAAAACCGGGTGCCAACTTTGTAATGGCAACATCTATAATTCCAAACATCATAACTATCCATCCAACAGGCGACATCGCATACTGCCAGCCCATCATCCGGTAGCCATTTATGGCTTTTAAAGCCATCCCAAACAAAATTTGAAACATTCCGACTGCCAATGAAAGATAAAACACTTTTTGGCTGTCGAGCATTATATTTCTGAATTTACCGAGGCTTTCAACCTCTAATAGATTGATGCCGAAAAAAGTACCAGTCAATGTTCCCAGAATAATTGTACCAATGCCTAAAAACTGGGCAAGGGTTATAATTGGTTTTATTTCGGGCTTTGCTTTTCGTTTATAAAAGGTAGCGCCTGCCAGAATGAACAAACCATATCCCACGTCACCGAGGCAGAATCCGAAAAACATCATAAAAAATGGTGCAAAATAGGGAGTTAAGTCCATTTCCATGTATGCCGGTAACGAGAATAGTTGGCCGATGGGTTCAAACAGCATGGCAAATCGATTGTTTTTTTGTTTTATCGGAATTTTGTCATTAGGATTAGGCCTTTCAATAAAATATGCAACGCACTGCTCATTAAGATAGTCGTTCAGTTTTTCCGTTTCATTTTTAGGAATGTAAGCTTCTATAATCCTGACATTATCTTCAACAGCACTTTCAGTATTCGTTAAAACATTTGCAAAATCAATTTCTTCCTCGAGTTTAAGTATATAATTGTTAAGGTCTTCGGTATAATTGAGAGCAATATAATTCAGTTCCTGTTCAATTATTGTAATATCCTCAAAACGCTCCAATTTTCTTTTCTCA
>JBGSRA010000080.1:0-44327 GCA_041737765.1 Draconibacterium sp. | reverse complement strand
AATGTTCCCGTCCAACTGTTCGGTTAAGCGGGAGAGTTCAAGTTTCTCGGTTTCCTCGGTGGTGTAGGTGTAGTACTCCTCCAAGGAAACTTCAGTAGCGTAAACCGCAGATTGCACACCGCCCAAACCAATCCAAACCTCCTTGTATTTTCGTTGAGGATGGTTGGCAAGGTTGATGGAAAGAATCTGGGCTTTTTCCTTTTCGGTCAATCCAAGTAGTTCCTGGATAGATTCAAACTTATTTATGTATTTGCGTTGGTCGAGCAGGATTTTACAATCTGAGTTATTGATGATACTTTCCTTTACAATCTCCGAGGCGATAATATCCTCCACTTCCTGTGTAACTACAATAGCTTCACCAAAATATTTGCGGACAGTTTTAAAAAGGTATTTGATATATTCGGCCATTCCTTCCCGGGCAATTGCCTTCCAGGCCTCCTCAATCAATATCATCTTTCGGATACCCTTTAACCGCCTCATTTTATTGATAAAAGCTTCCATAATGATGATGGTTACAATGGGAAACAGAACCTTGTTATCCTTAATATTATCCAACTCGAAAACGATAAACCGTTTGTTGAGCAAGTCCATTTGTTTTTGGGAATTCAGGAGGTAATCGTATTCACCACCCACATAAAAAGGTTCAAGGACATTCAAAAAATTAGCGACATCAAAATCCTTTTCGCGTACCTTTTTTGAGATAAGTGTTTCGGTGTATTCGCTACGGACAAACTCATAAAATGTATTAAAAGACGGAGTTATTTCACCATCCAATTTTAACCTTTCGATAAACTGATTAACCGCATTCGACAATGCTACTTCTTCTGAACGTGCGGGAGCTTCATCCTCACTTTTCCAGAGCGTCAGGATAAGTGTTTTGATGCTTTCCCTTTTTTCAATGTCGAAAATACCATCGTCGGTGTAAAACGGATTAAACGCAATCGGGTTATCCTCGGTGTAGGTAAAATAAACCCCGTCTTCGCCCCTTGTTTTATAATTGATTAAATCACATAATCCTTTGTAGCTGTTCCCGGTGTCAACCAGCAAAACATGTGTTCCCTGCTCGTAATACTGCCGTACCATGTGGTTTGTGAAAAAAGATTTTCCACTTCCCGACGGGCCAAGAATAAACTTGTTCCGGTTGGTAATGATTCCTTTTTTCATTGGCAAATCGGAAATATCCAGATGCAGTGGTTTCCCGGTGAGCCGGTCAACCATTTTAATGCCCACTGGCGACAATGAACTTGTGTAATTGGTTTCACCTGTGAAGAAGCACAAAGCCTGTTCTGTAAACGAATAAAAGGATTCTTCCGAAGGAAAATCAGCCGCATTGCCTGGAATGCCTGCCCAAAAAAGGGCAGGAGTATCCACGGTATTGTAACGCGGTTTGCATTCCATAAGGGCAAGTTGCGAACCCACATCGTTTTTAATCCGCCGAAGTTCCTCCGGATTATCGCTCCATGCCAATACATTGCAATGAACACGAACAGAAATCAACCCTTTGCTGTGCGCCTCGTTCAGGTATTCCTCCAACCACTGTTTATTGATTTGATTTACGCGGCTATACCTCGACAAAGAGTGCATGTTCCGGGCCATCTTTTCAAAACGGGCAAGGTTGTCACTGTGGTTGTCGATAAACAAATACTGATTGTATATGTGGTTGCAGAATAAAAGCAAACCAACCGGGGCGGCATAAGAAAGCAAACAAGAACTCTTGTCTGTTGAAAGCTTTTCATAACGGCTTTCGGTAGCCACCTTTGAAGGCAAATCATCCAAATCGGAAAGGGTATGAAGCACAAGGGTGTTGTCGCCGATTTTCATTTCTCCCGGATTAAGAGTGATATCCTGAAGGCTGGTGGATTGTTCCTGTGAGAGCGAAAAATACTTCTCTACTATTCCCGGATTGTTTTCTGTCCCGACAATTTCATCAGTCGTTAAACGGGTAAGCCGGACAAATTCACTGTCGTTTATTATTTGCTGAAACTGGTTCACCGATTCCACAAACCTGAAAATCGTTTCCTTATTTTTTATCTCTTTTGGAAGGATAAACCCACGGCTTAACGAATTAAAATTACTTCGCTGCCTGCTTCTCTCTTTGGTCGTTTTTGTCAGAAAAAGATAACAGGTATGGTTCAGGTACGGACGTTCATTAAAATGACGTTCGAAAGAAGAATTTAAAAAACTTAAATCCTGTTCCTGATTTTCAAACCGGTAATTTTCCTTAATGTACCAATCTTGTTTATGAACTATAGAATAATCGGGCAATACTTTAACAGCTTTGTTCCAGACAGAATGTATGGCTTCATATTCTTCCGAAGTATTCGTAAATAATTCCGGTAACGACACACGAAATGCAATGGTTATATCTGCATCCTTGCTCAGAATGCATCCCTTTTCAACCGAAAGCAAAGGAAATTTACTTTCAAGTGTAGCGGCTTTTAATGTGTTTCTCATACCAGCTCCTTTCTTTTTTTGGTGAACAGTTTTGGAATACTCCGGCGGTTAAGAATCCTGCGAGGAAAATTTTTGCTTGCCTGTAACTTCATCAAGCCAAACTGACCATATTTTTTGTTTAATGAAACTGTGAGCCAGATAACCAGCAAAGCCAGTTTAACGCCAAAGAAGATACAAACCCACTGGTTCACTCCGGCCATGTACAAAACGATGAACAGCACGAATGAGCCCAACAAGCCACCTACAAAAATAAACAGGTATTGACTTTGCAAGCCTTTGAACTCAGCGGGTTTGTTTACACCTTTATTGATTGAATAACTTGCCATAATTCTTATAAAAAGAAGGAGCGTAAAATGGTAGCAGATACAATCAGGAAAATACAAGCTCCAAACCATGAAGCTGCAGTTTTTCCGGTATCGGGATCGCCACTGGAGAATTTGCTGTAAACTTTTACTCCTCCGATTAAACCAACAATGGCCCCGATGGCATAAATAAGATTTGTTGCTGGCGCGAAATAAGAGGTTACCATACTTGTGGCTTCTGTGATTCCGGCAGAGCCGTCGCCCTGGGCAAACAGTGCCGTTGCGAAGAATGAAAACAATAGTGTGAATGTTGTTTTTAACGAATTGATTTTTTTCATAACGATATTTTTTATGCCCCCTGAATCAGATACTCAGGAAAACAGTTTTTACTAATTTTTAAAATGGATTTTAACTTGTTGTGGATATACCACAAAGGGCAGTAATTCCCTGTTTTACCCGTAATCTTTTTCTTTCATACCTTTATAATTTGGTTCATACTAAAGCAGACTTTTAGTTGCTTTTGAACCAAATGTAAAGGCATCAATCACGGTAAAATAAAAAGGGGTTTAAGTGGAAGTGGGTGGCTGGGGTTGGCGTTGGGAGGGGTGTATGTAAAAAAAGGAAACTGGTAAAATGGGATTTCTCTAAGATTTGTTCAAGCAGGAATACTTTACTGGGCTAAATAGTTCGGTAAATAACTATTTGGTAGAATGCTAATAATTCTGGCTATTTTTATGCGGTAAAATATAAATTGATGACAAGTATTAGAAGTATAAATGTGGAATTAGAACAAAACAAAAAAATGGATTCTAATCTTAATCATATCGTTGATTATAGCATAAAGAATAAAGTTTTAACTTTTCCACAAGAAATAGAAGGTGTCGATCTAAACTTACTTCATTCAACGAAAATCCTCAACCAAAATTATTTAGACGACAACCTCAAATTTGCATACAGATTTTTTGTGAAATATATGGAATTACTAGATGTTGAGTTAAATGAGAATTTCACTACATATACGCTTACTTTAGCAAAAATTAAAAAGGATTTCACTGGTGAAAAATATGTACAAGGTTTTTCAAAATTGGAACGACAGTTATGGTCAGTGGCAATTATTGAATCAAATGAGAATAATAACGAAACTTTTGTCAGTTACATCGAATCTTTAAATCTAAAAGATCTAAAAGAAGAAAAACATTTGTTCTATGCAGGATACAGTGGAGCTCTTCAATGGATACAAGTTGAAGTCGATCTCTTCTGTAATAACGCTCAACAATTAATAAATTGGACTAAAGAAGAAGATGATTATAATTTACCGTTAAATCGATTATTAAATGGAATCCGGAATAAAACATTTGAAGATAGTTCTTTCGGGGTGCGTGCTTTCAGCATTTGATGAAGCTAAAAGATTTTGAAGATGATTTGATAACTCCTGTAATAACAGGACTTTACGAGAAATTTGGGATTAATTTCTATAAAGAACATTTGAATTTGCACTTATTGGACAAAACCTATTTAGTTCCAATAATTTGCGGACTTTCAAATTCTAATAATATCATTGAAGTAGATGCAAAATTATTCCTTTCAATATTTCAAAAATCATACGAAAAAGATTCGGAAAATTTAATTCATCTATCTAAGCTGTTATTTTCAATTTTAAATTCTTCAAACCTCTCGGAAAAGTCGCAGTATAAAAATGAATGTATTCAACATTTAGAAGAACTTGTTTCCATTAATAATCCAAATCTTATTCGATATATCTTAAGGGAAAGCGAATATTTGGAAACTCAAACAGATGCCTTGCAAGGATTAGTAATTAAGCTTATAAACCAACCTCAATTTCAAATCAATGAATATTTATCTCAAATCAATCATATTTTGATGAATTCGGAAGACATCAATTTTTTAAAACGAGTCTTATATGCATTGGCAGAAAATTATCAGTTTGAACAGGTAGTAAAAAAGCTGAATTCATCGATACATAAATTTTTGGGGAAACAAAAAAAAGAATTCGATGAATTGCTTGTTGAATTATTAATCCAAGAGAAACCATATTCTCGGTTTATCGGTTTTGACATATTTAACGATGTCACTCCTTTGGATGGATGTTATTTTTTTGATTTTGATATTCTCTCTTTGGAACCACTTTGTCAGTATAAACTATGGGTCTCTATTTTAATCAGTTATCGGGAACCGAAATCGACCATTCCCTGTCTATTACCTCTATTAAAGAGTAGTTCAAAATTTGTAAAAGAGGCTTTCATATGTAAACTGGAAGAGTATTCAGAAAATTATGGAGGAGGTCTTACTGAGGTTCTAAGAGATAAGTTAGATTTAAATGATGCTGAAAACAAAATTATTTTTGAAAGAGTTGAAAAATATATGTATGATTACTTTGAATCCCACGCTAACGTCAAATTTGATATTAAAGAATTAAATCCACAACATACTCAAAACAGAATCTTTGTCGAATTCAATAAAGACTATTCCCGAAGATTCAATAAAATACGTCAAAAAGTATCGGAAGAAAGTAATAGCTTCTTGAATTTTTTTAACACGGTTCACTTGCTAAAAGGAGGCGGGTGGAAAATGGAAGGGAAAGATGATATCTCACAATTAGCAAGAATTGGAGTAAGTTATTCATTGCCAAGGCGTTGTTTTATTGAACCTGAGCAATTTGATTGGGAACAAAGTGCTGAATTGACAAAAGATTGGAGTGACGGTTATTTTGATGAAATTATAAGTATTTTAGAAAATGAGTAGCTCAAATAACATTATTGTTCAAGAATACCTAAGTAGCTTAAAAGAAGATAATGAGCTTGACGCTTTGTTTCCAATTCTTTTAAATGTCATGGGATTTCATATCATACAGACAGCAAAAGAAGCAAAAGGACAATCCCAATACGGAAAAGATATTATTGCAATAGGTAAAGATAAAAATGGTATAAAGCACAGATGGTATTTCGAATTAAAGGGATACAAAGATAGGGACATTACGGATAAGAATTTTGCTATTCCCGATGGAGTTTTAGAGTCAGTACGTGAAGCTAAATATGCTGCTTTTACCGATAGTTCAATCCCTGAGTTTAATCTTCTTCCTTTGAAGATTGTAGTTGTGCATAATGGAATTCTTAAACCAAATATTCGACCAACATTTGAAGGCTTCATTTCTAAAGAATTCAAATCTAAAGAATTTGAAAGATGGGACATTTATTATCTGACGGACCTTTTTAGTAAATACTTGTTTAGTGAATATTTATTATCTGATTCTGAGAGCAATCGATTGTTTAAAAGAACTCTTGCATTCCTTGATGCGGCGGATAATGATTTTACTGATTTAAAACGGCTTATTGAAATCCAATTTGATAAGGTTTCATCGATAAAGGGAAGAGCATTTAAAAAATTATTTGCAACATTAAACCTGGTAACATCGATTATTTTCCATTACAGTAAAGAAAATGACAATTTAATTGCGGCAAAAGAGTGTTCTGATTTTATTGTTTTGAGAACATGGGCTTGGGTGTTGAAAAATAAATTTGAGAAGAAACAAAGTGTATTAAATGAGTTTAGGAAACTACTAAAAACTCAATATCGAATATTAAATTCCTATTTTTTAAAAACTTTCAATGTTGCTACTATTGAAGATGGTTTGTATGCTGAAAATGGTGCCAACTTTGAAGCAATTGGTTACCCTTTGCGTTGTTTCGAGTACATTAGTGATTTGATTTATTATTGTAACTTGAGGCTATACTTCCCAAATTTTGACAAAAAAACAATTGCTTACACGAAAATACACAATCGACAGAAAGACAAGATTATCTTATTGATTAAAAATAATTCAGGATTCTTTCGTCCATTGTTAGACAATCATTCTATTCCCATTCTTCAGTTATTTATGTTTTTTATTGATAAATCTACTTGGAGGCAAAAGGATGTTGATTTTATAGGATCTTATGTTTTCGGTGTAATTACAGGTCTGATTTTAATAAAAAAACAACGGGAGCGGTTTCCTGAAGGATATAATCGGATAAATTTATTAGTAGAGTATGTAAGTTCAAATTCTAAACCTCAAGAATATATTGATGATTCTTCTATTCTTATTGCAGTTCTATTTGAGGTATTAGCAATATTTAATGCAAAAGATATGTATGAAAAATTTAAAAAGCATATTGGAGAGAATATGCATCTACAAATAGCTCATCCAAATTCAAAAGATTTTGATATTGAACAGGTTATTTTCGAAAGGCACATGGATGAAGAATATTATATAGAAGGTCCTTTTTCCCAATTAAGCACTTTTGAAGATTTCAAAACCAAAACAAAATCAAAAGGATTTGACAAAATAAATTATAGAACAGACGAAGCGGGATTTCCTTTTTTAAGAATATTGGCTCATAAATATTTTAAAAATGAAATCTTTCCGAATGAGTGGAGGGAAATGATATTAGAAGAATAAACATCATTTGAACATTGAAATGATATTACATAATCGGTTAACCATACTGTTAGTAAAGTATCCTTTTGGTTTAGGGTGTAATTCATTTTGTTTATGCAGCATTATTCTTTTACCGTAGTTAAAAATCGTACAACCTTCCACCAATAATAAAACGCCGATTTATCCGGCAGCCTTTTTAAAGGGTTTAAAAAGTTCCAATCCGGGTTTTCAATATCCAGTGGTTTAATATCTTCTCCTTGGTAATATTCGATGGGTGTTAAATCGTTGACAAGTAGTTTGGATGCCATGTATGCAACTTTTGCAGATGCAACTACAGCATCGTCGATACGAAAGTTGCCCGACATTAAAAAACCGGTACCAAATGCAACAATCCCTTTTTGAAGTTGGGCGTAATTCGTTTTTTCCATTTCATCTCCACGACCACGTTTGGCAATAATCGAGCAAGTATCAATCGTATCTTTCAATACTTGTTCCACTGTTAAATCCGGATATTCTGTTTTGCGGTACTCAATTTCCTGTTTAGCAAAACGGTCAAAGCTTTCAGCAACAATTCCTATATTTTCAATTTTATCAAACAGTTTGTTCAGGTCGAATAACTGCTTACAAATTTCCATAGCGAAAGATTGTTTTCCTTTCATGTATGGAATTCCAACGGTATTTGGCGCAAATGCAGTCAATTTATCGCCGGTAATCGAATCTACCGTAGGCACTGTTACCATGGTTTTCGAATCCGTTTCAATCCATTTCGTTATAATAGGTTTTTCAATGGTTTCCGGATATATGGAATCTTCAATAAGAATGTCGAGTAATATTTTCCCGGAATATTTTGTTTTTGAAGTGGAATCATAATCAAAAATATAATGTGCTTTGGGAACGCCTGGCTTGTAACTTCTGTACGTGTCCAACTCAAACGATTTAAATTTTGAGGTCTCAACAACCTTCATTAATATTGCTTCAAGCTCCTCTCGTTTTGTATTGCAAATAATGTCAACGTCAATTGAAAATCGGTTTGCATCCTCCAATAACAAAACCAAACTGGTGCCCCCTTTAAAGGTAAAGGCTAATCCATTCGCCCTTAATTGTTCAAGCAAGTGCAGGGCATAAATCATTTTTTCGAGAATGATTTTATCGATTCGTTTATGGGCAGCTTGTTTTTTGAATGTATCTAGCCATTCTTCTGTAAAACTTTTTTCTTTAATCATGAATTATATCTTTTACGAGGTGGGGAATGTGATAGGTTAAAAACATTTTTATTTCCTGTTCCTTTTTTCTTCTTCTTGCGTAACTAAGTAACTTTGTGAAGTTTACAGTATATAATTTTATCGCATTTTCAAAGATGTGGACCAACTCATTTCCCTGGTATAGATAGAAAAGTTTTTCTTCTGCAAAAAGGTCAACCAATATTTTTTCAAGCAAAGGTGTGTAAACTTCTATTTTCCTTTCAGTCCGCATGTCAATTGGGGAGCGGGTTACTAAATTTTTGATTATCAAAGGCTGGTTGCTTTCCGAGATGTAAAAGTTAATCGCCTTTTCGTCAGGATTCAGATAAATGTCGTTTTTGAAATTGTCTTTCAAGTCGTAGTAAAACGATTCGACAAATTCTTTCTCCACTTCAACTAAAATCATCTTTTTGCCTGACTGGTGCTGGGAGAATTCATTTAACCATTCTGTTTCCCATAAACAATATTTAATATCTGCAAATCGGGAACTTATTTTATCTGCTATTTTATAAAGCTCCTGCGATATTTCAGGATTGTACTTTGGTTTGAATGAAACAGTGTAAAGCCCACGCATAAGCGGTTTTATAATATTCCTGTTTTTTAGGTCATATATTCTCCATGCCAATGTCCCTTCTTTTAGGTCCGGCTCAAACTGTCTGAAGAAATCAAGAAGCTCTGTTCTTGTAAACGAGCCTTTATCCTTGAATTCTTTTATCAACCTATTTTCAATAATTTTTGGCATTTCAATTCTAATTTTTGCCAAATATACAAAATATTGGCAAATATTAGAAATCCAATAAATGCCAATAAAACAATATTTTGGCAAATATTAGATTTTTTATAAACCCAATTTTACCTCACATAAATCCCAATATCAAACCCCTTCAATCCATCATCGTGTTTTGTTTTCGTATCTGGTTGTACCAGCTTCCCCAAATGCAAATCAATCAAATCAGTAATTCGTTTCTGGTACTTTCCGGAAGAAGATGCCAGTTGTTCCACCCAATCCGTATTTTCATTTTCGTATAGCAGCTTGCCGGTTTTGGAAGCATGTTGAGGTTTTTCGTTTTCCACCTCGTTTACTACTTGCATCATTTCTTCAAAAGTCAGGTCAGACGAAGATTCGGAAGGCAGCCCCAACTTTTCCAGTTCCTCCTGCTCTTCAATCAGGTCGGTAACTGTTTTATAATCCAACGGGACTTCAATATCCAATTTTCCCGAAGTATCGGTTTTGGGAGGAATACTTTTGCTGGTATTTAAGACAAAAGTGCTTTTACCAACAATACTTTTATTGTTTTGCCTGTCAATTGGACTTTCTTTTTTTTCAAGTGTAGTCTTCCTGACTATCAATGCTTTTATCAAAATCCCATTTAAGATTAGAAGTCCGATAATTGTAAGTGTTTCATTCATAGTAATATCAAATGAGTTAGAAAATATCCTTATTCTTTTCGTGGTAGTTAAGGGTAATCTCCTCCTGGAACTCAGCAAAATGATGGCTCAGTACATTATCGATATAATTAAAAATTGTTATTTCATCGTTGCCAATCACCCGAACAATTTTCAAAATCCGTTCGTGGTATTCCGGTCGGATTGGAACCAGCTTCCCGGAGCGTGCCTTGCTATCTGATTGCTGAATAAACATAGAAGTATATCCCTCGTCCTTTTGTAGCCGTTTCCTTTGCATAGTCTTCTCAGGTATTGCAGCCTCCTTTTTCTGTTCCGATGCCGGTTTGTCGTTGTTAATTGTTGAGAGTAAAAACTCCTCATCAATTTCATCAGTGTTAAGCTTTTTACGAACCATGTTTATTGTAGTTTAACGGTTTGTAGAATTTCCTCAGCCAGCACATCAATGTTACTGCCATTTAGCAGGCTTTTGTGTATAGGGAACAGTGTGGAGCGGAAAACCGGTTTGTGTCCGGTGGTAAGTTCACGTCGAAACCGTTTCGAGTCGGGTACAAAGGTTTTCAAAATGTTTAAGCCCAGTTCGCCGATTACGCTTTCATAAACTTCATAAAGTTCGTTTTTTTCGCGTCCATCCACCATGTTCCAAATAAGATGCAGTCCCTTAATATTACCCTTGCCTACACTAATAAGGTTTTCATTCAACAGTGAGGCAAATTTTAATGTACTTTCCAACACCACGCGGTCGGCGCTAACAGGCGAAAAAATGTAATCCATTGCCGATAAGGTTTTTATAACACCTTTACTGTTTAATGTACCGGGAAGGTCAAAAAAGATGATGTCCGGCTTTTTAAGGGCTTGGTCAATTAATTCTTCTGCCAATGAAATGGCTTTATCGGGGTGACTTTTTTCAACCGGGTATGCTTTGCGTTTTAGCGTAGTAAACTGTTCGTAAGCCATCTGTTTGTAAAAGTCATCTTTCATTACCTGTTCCATATCGCGCTGGCGCATTTCAAAAATGCTGTGCTGCGGGTAGTCGCAATCAACAACTGCAATTTCCAAACCTTTTAAATAGTGCAAATAACTCGACATTAAAACCGTAAATGCTGTTTTGCCCACGCCTCCTTTTTGGGTGCTGAAAGCAATAAATAATGTTTCCTTTTCCATGTTCGTAATTTTTGTTTTATACATTAATCAATTGTTTGCTTGTCTAAATATTCAACTGATTGCTCAAATAAATGCTTAAATGTTCACGTATTCAATTGCTTATTTTATTGTTTAAATGTTTAAGCGTTTTAACGATAAACTGTTTAATTGTTTGTTCAAACAAGCGTTTAATCATTTTGTCGTTCAATCAATTCAGCAATTGAATAATTGCTTTAGTTATTGAGCATTCATTTGTTCCATTATTTCATTAGTCATTTGTTCTCCTGGGTAATTTATTGCCTCAATGTTTTAATGAGCAATCACATGATTAAATAATCAAACCTTATTGCAAATCAACATCAAAAAACCATCGAAAAACCTGTTTTGTAAACGTCTGGAACCACTTGACTTTAGCTGTCTGCTTTTGACTGATAACTAAACTATTACTTTTCAAAAACGTCCCTGTAACTTTGACCCCGAAAGATTTTTAAACAAGAAAAAAAAACTGAAAAATGATAACGCAGGCATTAAACTTTATCAACGCTAAAAACGGTGTGCATTGGCACACGGCAAGTTGTGTTTTGAGTTACTCAAAACGTTCCGAGCAACTCGGAACCACTTGCCCCTCTGGGGAAAATCGCCCTCCGAAGTCGGGGATTTTTAATGAGAATTTCGATAACGTTTAATGCCCAAAAAATTGGATAACATGACAACAGAAAACAGACGAAAACACAAAGGCGGGCGGAAACCCAAAAAAGACCCCTGCAAACATCGCTACGCAATCAGTTTAAACGATGTAGAAAATGCCCGGTTTCTTTCCCTTTTTGAAGCATCTGGAATGGTGATAAAAGCACATTTCATTACAGCGAGCCTATTTGAGAAACCAGTTAAAGTCGTAAAAATTGATAAAGGAACAGTGGATTATTACATGCGCCTTACTTCTTTTTATTCGCAATTCCGTGCAATTGGGGTGAATTACAATCAGGTTACAAAAGCAATTAAAAACACATTTGCCGAAAAAAAGGCATTGGCATTCTTGTATCAACTCGAAAAAGCAACCTTCGAACTGGTAGCAATCAACAAACAAATCATGGATTTAACCAAAGAATTTGAGGAACAATGGTTGCAAAAATAGGTTCAGGAAGTTCGCTTTACAGTGCATTGGCATATAACCACCAGAAGGTAAAAGAGGGTAATGCAAAAGTTTTATTTGTCAACAATATGATAGAGCCGCCCAATGGAAACTTTGGAATTGGGATTTGCACGAATTCTTTTGAACCTTATCTTCTTGCCAATAAAAGGACTGAAAATCCAATCATCCATATTTCACTGAATCCAGACCCAAAAGACAAATTGAACGATGAACAGCTTTCTGAAATCGCACAGGAATACATGCAGAAATTGGGATACGGAAATCAACCATTTATTGTGTACAAACACGAGGATATTGACAGACACCATTTGCATATTGTTTCTGTAAAAATGGATGAAACCGGCAAAATGATTCGGGACAATTTTCAGCACCGTTTGTCTATGCGCATTTGTCGTGACCTGGAAAAGAAACACAGATTAATCCCAGCCAATGAAAAACAAAAAACCGAAGGGTTTGCGCTTAAAAAGGTGGATTTCAAAAAGGGAAATATCAAACATCAAATTGCAAATGTAGTTCGCCCGGTTTCCCGTTCATGGCATTTCCAAACATTTAACGAATACAAAGCTTTGCTCTCTATTTATAATGTACATGTTTCTGAAGTAAAGGGCGAATTTCAGGGCAAGCCCTACACCGGAATTGTTTACGCCACACTGGATGAGAATGGCCAAGTTAATGGGACACCCATTAAATCATCAAAAATTGGAAAAATAGTTGGTAGCACTGCTCTTCAAAAGCAGATGGAAAAATCTCAGGAGCTCTTCAAAAACAGGAAAATTAAAGAACGCCCTAAAGCAATAATTACTAAGGCCATCCAAAACTGTAACAATCAGAAAGATTTTGAAAGGCAACTTTTAAAAAATGGAATCTCCGTTCTATTTCGTAAAAATGATTCTGGGCGTATTTATGGTGTAACATTTATCGACCACAAACAGAAATTTGTTTTTAATGGCTCACGATTGGGCAAAGATTTTTCTGCCAATATATTTAACGAGAAATTTAATCAGCAGGAACAAACTAAGGACGAAACACCTTCAACTGAGCAAAAACAACCTCAATCGACAAAGGAAGCAAGCTCATCATTTGAAAATCTTTCAAGATTATTGGGCATTGAAAACCAAGGCGAAAATTACGAAGAGGAAGCTTTTATCAGAAGAATGAAAAGAAAGGAAAAACGTAAACGAAATATATAAAACTATGCAAAACGAAGATGATGTAAGAAGTCTTGCGAAGATTATGGAATTACTAAGGGCAGTAAGTATCCTAATTGTAATTATCCATAATTACTGGTTCTGTTATGAGGCATTTCAAGTTACTGATATAAATGTGGAGGTGGTGGATAAAATCCTTTTGAATTTTCAAAGGACCACCGGATTGTTTTCGAATCCACTTTGGACAAAATTCACTTGCGTTCTTTTTATCGCACTATCCTGTTTGGGTACAAGAGGAGTAAAAGAAGAAAAAATTACATGGACAAGGATTAATGTATTTCTTATTACGGGGATTATTTTATTCTTCTTTAACGGATGGATTCTGAAGTTATCACTTCCATTAATGAACCGAACGGCATTATATGTTTTTATTCTTTCGTTCGGGTACATCTTTCTTTTGAAAGCAGGATTATGGATGAGCCGCTTGCTCAAAAACAACCTGATGGAAGATGTTTTTAACAATGAAAACGAAAGTTTTATGCAGGAAACCCGATTGATGGAAAATGAATATTCCATAAATATGTCCACACGTTTTCAATATAAAGGCAAAATCCATGACGGCTGGATAAATGTGGTCAACCCGTTTCGGGCAAGCATTGTATTGGGAACTCCTGGAAGCGGAAAATCCTATGCCATAGTTAACAGCTATATCAAGCAGCAAATCTGTAAAGGTTTTAGCATGTACATTTACGATTACAAATATGACGACCTTAGCGTAATTGCCTACAATACTTTGTTAAAAAACATCGATAAGTATATAGTCGCCCCCAAATTTTACGTCATTAATTTTGACAATCCTGAACGAAGCCACAGGTGTAATCCGATTGCACAGGAGTTTATGACCGATATTTCGGATGCTTACGAATCGGCATATACAATTATGTTGAACCTGAATAAAACATGGATTCAAAAGCAGGGCGATTTTTTTGTTGAATCGCCAATAATTCTTTTGGCCGCCATTATCTGGTACCTGAAAATATATAAAGGTGGTAAATACTGCACCTTCCCTCATGCCATTGAGTTTTTAAATAAAAAGTACGCCGACATTTTCACCATCCTTACTTCTTATCCCGAATTGGAGAACTACCTCTCCCCATTTATGGATGCATGGGAAGGTGGTGCGCAAGACCAGTTGCAGGGACAGATTGCCAGCGCAAAAATCCCGCTTTCAAGGATGATTTCCCCTCAATTATATTGGGTAATGTCGGGAAACGATTTTACTTTGGATATTAATAATCCAAACGAACCGAAAATACTTTGCGTCGGCAATAATCCCGACCGACAAAACATTTATTCTGCCGCCCTGGGTCTTTACAATTCACGGATAGTAAAACTGATAAATAAAAAGGGCCAATTGAAAAGTTCTGTTATTATTGACGAACTCCCCACAATCTACTTTCGGGGATTGGATAACCTGATTGCCACAGCACGGAGTAACAAAGTTGCAGTTTGTTTGGGATTTCAGGATTTTTCACAACTAAACCGTGATTATGGCGACAAAGAAGCCAAAGTGGTAATGAATACTGTTGGTAATATTTTTAGTGGTCAGGTGGTTGGCGAAACGGCTAAAACACTTTCCGAACGTTTTGGGAAAGTATTGCAAAAACGACAATCTATGACCATTAATCGTCAGGATAAATCTACTTCCATTAATACTCAAATGGATTTACTGATTCCCGGCTCCAAAATCAGTAACCTTACCCAGGGGACTTTTGTAGGCGCAATCTCCGACAATTTCGATGAACGGATTGAGCAAAAGATATTTCATGCAGAGATTGTGGTTGATAATGATAAAGTTGCCAAAGAAACCAGAACCTATAAAGAGATACCGGTAATTACAAATTTTATCGACGAGTTTGGCAACAACCAGATGAAAAAACAAATTGAAGTTAATTACCTCCGCATAAAAGATGAAACTAAACAAATTGTTGCTGTTGAAATGGACAGGATTAAGAATAACCCGGAGTTGGCGCATTTGATGAAAAAGCATAAGGATTAAAACGGAACAATTTATTTATTGTCGTCACTATCCATTTTGTTCATTAACCTATCTTTTAGCTTGTCAAGATAAAGTGTCCGGTCTCCAGCGCGTTGTTTGATACTGTGATAAGCATGATAGTAACCCTTTACATCAAAATCGAACATCTCAGACAAAAATTTCATCAACTCTTTAATATCTACATAGCCATCGTTGATACTTTTAGAGGCCAATAATGCATAACCCAATTCAACTAATTCAATAATTGAACCGGTCCAACGTATTTTGGGCTCCACAAGATTTTTGGTTGTGATATGCTGGCTGGGGTTTTCAAAGGTTACCTTTAATCTTTTTTCAGTTAAATTTATTTGAAACTCCAAAAGTTCAAGAGCCTTTTTTATGCACTTATTTTTTATAAGTTGTTCGTCGATATAATCAATGTTAGCAATCAACTCCTTTAGTTAAACACGTATGTAGCATTGCTGGTTGAAAAAATCAAAAAGGTTTTTGGGGTTTTTACTCTCCTGGAATAAGACCTCAATAAATTCCTCATAGTATTCCTCGATTTTTTGCATATCGGCTCTGGATTCTGAAGAATACTTCAGAACCTGAAAAAATCTCATATCCGTGAGTTTTCTCATTAAGCCGTTGGGTTTGAATCTTATTTAAAAATTTATAAATCACTAATTATAAAGGATTTTGTTAAAAATCATTAGAATAGCCTGTATTGATAAATAGGTTAAGTGTCAGTTATCACAACCATAAATCGACAGAAGGAGCACAAATAATTTGAAGAGAAAATCGCACAATGTTTATACCATTTATTGTTTAAAATTGTCCCAATTAAGAATTTTTTGAAAGAAATATTTAGCCCAATAATTAAACTTAATTTCTTTTAATGATAGTCATATGCAACTTTAACTTTTTAGTTTCTTTGCCAACAAATTAATGAAAAAATTGAAAAATACATATTTAATTACAGGCTAATTTTTATGTTTTTTTAGACAGATACTACGGTCATCAAGCCAAACACTTCCACTTCCCTTGAAAACCAATATTTTAAGAAAAAACTCCGATACATTTAAGTTTTTAACATTAAAACAAATGTATTATGGAACAAAAAATGAGTGACCAAAATGTATTACTGGTCAAAGAAAAAAGCGAGAGTAAGCTAAATGTTGTAACCGGTTTTGGGGAAGACGGGAAATTAAAAACAGAAGCTCCGAAACAAGCCAATTCGGAGAGTTTTCTGAAAATCGACAGGAACGGAAATCCTTTGGAAAACTTCTTTACAAATTTCCAGCGGCAGTATAAAAACCCTACGGATTTTCAGTTTTTCGTGGTGCCAGCCAATTTAGTAGAGAAAACAGCAGTTGTATTGGATAAGATGCTAAAGAATCCGGAAGTTTCTTCAAACAAAGAAATGCTGGAAAAACACAAAGTTCAGCCCGAACAGTTTTTGAAGAAGGAAGAAAAACAGGAAAAAGGCAACCTGATTGACGAAAGTAAAATCGACTGGAAGCAATTGGAACAGTTGGGCGTTTCAAAGGATTTTCTGAAGAATACCAAAAATCTGGATGCCATGCTGAACTATCAGAAATCTCCGGGATTAATACCTATCACTTTAAAAACGGATGATATCACTATTCACACCGATGCCCGACTTGCTTTCCGAAAAGATGCCGATGATAACTATAAAGTTGCTGTTTACGCAGTCCGCAACAAACCGGAACTGGACAAACCATATTTTGGTGTAACCCTAACCGATGAAGACAAAAACAACCTCCTTAAAACGGGCAATGCCGGACGGATTATCCATCCACAATACAAAGAAGGCGAATCAACACCGGTTTATCTTTCCATTGATAAATTGACCAATGAACTTGTGGCAGCAAGAGCTGATAAAATAATTATACCGGATAATATTAAAGGTGTTCAGTTGGATGAAAAGCAAAAGAAAGAATTGGCAGAAGGTAAGTCCGTTTATTTGGAAGGAATGAAAGCAAAAAGTGGGAATGAGTTCAGTGCACATCTGCAAATTGATGCAGATAAACGTGGCCTCGGTTTTCGTTTTGAACAACAACAAAAACATGAAGAGAAAACCATTGAACAGAAACCGGTATTGATTCCGAATTCCTTGCTTGGAAAAGATTTGAACGCAGAACAGCAACAAAAACTTGAAAAGCGTGAAACAATTTATGTGACCGGAATGAAAGACAAAAAGGGACAGGATTTCAATGCATACGTTAAAATAAACGATGAAAAAGGCAAGCTCGATTTTTACAAGTGGAATCCCGATAAAGCCCAAACGAAAGGTGCAGAGGTAAAACCGGACAACAAAAGCGAAACACAGGTGGCAGTCAATTCAGGAGGAAAAACAAATGAGGCAACCAAAGATGTAAAAGAACCTTTGGCAAAAGAACAGTTGCAACCATCAGAACAGCAGCAAACCACACAACGTAACCGTTCAAAAGCACATTCCATGTAATCCGGAATTACAGATTTGCCAATGGGAAAACAATACTTCATCCCATTGTCGGCGTCCGGGTGTGATTCCCGGACGCCATTCTTATCCACAATTAAACAAAATCATTCATACAAAAAATCCATAGTCATGAAAAACACGCAAAAAGAACTATCATGGTTTAAACTCTCCCTGCTCCATTTCCTGTACGAAAGCCATCCTGAATTAACCAATGATACCAAGCTGATAAACTCCTGTGGCGACCAGGCCGCTGAAACATATTCCGAAGCAATAACCAACGGATACAATCAGGTCGAAGCCGAAGAACTGGCACATGAAGTACTTTATAAAGGGCTTCATTTTTCAAAACACGATACACTTGTAACCGTTATTTGGAACGAGTTTTCAGGAGAAATTCCAATGGGTGAAGCAAAGGAGTTTGCAATTAAACTCCTTCCAAAAATGGAAGCTGTGTTTTCCAAATATCCGTTAAACGATGAATTTGCTTACAGCACCGATTTTCCAAGTCTTTACGCAGAGCTGACAGGAGTTCTCTCAATATGGTTAGAAGAAAATGAGCTTCAATAAAGAAAAACACTTCGGTGCAAATAATGAGGCTATAAAACTCTGTTTTCAATTGGAAAAAGAGAAAAGAAGCCCAACGCCAGAAGAAATTAAAGCCCTGAAACAGTATTCTGGTTTTGGGGCTTTAAAATGTATCTTGAACCCGGTTGAAAACCTTTCTGATATTGCACACTGGCCAAATTCGGATGTGGAACTGTTCCCTTTGGTTGCTGAATTGCACGACATACTAAGGAAGAACTCGAAATCGGATCAGCAATACAAACAATATCTGGGTAGCCTGAAGAACTCTATTTTAACCGCTTTTTATACACCTCCCGAGCTTGTTCAGGTTTTAGCAGAAACATTAAATGAAAAAGGTGTTTCGCCAACAAAATTCCTTGACCCATCCGCAGGAATGGGAGAATTTATTTCAGCTTTTAAAAATCAAAATAATTCAACACAGGTAACAGGAATAGAAAAGGATTTACTTACCGGCAAATTACTTTCACATCTCTACCCCAACGACAAAATGAGGACAATGGGTTTTGAAGAAATTGAAAGCCGTTACAATAATCATTTTGATGTGGTTTCGTCGAACATCCCTTTTGGTGATGTCGCAGTATTTGATCCGGAATTTCGATCATCATCTTTGATAGCCAAAAAATATGCAACACAATCCATTCACAACTACTTCTTTATTAAAGCGGTTGACGTTCTTCGCGATGGGGGAATCCTTGCTTTTATTACCTCACAAGGGTTAATGAACTCCATGAATAACCAGCCGGTCCGTAATTGGTTGATGGGTGAATGTAGCCTTGTTTCCGCCATTCGTTTACCCAATAATCTGTTCACGGAATATGCAGGGACGGAGGTGGGAAGCGACTTAATTGTATTGCAAAAGAATCCATATAAAACATCGATTAGTTCTCAGGAAGAGGACTTTATCCATAGCCGCAAACAGAAAGACGGAATTATGGTCAGTGATTACTTTCAGGATGCAGCACGAATAGTTCAAACAAAGGCGTATCTGGATACCGATCCGTATGGAAAACCGGCACGGATTTCTATTCATGACGGAGGGATTGAGGGTATCGCCGCCGACCTTAAAAAAATGCTCCAGGCAGATTTGGATAAAAACTTAGACTTTAACCTTTTTCAAAAGAACATCAAACCCGTTAACCAAACACTCGTAATTTCTGAGAAAAATATTGCAACAAAACCCGCAAATAGTGAACAAGCCCCGCTTACATTATACGATTTGTTTGATTTTAGCCCACAAGAACGGACACAACACAACCCGATTCACAAACGCCAATCCCCTAAAACAAACGGCAAACAGCTAAACCTGTTTTCTCAACCGGTTAATACCAATAATAAAGAAACAATAAGAGAATTACCTCAACTCCCGGAGCTTCGGAAGTTTAATGGTTTGTTGGAAACCCATTACAAAGTTGGAAGTTTGGTCAGGGATAATGGGGAAGTTGGATTCCTAAAAGAGGTAGATGGAGAAGTTGCAACATTCAAACTACTGAAATTAAACCCACTTCAAAAGTCAAAAGCACAACTATATATTGATGTCAGGGATACCTACCATAAACTTTATAATAACGAAGCCAATGACCTAAAGGAAGACGATTCCAGCCGTAATTTACTGAATGCACATTATGACAGTTTTGTTGCAAAATACGGATGTTTGAATGATGCAAAAAACCTCGGATTATTAAAAATGGATTCAGGGGCTAATGAAATCCTTGCATTGGAACGGGGAATAAATGGGGAACTTGTTAAAGCCGATATTTTTCATCATCCGGTTGCATTTAACCCAAACCAACTCGAACATGTTGAAAACTCAGAAGAAGCCCTTGCAGCTTCGTTAAACAAATTTGGGGAAGTGAATATTGCTTATATGCTTTCGTTATTGGAAGGAAAAAGCAGGGAAGAATTGGTTGAAGAACTTCATGCACGAATTTATTTTAATCCTCTGGTTCAAAACTACGAAGTGGCGGATAAATTTATAGCTGGTAATGTAGTTGAAAAAGCGGAGAAAATTGAAGATTATCTGAGGGAGCATCCAAACGATATTCTTGCACAAGATTCATTAAAAGTTCTTCAAAATGCAAAACCACAATCAATTCCTTTTGATGAATTGGATTTTAATTTTGGGGAAAGGTGGATTCCGGCAAATATTTACAGCCAGTATGCATCGCACTTATTCAAAACAGAAACAAATATCCATTTTTCCCCTTCGGTTGATGAATTTTCAGTTAAAGCACAATTTACAAATGCCAATATTTATGAAAAATATGCCATAAAATCGCAAAACCGTCTTTTTGATGGGGTGGCACTAATGAAACATGCCCTGGTGAATACAACACCAAATATCACAAAAAATATAATTGTTGGCGATAAAGAGGTAAAAGTTAGGGACGCCGAAGCCATGCAACTGGCCAACAGCAAAATTGATGAAATAAGGAATGGGTTTTCTGAATGGCTAAGAGAGCAAACACCGCAATTTAAAGACCGACTGGCTAATCTTTACAACTCAACATACAATTGTTATGTTCGTCCAAAATACGATGGCTCTCACCAAACTTTACCCGGACTTGATTTAAAAGCGCTGGGGATACCCAATTTGTATTCAAGCCAGAAAGATGCCGTTTGGATGTTGAAACAAAACGGTGGCGGCATTTGCGACCATGAAGTTGGTTCGGGAAAAACTTTGATAATGTGTTGCGGTGCGTATGAGATGAAACGTTTAAAACTGGCAAACAAGCCTATGATTGTCGGTTTAAAAGCCAATATCCACGAAATTGCCCAGACTTTCAGGGCAGCTTATCCTTATGCAAAAGTCCTATATCCGGGCAAGCAGGATTTTACCCCTGCCAGGCGGATGAAAATCTTTCACGAAATAAAAAACAACTCCTGGGATGCAGTAATATTGACTCACGAACAGTTTGGGATGATACCTCAATCCCCGGAAGTACAAAAGAAGATTTTACAAGCTGAATTGGACAGCGTGGAAGAAAACCTTCAGGTTGTCCGTCAACAGGGAGGGGACGTTTCGCGGGGCATGTTAAAGGGATTGCTCAAACGGCAACAAAATTTGGAAGTAAAACTCAAAACCATAGCCCACGAAATTGAGAATAAAAAAGATGATGTGGTTGACTTTAAAATGATGGGAATTGACCAACTTTTTGTTGATGAAAGCCACAGGTTTAAAAACCTGATGTTCAATACCCGCCATGACAGGGTTGCAGGAATGGGTAATCCACTGGGAAGCCAACGGGCATTGAACATGCTTTTTGCCATCCGGACCATTCAGGAAAGAACCGGAAAAGATTTGGGGGCTACTTTTTTGTCAGGGACAACAATTTCCAATTCTCTAACAGAGTTATTTCTTCTTTTTAAATACCTGAGACCAAAAGAAATGGAGCGGCAACAAATAAAAACCTTTGATGCCTGGGCAGCAGTTTATGCCAAAAAAACTACTGATTATGAATTTTCGGTAACCAATGAGATTGTTCAAAAGGAACGGTTTAGGTATTTTATTAAAGTTCCTGAGCTTGCAGCATTTTATAATGAAATAACGGATTTCAGGACGGCAAAACATATAGGAATTGACCGGCCGGAAAAGAATGAAATCCTCTACAATATCCCACCAACGCCCCAACAGGAAGAATTTATTCAAAAACTGGTTGCCTTTGCAAAAAATGGGGATGCAACCTTATTGGGAAGGGCACCACTTTCGGAGCAGGAAGAAAAAGCCAGGATGTTAATTGCAACAAACTATGCCCGAAAAATGTCCCTGGATATGCGGATGATAAGCCCACATTATCAAGATCACATTGATAACAAAGCCTCACATTGTGCTACCCAAATATCGGATTACTATAAAAAGTACCATGAATACAAAGGGACACAATTTGTATTCTCTGACCTGGGCACATACAAACCGGGTGAATGGTCCCCATACAGTGAAATAAAACGGAAGTTGGTTGAAGACCATAATATTCCTGCACATGAAGTCCGTTTTATTCAGGAGGCTAAAACGGAACAGGCAAGAAAATCAATGATTGCAGCGATGAACGAAGGACGGATAAGGGTTTTGTTTGGCTCAACCGACATGTTGGGAACAGGCGTGAATGCTCAAAAGAGGGCTGTTGCCCTTCATCATTTGGATTCGCCATGGCGACCTTCCGATTTGGAACAAAGGGAAGGCAGGGCAATCCGCAGGGGCAACGAAATTGCCAAATTCTGTGCTGAGAATAAAGTGGATGTAATTATTTACGCAGTTGAAAAAAGCCTCGATTCGTACAAGTTCAACTTGCTTCATAACAAACAGCTTTTTATCGGACAATTAAAATCCAATAATCTGGGGAAAAGAACTATCGATGAAGGAAGTTTAGATGAAAAGTCAGGTATGAATTTTTCTGAATATGTGGCAATCCTTTCCGGCAATACCGATTTATTGGAAAAAGCCAAACTGGAAAAACAAATCACAACTTTGGAAAGTGAGCGACAAGCATTTAATCGAAGCAAATCTTCGGCCCGTTTCAGGTTGGAAGATATTCAACAGAGTATTGAAGGGAATAATAAAATGGTATCCCGAATGCAAAATGATTGGGATTTTTTGATGAATCGTGTTCAAAAAGACGATTCCGGAAATATTTTAAATCTAATTCAAATCAATGGTGTAAATGGCCCTGACCCAAAGGCAATCGGGCTAAAATTAAACGAGATGAATGAAAATATCCGAACCAACGATGAGTATAGAAAAATAGGAACGCTTTACGGTTTTAAAATCCTTGTAAAAACAGAAGCCAGCATGAAAGATGGTTTTGATTTTAAGGAAAACCGTTTTTTTGTTGAAGGGCAGGGTGGAATAAAATATTCGTATAATAACGGTCACATTGCAAAAGACCCAACACTTGCAGCCCTTAATTTTTTAAAGGCCCTGGAAAGGATACCATCACTGATTGAGAATCACAATATGTACGCTGAAAAAGCAGCGAAAGACCTTCCTGTCTTCGAAGAGGTTGTAAATGGCTCATGGAAAAAGGAAGACAAATTAAAACAGCTAAAATCGGAATTATCTTCATTGGAAAGAAAAATTCAGCTTTCGTTGAATGATAAACAACCTGAAAAAGGTGAAAAGGAAACAGTTCAATTAAATGGTAATTCAGTTTTGGAACAGAGGATTAAAGTTGGTTGAATTCTATTTTTTTGTAAAAAAAGAGAGGGATTACCCCTCCCTAATTTCTTTTCCTGTATACAAACTCCTGGCTGATAAATTTATGGACATCCGACTCCAAATAATAGGTTTTTTGCTGGATGCGTTTATAAGGAAGGATTCCGGAACTTCGGTAACGTTGAAGCGTGCGATTACTCACTTTAAGCAATAAACATAAATCCTGATTGTCCAGAAGGGAGTCACCATTCAATTGATTTTTGGTATTGTTGAGTTTTTCAATTTTTTTGTTTAGCATCTCAATCCTTTCCAGAATACGCTCCATCCAGGCTTCAAATGTATTTTTGTCGATGTACAGCATGATGTTGGATTTTAAAATTGTTTGTTACTATGAAGCATATATTTTTTACGAAAGTCTTCCAGGGTTTTTGGGTCGCTGGGGATTAACCTTTCCCGGAGGGATTCTTCAATATCAGACAATCGGTAAAGGCATTTTCCCCGAAGGATGGAATAACTTATCAGGTTGTCCTTACGGAGACGTTGAAGTGTTCTGGTACTTATTTTTAGCAATTCGGCCAACTCGTTACTGTCCAGCCAAATTTCCTTCTCTTCAATTGAAGCAGATGTTTCACATTTTGCAATGTATCCTGCTATTTTATCGATTTTACCAACAAGTTCGTGGTACGCTTTACTTTCAAATGTTATCAGTTCCATATTTCCTAAATTTTGTTTTAGCAAAAATGAGGCTATGGAAAATTCTTATTTGACAAGTTGTCACCAAGTTGGGTATGATTTATTTTGGTTTAATTTTATATTGAATAGATTATGAGGCAGTTGCCATTTGATTTTATTTGAACTTATTATAAAAAGTGGCTATACCTTACATTTGCTGCACTGATTTGTATAACGAAGACCTTTTTATAAAGTTTTTTTTGTAAATTTGTAATCACAAGCTACAAGAGAAAGTTCTATGACATTATGAGACATATTAGGAACATTTTTAATCGTTACTAATCCGTTACTTAACGAGATTGATTTGTTTGTAATATTCTGATAATCAGACGCAAATATCTTTAAATTCAAGTCCCGCCCCGGGTACTTATGGAAGTATAAAAGCCGCTGTTTATGCGGCTTTTTGCTTTTAACATGGAACGAATCAGGGAATTTTTATATTAAAAATTCTTTTTCAGCCTCTTATTACTTCAACTGTATTTTTATTACTGCGAGTTCATTTATCATACATTCTTTCTTTTGGATTAATTTCAACGGGATTTTTCAAAAACAAACTACTAAGCATAATGCAATCAGAATATTTTATTTATGTAATTGAAAGTGAACGAGATGGAATATGGTACGTTGGTTTATCATTTGACCCAAAGTCAAGGTTGAAGCAACACAATGGAGGGAAATCAAAATTCACTAAAGGGCATTTGCCCTGGATTTTGATTTACACTGAAAAGGTAGGGGATTTAACAGATGCACGAAAAATGGAAAAATATTACAAAACTGCTGCGGGGAAACGTAAATTGAATAAAATATTGGCAAGGACAAATACAATTTGACCACGGGACTTAAAATCCAATGAACATTATGTTCGTACGGGTTCCCTGCCCGACTATGCGGTCAGGCGGGAAGTCCCGCCCCGGGTACTTTTGCAGGAATAGCTCAGTTGGTAGAGCACGACCTTGCCAAGGTCGGGGTCGCGAGTTCCCTGCCCGGATGACCGGTCAGACGGGGAGTCTCGTTTCCCGCTCAGAATTTAAGAGGAAGTATAAAGCTTCCTTTTTTTATTATGAGATATTACGTTTACATTTTGTATTCTTCTTCAATTGATTCTTATTACAAGGGGCAAACGTCTGATTTGGTTGATAGGCTAAAGCGGCATAACAACGGACAGGAAAAAGCCACAAAAAATGGTGTGCCCTGGACACTGGTTTGGATTAGTATAAAAGAAACACGAGGCGAAGCACTAATTCTTGAGCGGAAACTAAGAAATCTCTCGAGAGAAAGAACAATTCAATTTATAAATAAATACAAGGTCGGTGTCGCGAGCCCTGACGTTTCCTGACGCTCATGGTCAGGAAAGTCAGGATGCTGACCATAGCGTCAGCATTCGAGTCTCGTTTCCCGCTCAAGTAAAAAGCTTCACATTTTGTGAGGCTTTTTTTGTTTTAAGTAGCAAAGTTGCATAAAACTTAAAAAGATTTCTGAAGTCTGATTACAGAATATTAAAATCTGCTAAATTCGTACACCAATAACAATCATCAGCTAATTTTTAAATTTAAACCTATGAAAAAAAATATTTTGTTATCACTGATTTTTATCCTTACATTTTTACTTCCCTGTAAATCAAAAGATAAAGATGCCGCCTTTTCAATTAAAGTTGAGAAATATACCCTCGAAAACGGGTTGACTGTGGTGTTGCACGAAGACAAATCGGACCCAATCGCATCGGTCGCCGTTTATTACCATGTTGGTTCTTCGCGCGAAACCGAAGGAAAAACTGGTTTTGCCCATTTGTTTGAGCACATGATGTTCCAGCGTTCGGAAAATGTTCCCGAAGACCAACTCTTTAAAAACATACAGGGTGCTGGTGGAACTTTAAATGGCAGCACCAGTCAGGACAGAACCAATTATTACGAAGTGGTTCCGAAAAATGCACTGGAAATGGCACTCTGGATGGAATCAGATCGAATGGGATATCTTGAAAATACAGTTACTCAGAACTCACTGGTCAACCAGCAGAATGTAGTACAGAACGAAAAACGCCAGAGTTACGACAATGCACCTTACGGATTTAACCAGGGTTTGATTCTGAAAAGCCTTTATCCCAAGGGACATCCTTACAGTTGGACCGTTATCGGTGAAATGGCTGATCTCACCAATGCAACGGTTGATGATGTGAAGGCTTTTCACCGGAAGTTTTATTCGCCGAATAATGCTTTCCTTGTTATTACCGGCGACTACGAAAAAGCTGAAGTAAAAAAATGGGTGGAAAAATATTTTGGCGAAATTCCAAAAGGTGAAAATGTGGAAAAAAGAAAACCGATGAATGTTACTCTTTCGGAAACAAAAAAACTTTACCACGAAGACAATTTTGCCAAAGCCCCGATGCTAACCATGGTTTTCCCAACTGTTGAACGCTTTTCAAAAGATTCTTATGCTCTCAACTTTTTGGGTGAATTATTGGCCGGTACCAAAAAATCTCCACTATATACAGTTCTGGTAAAAGACAAAAAACTTACCTCCAGGGTGATGGCCCGCAATGGTTCTCAGGAACTTGCCGGTTCGTTTACCATTTCAGTTACTGCCAACCCCGGTATCAACCTCACCGAAGTTGAAAATGCCATTTTCGAAGGATTTGCCAAATTCGAAAAAGATGGTTTCAACGAGGAAGACCTGGAACGTATAAAAGCCAGTTATGAAACCGGTTTTGTCAGCCGTTTCTCGAGTGTGCAGGGGAAAGCTTTTACCCTGGCTGAATACACGATGAATACCGGCGATCCGCAGTATTACGAAAAAGAACTGGCCGGTTTTATGAATGTCACAGCAGATGATATTAAATCGGTTTATGAAAAATATATTAAAGGGAAAAACTTCATCGAAACCAACTTTGTTCCCAAAGGACAGGCAACCCTGGCGGTTAAAGGTGCTGTAAATGCTGGTATTGAAGAGGAAGATCCCTCGAAAGCTGCCGAGGTAAAAACAGCCGCAGTTGAAAAAGAAACCATCATCAAAACTCCGGCAAAAATCGACCGCTCTGTGATGCCGCCAATTGGTCCCGACCCCGAGGTGACCATTCCAAAACCCTGGACAGGTTCACTCTCAAACGGAATGAAACTGTTGGGAATCAAACAAAGCGAACTTCCAATGGTACAATATTCCATTACCATTCAAGGTGGCAGGTTGTTCGACAGTGTTGAAAAAGCCGGACTTGCAAGTCTTTTGGCGTCAATGATGAATGAAGGCACCAAAACCAAAACGCCAGAGGAACTGGAACTGGCAATCGGATTGCTCGGTACTTCGATTTATTTTTCATCAAGCGATGAAAATATTTCTATTAATGTAAGCACACTCGAAAAAAACTTTGAAAAAACACTGGCATTGGTTGAGGAAATGTTGCTTGAACCGCGTTGGGATGAAGAACAGTTTGCGTTGGCAAAAAGCCGCGTAATCAATAACCTGAAGAGAAATGCCGCCAGTCCGGATTATCTGGCTTCAAGCAATCTGAACAAACTCATCTTTGGCGATAATATTCTGGCAATGGATGCATCGGGAACTGAAGAAACTGTTTCCTCTATCACTATCGACGATTTGAAAGATTATTACACCAAATATTTTTCGCCTTCAATATCCGATTTCCTTGTTGTGGGTGATATTGATAAACAGCGGGTTGAAAAAGCGCTTGCCAACCTGAACAAAGACTGGAAAGCCAAAAAAGTTGAGGTTCCGAAATACACACTTCCCGCACCTCCGGCAAAATCACAAATATATTTTGTCGATATGCCGGGAGCAAAACAGTCGGTTATCAGCATTGGCGCACCGGGACTACCACGCACTAATCCCGATTTTTATGCTGCAACAGTTGCCAATTACAAACTGGGTGGTTCGTTTAATGGCATTTTTAACCTGATTCTCAGGGAAGAAAAAGGTTTTACTTATGGCGCCCGCTCATCTTTCTCGGGAGGGAGAAGCTCAGGTTCATTTGTTGCCTCGTCGAAAGTGAGGACTAACTCAACGCTTGAATCGGCAACTATTTTCAAAACCGAAATGGAAAAATACCGGCAGGAAATTCCGCAGGAATATGTCGATTTTACAAAGTCGGCGCTGATGAAAGGAAATGCTTTAAGATTTGAAACACTTGGCGATTTGCTTGGTATGATAAGGAATATTTCTTCATACAACCTGCCTTTTGATTACATCAAAAAAGAAGAAGCTTTATTAAAAGAACTTACACCAGCAAAACTTCGGGATTATGCGGTAAAATACATCGATCCCTCCAAAATGTACTTTCTGGTGGTTGGAGATGCTGCCACCCAGTTAAACGAACTTGAAAAATTGGGACTGGGTAAACCCGTATTGATCAAGAATTGATGATTACATGCAGAAAAAAGGACACCGTCTGTAAAAACTGTGTCCTTTTTTCTTTACTTTTCTATGTCTTTTTAATCCCCGATTATCTTAATCATTTTCCCCTTTGCAACCTGTTCTGTTAATTCAATATTATTCAGTAATGCCAGCTCCTTCATTTGACTTTCGGGCACTTTTAAGCTTTTAAAGGTTTGCGATAACGTACCTGTTGCCGGAACCTGAACGATCTTTATCCGTTTTGGTTTTACATTAAGTTTGGCAGCATCTGTTAAACGGCTGAAGTTGGTCATTGTCGATTCGAAAATGCGATAATAAGAGTTGAAATTTGCATCGTCGGAAACACCATGAAAAACAAAAATAGCGTCATTTGCCTGAATTAGGTACGACATTACTTTTATAATCTGTTGCGCACCGGTTTGCTGGTCCTGCGAAACCTGTTGCGAAATTGCGGCAATTGCAGGAAATCCGTTTACGGTTGTTCTTTTGCTGTCCAATACAGTAAGATTCAGGTCAGCAAGGTTTTTTTGTGCTGCCTCTTCAAGTGTTTTTTGTGGTGCCATCATAAATACCATCATTGCATTTCCATCTTTCGGCGCTATTTGAACCTGCATTGGAGAATTTTGGAGTTGCCAGCCCGGAGGCACCGGATATTTAAATTTCATGTCGGGATGGTAAAACATATTCGCTTCTACAAATCCCTGTCGCGGATCATCCCCATAAACCATACCGTCAATCATTCGAAGATAACTGTCACCATTTACTTTCCAGTTGGTGTAATTTAAACTGTCCTGCCATTGTAATGCCTGTTTTTTAACCGCGTTGTATCGGTCACCCGGATCAGGGTGAGTTGACATAAAAGTTGGCACCCCGCCATGTTCGCTGCCCATTGACATTTTATTCAACACATTAAAAAAATCGGCCATTTTTTGGGCATCGTAACTGATTTTGGATGAATATTCCACTCCCAACCGGTCGGCCTCCCGTTCGTTATCACGGCTGAATTTCAGGAATAACAATTCCATTCCCTGCATGGCGTAACCTGCAAACTGACGGAACTCTTCCGAAGCAATCATTCCGCCCATCAATAATATTTGTCCAATTTGCTGTTTGCTTTGCTGACTCGCGGTATGTCGGGCAGTAACATGTCCCATTTCATGCCCCAATACCCCAATCAACTCAGCTTCGTTGTTAAACTGTGACAATATTCCACGGGTTAAATAAATATACCCGCCAGGAACAGCAAATGCATTTACTACCGGCGAATCTAAAATCTTAAAATGGTATTCCAGATTTGGCCGGTGTGATATTTTGCCCATTTCGGTTCCCTTTTCTTTTACAAAAGCTAACAGATCATTGTCCTGATATTCGCCAAATGTGGAAATAACCGACGGATTATATTGTGCTCCAAGAGCGACCTCCTGAGATTCTGACATAAGCATGATTTGTTTCTTTCCGGTAACCGGATTAATTGCACACGAAGGAATCAATAGAATTATTGCAGAAATCAGTAAAAGCCGGTTTAAAACTTTCAATATCATGGTTGTTTTGGTTTTAATTTAAGCCGCAAATTTTATCATAAAAAAATTTACTTCCAAAAAATATAAAATTTGCACTTCTGTTTCGAAATACTAATTTTATCCGGTCGGTTTTACCAATTTCTCAATTAAAAAATTCTCCTTCTTAAAACAATGGTTAAAAAAGTGGCGTTGATTTTAATGTTTGTTGTATTTGTGAACCTCAATTTCTTTGCCCAGGATAGAGGATTATCAACAATAAATAACGGCGATTTAAAACGTCATTTAAGTTTTATTTCATCCGATAGCTTGCATGGGCGTGCAATTGGTTCAAAATTCCCAGGGCTCGGTATTGCAGCCGATTACCTCATACAAAATGCAGTAAAAACGGGGTTGTTACCTGGCGTTCCCGGTTATTTTCAAGCTGTACCAATTATTTCATCTCAACCTGACGAAGAAAACACATTTTTAAAAATTACCGGAAAAAGAGGAAAGGAGATATACAAAACCGATTCGGTTATTGGGTTACCATCGGGAACTGGAATTAATATTTCTGATGCTGAAGTTATCTTTGCCGGTTTTGGCTGGATGGACGAAAAAACCGGGTACGATGATTTTCAGGGTATTAATATCACCGGGAAAGTTGTAATGTTTGCCACCGGATCACCCGAATCGTTTCAAAAAAACGAATTGCAACACTGGAATAATCAACTCGAATCAAAAAAGGTAAAAAGGGCTTATGAATTGGGAGCTAGCGCGGTAATTCTAATTAACAGTCCTCTCGACGAAAGCAATTCAAATTATAAACGAATGAACCGGTGGATTAACAGGCGTGACTTTAGCCTTGAAAATTCAGAAAATAAAACAATTGCAAATAGTTTCGCTTTTATTAATGCTTCGCCAGCCGATGCTATTCTTGGGAAAAAAGGAAAGCTATACAAACTTCTGGCAAATATTGCCGATAAAGACAAACCTGAATCTTTCATTGTTGATGATATTCGGATTGATTTAAAAATAAACCGGAAAACTGAACCGGCAGAAGCAAAAAATGTAATCGGTGTTGTGGAAGGCAGTGACCCGGTTTTAAAAAATGAGTACGTTGTTTTTATGGCGCATTATGATCATCTTGGAATTGATACTTCGGGAAATGTTTTTAACGGAGCCGACGACAATGGTTCGGGAACGGTAATTTTGCTTGAAGTTGCCGAAGCTTTTGCCACGCTTGAACAAAAACCAAAACGCAGTATCGTTTTTTTATGGGTAACCGCCGAAGAAGTTGGAATGTTGGGTTCGAAGTATTACATTGAAAATCCTGTTTTTGAGGTTAGTAAAACAGTCGCGTGTATTAATATCGACATGGCCGGACGGGTTTTTGAACCCCGCGATTCAATTTGGAACAAATCGGAAAAGAAAGTAAAAGATTTTGACGGGCTTTACACACTGGCGAATGATGTATGGCCTAATTTGAAAGAAATTAACAGCACTGCCTGCAAAACACTTGGGTTAATTCCCGATTATTCACTACCTGCCAGTTTTTTACACAGCAGCGACCATTTTTCGTTTCATAGTCACGGTGTACCAATTTTAAATTATGCTACGGGTTATCACGCCGATTATCATAAAGTTACCGATGAAATTTCCAAAATCAATTTCGACAAGATGAAACGTGTTGCCGACCTTTGTTTTTTGGTTGGATTCGATATTGCCAATCGCGAAAAAATTGAATTGCACAAAAAAGAAAATACAAACTGAATATCTTTAAAATATGATACATAGATTCACTGGCACACTAATTTTTCTTTTTGTTTTAACCGCAACCGTTTTTGCACAAAAAAAAGAACTCCAGTCGATAACAGAGAACGAACTTAAAG
This sequence comes from Draconibacterium sp., assembly GCA_041737765.1. Lineage (GTDB taxonomy): Bacteria > Bacteroidota > Bacteroidia > Bacteroidales > Prolixibacteraceae > Draconibacterium. The sequence goes on along the minus strand of JBGSRA010000080.1, from coordinate 12,317 downwards.
CCCATTTGCAGTTTATCGCCAGCGATTATATGCAAGGACGTGATTTTGGAACAAAAATCCCCGGATTGGAAATAACAGCCGACTATCTTAAAAATCAATGTATTGAAATGGGATTGAAACCGGGATTTAAAAATTTCGAACAACCCTTTACAATGAACTCGGTTAAAACCCAAAGCGGAAGTACTTTCATCAAACTTAAAAACATAGCCGGAAAAGAAATTTTTAAAAGCACCGAAATTTATACATTTCCGGGATCGGTGGAAAACGATACCATTAATGCAAAAATTGTTTTTGCAGGGTACGGATTTGTAAACGAAACTACCGGATATAATGATTATGGAGGTCTTGACATGAAAGATAAGATAGTAATGATTATGACCCGGAACCGTGAAATTGCCAGTGATGCAACAAATAAGGATGAAAATACAACTCTGGAAATGGCCAAACTGGGACGGATTATTATATCGGGAGCAAAAGCAATAGTTTTGGTATCGGATCCATTGAATCCCGATAGAAGTTGGTTTGAAATGGTGAAAGATTATGCTTCGCAGGGAACCTATTTTCTTGAGGGCAGTGATGCTATGGAAATTCCGGGAAATATAATTCTCGCGACCAGTGAAATTGCCGATGCCATTCTGAAAGAAACTGGAAAATCATTAAAAGAAATTCAACAGGAGATTAACAATTCGGGAAAACCAAATTCATTTGAGTTGGAAAATATGACTGCTGAAATACAGGTGACAAAAAAGTTAGAATCAGTTTTTGGCGAAAATATCATTGCAATTATTGAAGGCAGCGACCCCGTTTTGAAAAATGAATGTGTTGTACTTACCGCTCATTTCGACCATGTTGGAATTACCCGAAACGGCGAAATAAATAACGGTGCCGATGATAATGGTTCGGGAACAGTTGCGTTGCTTGAAGTTGCCGAAGCATTTTCGCAAATGAAAAAGAAACCCAGACGCAGTATTGTTTTTGCCTGGGTTACTGCCGAAGAAAAAGGTTTAATCGGATCAGAATATTATTGTAAAAATCCGGTTTTCCCGCTGACAAAAACTGTTGCAAACATTAATCTCGATATGGTTGGTCGCTCAGCCGAAAAAGAACTTGCCAAAGTTGAAAATTCCGAAAGAAGTCTGGCTGGTCCCAATGGAGTTTATATTATTACAGGAGATATTAGTTCTGAGTTAACTAATATCAGTAATAAAATATGCGATGATTTAAACCTTGTTCCCAGCGATGCTTTATCTGAAGATTTTATGAATGGAAGTGACCATTTTAATTTCCACAAAAATGGAGTTCCAGTGATTGGAGTTACCACCGGATTACATGAAGATTACCACTCGCCCGCTGACGATTTTGATAAAATTGACTATTTAAAAATGAAACGTCTTGCCGGTTTTACATTTTTAGTAGCATACGAAATTGCTAACCGGAAGAAAAAAATTGTGATCGATAAGCCGGCAGTGAATTAAGATTCTATTCGTGAATATATTCGTGCATGGACGAATACTTCTTTCTTTTTGTAAACTTATTCGTGTATAGACGAATAATTTTCACTGAATTAAAACGGCTTAATCGTCAGCTTATAATTTCCAACATGCGGTATTACTCTGTATTTCTGCAACTGACGGGTAGCAGTTTCACCAACTCCGGTTACTTCGTAATCCACATTTAAAATGGTATTTGGCGATTCTTTTAAGTGGTAAGAATAAACTGCCCTGTCTAGATTGTCGGTTGTATATTTGTGTAGACTGAAATTGAGTAATTCGTCTCCGCTAATGAGCAAACCTTTGCCATCGGCATTCTGCACTTTTAACCAGCGAACATCGCAACGATTTCCATGTTCCTGCGGGAAAATATAGGGAACGTACATTTCGTTGGCATTCGAAAAGTAGTGCCCAATTTTAGCGCCGGTTTTGCGGTCAGGATAGTTTTCAAATGGCCCGCGGCCATACCATTCAACATCGTTAAACTGTTTCGGCAATTGAAACTGCAAACCAATTTTTTGCAGCATTTCGGGCATTGGACCATTTGGAATGATTTCCTGTTCAAGTTCAATAGTTCCGTCGGCCAAAAAAGTCCAGGTTTCGTTTCGCTCAAAAGCTGATGAACCATTCCACGAATTCATAATTCGGTTGGCAGGTAATGAAGAATTGGAAAAAGCTTTTATCCTGACAACAATTTTTGAATTTGACTTTTTAATTACTTCGATTTCATCCACCTCCGAAACCAAATCACGCATTCCAAGTGTACGAAGCTGATTATCGATACTTCGTCCAAAACCAGGTGTGAAATTTTTGTTCTTAAAATTCTCGCTTCCCCACGGATCAACATCATTGGCAAGCGGTGCACGCCAAACGTTGAATGCAGGTCCACCTTCCAGATATTCAGTTCCGTTAAATTGCAGTGAAACAAATTCTCCGGTTGTTTTACTGATTGTATATTTAAATTTATCACCCGAAATCAGAATATCTTTCTCATTTTCTGATGCTGAGATTTTTCCTTTTAAAACGATTTTCTCCTCAGGTAAAAGGGGCGTTTTCACAATCATTTCATCCCATGCAATTTCATGACCTGCATCAGCCCATTTAGTTTTTCCCTTTAACAAAAACGAAACAGTTAATATACATTCCGAATTTGCTTCAATGGTAGGCATTCTGAATGGTATTGAATCGATAACCGATTGTCCGGCAGGTAAATTCAATTCAAAGAATCCACGTTGAATGGTGTCACCATTTACACTCAACTGCCACATTCCTACCAGTTCGCTCAAATTTTTAAACTCATGCCGGTTTGTAATTTTCACTATCCCTTTTTCAACATCCACCGGTTCAATTTTTACAGGCTGAGCAGATTTTTTTATCTGGTAAATTTCGGGTTGAATTTTTCTGTCGGGCCAAACAATTCCGTAAGTTCTGCCACCCAATCCAACAGCGTAAAAATCGCCCGACTTTTCATCATTTTCAAAATCCAAGGCAAGTACAGCATTTGTTGTATCGCTTTTCAATTCCGAAACTGAAACAACGTTATTAAAAATTTTCACATCATCGATAATCATTTTTGACATTCTTCCCGAAAATTCGCCCTGATCCTGTGTTTCTGCTTCGCGGCCAATACACAGCGGGAAAGGTGTATCGCTTATATTTCCGCTGAATCCGGTTTCAGCAACCGGTTTCTCATCGATGAAAAGTTGAAGTTTATTACCATTGTAGATACCCGCAATATGGTGCCAGTTTTCATAAAAATCGTTACCAATTTTTGCTTTTGCCGAAATGCGTTTTTCACCATGAACATAAAATTCCAACGTTTCGGGGGTGTCTAAAACAATACCATACCCGTGTTTTCCTTTTGTAATGAATGAATTCGGTTGCGGAATTTTTGACGGTTTTACCCAAAAACCTATCGAAAGCTGTTTTCCGGTGATATCCAGAGTTGAGTCACGGTAAAATTCCACCCAGTCGTCGTGACCAGAGAATTCGAGCCCACGGCCATTTTTACCTTCAGTAAATAACGGACGTCCCATAATTTGCCCGTCGTTTTTGGCGGGCGACAAGTCAGGCAAAATCCAGCTTGGAGTTTTTATTCCCGGGCTAATCCAATCCCAAATAGCCCCGCCGGAAAGACGGGGATGTTTCCAAATCAGTTCCCAGTATTCATCAAGGCCGCCTAAGCCGTTTCCGGTAGCTGCCAGGTATTCGTCCATAAACGAAGCCCGCAAATCATTTTCAGGAAGTACTTTCCCTTCGGCCAGATTTTTTACGTCAATAGGAATCCAGTATCGCGGCCCTACAATATCTTCAAATGGAATATAAAATTCGTTTCCACCATACATCCACGCGGGACGGCTTGGATCGATGGCCTTTCCTGTTTTAATCACTTCGTTTATATTAAATCCGCTACCCGATTCATTACCGGCGCTCCATACTATTACCGATGGATTGTTCCGGTCGCGGTAAACCAGTTTACGGCTGCGGTCGCGGTACATTTCTGTCCATTTAGGATCAGCCGACAAGTATTCATTCATGTGCGATTCGTCGCCCACCTCATCAAAAATGTACATGCCCAGTTCGTTGGCCATTTCAATATATTCGGGTGTTGGCGGATAGTGGCAGGTGCGAACGCAATTAATATTAAACTGCTTCATTATCACCAAATCCTTTCTCAAAGTTTCCAGCGGAACGGCCTGTCCGTGCTCAGGATCGTGCATGTGGCTGTTTACTCCGTTCAGTTTTACTGCAACTCCGTTCACAGTCAGAATTTTGTTTTTGTATTCGACCTCACGGAATCCGATTTTTTTGGTGAATACTTCGAGTGTTGCCCCGTTTTTATCTTTTAAATGAACCAGCAACGTAAATAAATTGGGGTATTCGGCCGACCATTTTGGCGGATCGACAACCAATGTTGTGATATTCACTTTTTTGGTAGAAAGAGAGTCAACTTTAAACTTTACCGATTGAATTCCTTCTTTTAAAATTGATTCACCGTTTTCATCAAAAACATTGATTTCGAGGGTACAAATCACCGAATCGGGAATTGTATTTTTAATATCTGTCTCAAGATTAAGAGTGGCATCTTTGTAATCCTTGTCCAAATCGGTAACTACGTAAAAATCGTGAATGTAGGTTTTTGGCTGGGCAAACAGTTTTACATCTCTAAAAATTCCTGAAAGCCGCCACATATCCTGATTTTCGAGATACGAACCATCAGAAAAACGCATCACCTGAACTGCCATATCGTTCTCTCCTTTTTCCAAAAATGGAGTAATATTAAACTCTGCTGGTTCGAATCCACCTTCATTGTACCCCACACTTTTTCCATTGACCCATAAATACGATGCCGATTTTATCCCTTCGAAACGGAGCATTATTTCTTTTCCGTTCCAGGTTTTCGGTATTGTAAATTTTCGTTTGTAACATCCGGTCGGATTAAAATAATCCGGAATTTTAGGAGGATCGCTTTCAAATGTCAAAGCAATATTTCGAAATTTAGGGTGGTCGTAACCTTCCATTTGCCAATTGGCTGGCACTTTTATTTCGGCCCACTCTTCCACATCAAATTTAGGATTCCAGAAATTTTCAGGAACCCGTTCTGGAGTTTCAACCAGTTTAAATTTCCAAAGCCCGTTCAATACCTGATAATTGGGGCTTTTTTTGTTTTTAAGCGCGTCATCTGCAAAATCGTATGGAATATAAAAAGCGTGTGGGGCAGTTTGACCCTTCTCAAAAACTGCCGGGTTTTCCCAGTCGGAAGGAAGAAATTCAACTTCGGTTTGCGAAACGGCAGAGAGCGAAATCAAAAAAGCAAAACTGAAAATTAAAAGAAATTGGTTCATGATTGCTGGTTTATTTGTACTTAATGCAAAACTAAAAAAGAAAATGAAAATTACATAGTTATGAACTTTGCGGGGTACAGGATTCTCAAATCTATTAAATGGAAACTAAAACAGAGTTCAGAAATTCAACATTTCAGAGTTTAAAATCAGGTATGTTAACCCGCTTTAGCTTTAAATTCAGGTTGTCGCTGAAACTCATGAAAATAATGAGTAGGTGCCAAACCTGTATGTTTTTTAAAAGTACGGTTAAAATTCGACAGGTTATTAAATCCGCTTTCGTATGAAATTTGCGATACCGATAATTTACCATCAAGAATTAACCGGCAGGCATAACTGATGCGCAAATCGTTCACATATTCGGAAAGTGGTTTACCCGATTTCTCCTTAAAAAAACGGCAGAAAGCAGCGGGATGCAGGTTGGCAATTTCGGCTACTTTCTCTAGTTCTATTTTCTGCTGATAGTTTGTGTTTAAAAACTGCATCACTTTGGCAAGCCTGAAATTGGAAAAATTATGACTCTCGGGTTGATAAAGCTCTCCGGCCAGCAATCTGTAATCGTTTGTTTTGGCCATTGCCTGAAGTAGCTCCTGTAAACCTATTACGCGCTCAAACCCGCTGCTGTTGGCTATTTTAATTACTTTCTTTTGTACCTGCGCAGAAAATCCCGGCGAAAACCAAACCCCGCGTGAAGCTCTTTTAAGCAAATCACCAATCAAATGATATTCGGGGTAATTTTCAATTTCGTTTTTTAAAAAATCAACAGGAAACTGTATTACAACATATTTTACACTCAAATCTCCATTTCCTTTCAGGTATTTTTCGCCGCTTCGCCAAAAGTGTGGCAGTGTACTTCCAAGCAAAGCAAAATCGCCCGATTGAAATTCTTCAATACTGTCGGCTACAAATCGGGTCCCTGAGCCTTCTAATACGTACAACATTTCAAACTCAGGGTGAAAATGCCATGGAAAAGTAAAATGAGGCCTGTTGCATTGTTTTACCTTTACTGTCGATAGTCCGGGGAAATCGATATGTTCGTGCATTATCTTCATAACCTGGAATTTTGTCTTTATTACATTTATTCGACTTCGCCTATCCGAAAAATTGCTATTTTACAGAACTAATCAAAGTAAGCGAAGTCGATTTGTCAATGATAACAAAAATGTTAATTAAGTACAAATCATTGCAAAATTAATACTGTTAAAAGTACGCCAGGAAAACTAAATTTGTAAACTAACTTAAATCAAAAACATGACAAACGAACAATGGGATCTGCTTGTAAAAACAGTTCATGGCAAAACTCCTTTGAAACCGGTAACTGGTTTTATTGTTGACAGTCCATGGATTCCGGGCTGGGCAGGAGTATCAACACTACAATTTTATTCATCCGAAGAAATATGGTTTCAAACCAATAAAAAAGTAGTTGAAACTTTTCCTGATATTATTTTTCTGCCGGGATTCTGGTCTGAATTTGGTATGTGTACCGAGCCATCGGCATTTGGAGCAAAACTGGTGTGGAACAGCTACAACCTCCCACACGCCGACCGGATAATGACCGATATTTCGGAAGCAGCTAATTTAAAACTACCAAATCCAAAAACTGACGGACTTTTGCCTTTTGTCATCCAGCGACTGGCAAATTACCAAAAACCCATACAGGAAATGGGTCACGAAATAAAATTTGCCATTGCCCGCGGTCCGCTGAATATTGCTTCGTTTTTAATGGGGACAACCGAATTGATGACCGGTTTTATGATGGACCCCGAAAACAGTCACCGTTTGCTCGAAACCATTACACAATTCTCAATCAACTGGATTCAGCATCAGAAAGAGATGTTCCCTAGTATTGAAGGTATTCTGGTTTTGGACGATATCGTGGGTTTTATTGGCGACGACGAATGTCAGGAATATGCCGTTCCGTATATTAAAAGGATTTTTGATTCGTTCGATTCGAAACTGAATTTTTTCCACAACGATGCACAGGGTCTGGTTTCGACACCATATCTAAAGAAAATGGGTGTTCATCTTTTCAATTTTAGTTTCGAGCACTCCATGAAAGAAATACGCGAACTGGCCGGCCAGGAAATTGCTTTGATTGGAAATCTGCCACCGCGGGATGTTCTGGCAGCCAAATCATCCGGTGAAGTACGAGAAGAAACAAAAACCATGGTGCACGAATTTGGGGATAAAAACCGGGTAATATGGTCGTGTGGTGGTGGAATGCCCCCAAATGTAACCACCGAAAACATTCTGGCGTTTAAAGAAACAATTGATAAGGAAGTTTTTTGAAAATGTGAATTAAACCGCATTTGACATAGAACACATCAGAATTAAAAATTCTTTGAGTAATTTTCTATTGTTTTCTATTGTGCCTGCGTGGTTAAAAAAACAAAACTATGAAGATCATTTTTCTAATACCATTCCTCTTGATAACAAACTTGATTTTTGGTCAGGAACTGGCCAAATTCACTGTAAAAATTACTGACGACAGAAAAGATGCTCCGGTTTCGGTTTCTTTGGATGGTTTAAATTACAACACCGACAAAGGAAATCTGGCGCTATATGAAATTACGGCAACCGGAGAAAAGCCAGTTACATGCCAGATTGAACCCGGACACTCTGCAAGGCTTTGGTTTATTTTGAATGGAATTTCAGCAAAAAATTCAGAACGAAAATTTTTATTGAAACTGGAAGAAAAAGCTGCAGTAGCATCTTCAAAAGTTTCAATTAAAAAAGATTACATGGATTTAAGCTTGCTAATGAACGAAAAACCAATTCTGAGTTATCGTTTTGCAACCATGTTTCCACCCGATTCGGTTAATCCGCTTTTTAAACGCTCCGGGTTTATTCACCCGATTTGGTCACCGGGTGGCGAGGTTTTATCGCGCATCCAGGCGCCCGACCACTATCATCATTACGGAATTTGGGGACCGTGGACAAAAACCACAATCGATGGCCGTGCCGTTGATTTCTGGAATTTGATGGCCGGAGAAGGAACCGTAAAATTTGTAGGATTTCTTTCGGAAGCAGAAGGTGCAATATTCAGCGGGTTTCAGGCATTGCAGCAACATGTCGATTTTGGTGCTAAAGGAGAAGACCAGATTGCCATGAACGAAATTTTGGATGTCAGAGCATGGAATATTGGAGAGGAAGTTTGGATGGTTGACTACACTACTTCTCTTAATAGTCCACTGAAAAACGGAATCATGCTCGATGCATACCGATACGGTGGAGGAATTGGATTTCGCGCCACCGAAAAATGGCACAAAGACAATTGCACTGTTTTAACATCAGACAATAAAACCCGGATTGATGCTGACGGATCGTATGCAAAATGGTGTATTGTCGAGGGTGAATCGGCAACCACAGCAGGCCGTTCAGGGATTCTATTTCTGAGCCACCCATCAAACCGGATGCACCCCGAACCAATGCGCGTTTGGCCACTCGATGGCAATTCGGGCCGGGGCGACATGTATTTCGAGTTTGTTCCAATTCGCCACAACGACTGGAAACTGGAGCCAAAACAGAATTACACTTTAAAATATCGAATGATAGTTTTTGACGGTAAAATGGATGCCAAAACTGCTGAAATGTACTGGAATAGTTTTGCAGCAAATCCAAAAATTGAAATTATAAATGAATAAACAATAACTAAGGGTTAAAACCCGCGATACGGGCAGTTTGATTAGCCCCAGGCTTAAGCCTGGGGTTAAAAAATCGCAGAATCGATGGGCTTTAGCCATTAAAACAAAATGGCTTAAAAATGAAAACATCTCTTTTAATTTTAGTATTCGTAACCTTAATGATTTGCAAGGTTTCTGCCCAGCCCAAAGTAACCGCCGAAAAAGTAGGCGACAAAATCGAGTTTCGTGTCGATGGTAATCTGTTTACCAGTTATATACTTTCTGAAGATGAGAAATATCCGTTCTTCTTTCCGGTTAACGGGCCATCGAATGCAAGTGTAACTTCAATGCGTAATGCCAACTATCCTCACCACAGTTCGCTGTTTTTTGGTTGCGACCGTGTAAACGGAGGTAACTACTGGCAGGAAAAACTGACTGACGGCCAGATAATTTCTTTGCGCGCCGATATTCTGGAAACCGGCGGAAACAAAGCAGTAATTGAAAACGAATGTATCTGGCGTCGTCCGGGTGCCGATGCACCAATTAAAGACAAACGGAAAATTACGGTGACAAATCCTTCAAAAGATAAATTTATTATCGATTTTGAAGTAACCATGGAAATGCTGTTGGATGTGAATATCGAAAAGACAAACCATTCGCTTTTCAGTGGAAGAATGGATCCTGATTTAGCTGTTATCAACGGTGGAACAATGATTAATGCCGAAGGTGAAACAGCTGAAAAAGGCACATTTGGTAAATCATCGGCATGGATCGATTTTTACGGACAACGAATGGGTAAAACCGAAGGAATGGCAATTCTGCAGCACCCCTCAAATAAATGGTTTCCGGCACCCTGGTTTACCCGCGATTACGGATTCTTTTCACCAACACCCATGTACTGGCCTGCCAACGATAAAAATACAAGACTGAAAAAAGGTGAACAAATCAAGCTGCGTTACCGGGTAATTGTGCACTCGGGCAACCAGGTTGAAGCCGGAATTGCGGAGGAATTTGCGAAGTATAGTAAGGAGTAGGAAGTGGGAAGTAAAAAAAAGAAAATAGGAAGTTCGGAGCAAGTTGCACGAAGTAATAGAAAATTTAAAATTGGATGAAACTGAACGCTAAAAGAACTAAGTAAATAATAAAAAGAAGTTGTAGTTATGGATAACTTAAATGACAACAAGGGCTTTAAATTTGAAAAGTTGATCATATGGCAACACTCAATGGAATTAGGAGAAAATGTAAATAGTTTATCCTCAGCATTTCCACCTAAGGAAATTTACAACCTTTCTTCTCAAATAAGAAGAGCTGCTGATTCAGTTGCCCTAAACATTGCAGAAGGTTCAATTGTACAAACTGCTGCAGAATACAAGAAATTTTTAGGTTACTCTATTCGTTCCCTGGCAGAAGTAGTCACATGTTTGTACAAAGCAAAAAATAGAGATTATATTACCAAAACAAAATTCTCAGATTTATATGAGTTTTCATTTAACTTGATGAATATGTTAATTTCATTCCGAGATAAAATAAAATGAAAAATAATAAATCGCACAGCAGAATTAACTTCCAACTTCGTGCTTCCAACTTCCAACTACTAGCATGGAATTACTAAATCAATAATAACATCAAAATAAACTAAAGTATTAAGACATGAAACGAAGAACTTTCCTAAGAAATGCCACGGCTGCAACAGCCGGTGCAATTGTTATCCCAACCATTGTCCCATCCTCGGTTTTTGGGAAAAATGCCCCAAGTAACATGATCAATATCGGCCAGATCGGTTGCGGTCGCATTGCACGCGATCACGATATGGCTTCCACGCTACGTTATGAACAGGCGCGTTATGTGGCGGTTTGCGACCTCGACAGCAATCGTCTTGCCGATGGTAAAAAACTGGTAGAAGATTACTACAATAAAAAAACAGGAAGCAGTAATGCAGTTGACGTAAAAATGTATGGCGATTACCACGAAATGCTTTTAAATAAGGATATTGATGCAGTAGTAATCAGCACACCCGATCATTGGCATTCGCAACCTGCCATTGAAGCTGCACTTGCAAAAAAAGACATCTATTTGCAAAAACCAACTTCTCTTACAATAACCGAAGGCCGTTTATTAAGCGATATCGTTCAAAAACAGGGAGTTATTTTACAGGTGGGAACACAACAGCGTTCTGATGCACAGTTCAGGGTAGCAGCCGAATTGGTTCGAAACGGAAGAATTGGCAAAGTTCATACCGTTAAAATCGGACTTCCGGGCGATCCTTCAGGTCCGCTTTTTGAAAAAATGCCGGTTCCAAAATCTTTAAATTTCGATATGTGGCTGGGTTCAACACCCGAAATTGAATATACCGAACAACTGGTTCATCCTCAAAAAGGATACGGACGTCCGGGATGGCTTCGCCACGAAAATTACGGCGCCGGAATGATTACCGGCTGGGGTCAGCATCACTACGATTCAGCTGCATGGGGAATGGACACCGAGTTTACAGGACCTGTTTCTGTTGAAGCAGTTGCTGAATTCCCAAAATCGGGAAGCTGGAATGTTCATGGCGATTTTATGGTGAAACACGAATACGAAAACGGAATAACTGTATATACCAGCGGCGGATTCCCGAATGGAATCCGTTACGAAGGAACCGAAGGCTGGATTTTTGTGACTCGCGGCGCTTATCGTGCCACTGCCAGCGATCCGATTCCTGAGGGACGTACAAAAGCACTCGATGCCAGCGACCCAAAAATTCTTGAATCGAAAATCGGCGAAAACGAAATACACCTGTACGAAAGTAAAGAACAGCACGGAAATTGGCTCGACTGCATTGTATCGCGTAAGCAACCTATTTCGCCGGTTGAAATTGGTCATCGTGCCTGCAGTGTTTGCTTAATCAGTCATATTGCGATGAAGATTCCCGGAATATTAAAATGGGATCCGAAAACCGAAAGGTTTATTGGAAACGACATGGCAAACTCGATGCTGAGCCGGCCGCAAAGAAAACCCTATGGGACGGAATATGTGAAAAGATAAGAATCTGAGAATTATTGATAGTTTGAGATTCCTCTCTGCGTTCGGAATGACAGGTGTTGTCGTGTATTGGGGGAGGAAAAAGTGACGGCTCCGCCGTCACTTTTTCCTCCCCTCTATTTAATACGAAATTGTCTTTCCGATGGAGGTACGACTGAGGAATCTCATCAAATGCATTTCCCCTCATTATTAACCTAACTTATACAATTTATGTTGTTAATTTACCCAATAATTATTAACTTGCCAACATGGCAAAAACAATTGATATTACAATCAAGGAGAGCGAGGAACATCTGCAGTACTTGCTCCGCAAACAGGACAAGTTGCTCCAGCAAAGCCGG
>JBGSRA010000141.1:0-15313 GCA_041737765.1 Draconibacterium sp. | reverse complement strand
TGGCGAAACTACTGCTACTGCTGTTGCTCTCAATGCAGGCAATCATTCGGTTACGGTTACAGACAGCAAAGGATGTGAAACTTCATGCAATGTCTTAATTAATGAACCTGGTGTTCTTTACTGTTCAGTGATTCAAAACAGTGCGGTGGTTTGTAACGGACAGGCCAACGCTTCTGCGACAGTGACTGCAGCAGGTGGTGTTGCTCCTTATTCTTATCTCTGGGACAATACTGAAACTGCTCAAACTGCTGTCGCTTTAAATGCAGGTCTGCATTCCGTTACTGTTACTGATGCTAATGGCGCTACTACTTCCTGCACTGTTACAATCTCACAGCCAGATGCAATAAAAAGTTCAGAAACTGTAACTGCATGTGATTCTTACATTTGGAACGGCAATGAGTATAATAAAAGCGGCACTTACACTGCAAACCTTACAAATTCGAATGGCTGCGACTCTATTGCTACTTTGGTACTTACTATCACCAAAAGCAGTTCTGCATCAATTACAGAGATTGCTTGTAACCAGTTCGTTATTAATGATGTTACTTATACAGAAAGTGGTATATATATTCAGAATTTAAAAAATGCTGCTGGATGCGACAGTACACTCACTATTAACCTGAAAATCAACAAAAGCAACATTGCTTCTATAACTGAAATTGCATGCAACCAGGCTGTTATAAATAACATCACTTATACTGAAAGCGGTATTTACACCCAGAAATTAACAAATGTTGAAGGATGCGATAGTATCCTTACAATAAATCTTACCATCAGAGGAAACGAGCCTCCTGTAATTATCACTGAAGCCAGCAATAAAACGGTTGAATGTGATGGCGATGGTAATTCTGCAGAATTGAAATCATGGCTTGAAAGTATTGGTGGAACAGGCGCTGCAAGTGTTAAGTATGGTACAATAACCTGGAGTAATAACTTCAAATCATTAACAGATGGTTGTGGTGCTACCGGAAGTACAACAGTTACATTTACCGCAACTGATGACTGTGGAAATACTGCTTCCACAACGGCAACATTTACCATTGAAGATAAAACCGCACCGGTAATTGTTTGTCCGGAAAATGTTGTAGTCAATGTAAATGTAAATGACCCTGATGCCGTTATTAACATACCAATACCAACTGTTACCGACAATTGCGGAACAGTATCATTTGCAAATAATTACAATAACATTACAAATGCAAGTGATAGTTATCCGATTGGAAAAACAATAGTTGTTTATACTGCTACTGATGAATGCGGGAATACAACTACCTGCGAATTCACTGTAACTGTAGTTTGCGAAGGTCAAACCAGAGTTGAAGGTATTGTATATAACAACGATAATAATGCGGCTATTGCAAATGCAATGGTAATACTTATACCACAGAAACAGACTATCGGTACTGAGCAGTTAAGGATTACAAACAATAAGGGAGAATATGCATTCACAGGAATGGTACCCGGAGATTACCTTATACAAGTTCTGGATGCCAACTTAAATGCACAGGGACTTTATCCGGTGGCTTCGAGCCTGTTTTTCACTAATATTGAAGATTGTGTTTTCCAGAAACACGACTTTGGTTATGAAAAATCATTGCTTCCCGCAATAGGCGACTTTGTTTGGTACGACCTTAATGGAAACGGAATACAGGATGAATGGTTCGATGCTAATAATGATGACCAGGTTACAAAAAATATTCCTGATGCCAGTGGCGCAGTTGATTTTGACAAATGGGAATGGATTGACCTTAACAATGATGGAAAAAGTTCAGGTCCTGAAAATGAAGGTGAGTTAAACAAAGCCGGTTTTGGAAATGCAAAGAATGCAAATATTCAGGTAACAGGACCAAACAATTTTAACAGTTCAGTAATTATTGGTTATACTGGTTACTGGAGAGAAAGACCTGCTGAAAATGCCTGGGGTGAATATAAAGCTGAACTTAATCTTGATGAAAACCTTATTGCAAATGCGAAGGCTATTAGTTTAACTGGTTTGGTAAAAATTATACCAGCATCAGTAAAAAGTGCAGTCAATAACGAATCAAATAACGAGGTTGATAATGCAAAAGGTATTAAATATGATATAACTACCAATAATCCATTATTTACCTCTCTATCAATCAGTAAACCATCAGATTTTAATATGGACTTTGGGATTCAGGGTTTGGAAGAAGTATTGGAAATGGTTCTTGTTGACGATAAAGACACTACGCAGATGAATAATCCGGTGACTGTATATGTTAAAAATAATGACAGTGAAATTCCTGCTGGTTCAGAGTTAACAACTGTATCGAAAACAACTATTGGTGGCACAATTAAGGTAAATACTGATGGAAGTGTTACTTACACTCCACCGATTGATTATATGGGAGAAGACAAATTTGATTATAAAATTACGACTCCCGATGGAAAAATTGACTCTGCAACTGTTACTATAGTAATTTTGGCTCCTATTGATTTGGTTATCGATGCACAAGATGACGAATTCGAAATCTATAACGATAAACTAGCCGAAGGAAATATCATTATTAACGACATTAATCCGATTGGAGAAATTAAAATCAATACAAAACCAGTTAATGAGCCCGACAATGGAATCGTGGTGATCAATCAGGATGGTACAATGGTTTATACACCAAGCGCCGGTTTCTCAGGAATAGACTCTTTTAGTTATCAGATTTGTAATTCCATATTACCAAATGTTTGTGATAAAGCAGTTGTAATAATTTACGTTCTCGACACAGATACAATTAATCCACCACCATTTACTCCATGTGATAATTTTGATGTGTTTATTCCAAACGGATATTCACCAAATGATGATGGCATCAACGATAATTTCATGGTTTCACTGATTTGTACCGATGGAGATTCATATGCACCTGATTTCGTAGAAGAATATCCGGATGCAAAGGTTGAAATCTTTAATCGTTGGGGGAACATTATATTCATGAAAGAAAACTTTGGAAATATCGATCGCTGGGGCACTGTTGCAGCATGGTGGGATGGAACTTCAACAAATGGTATGACAGTTGGAAACGATAAATTGCCAACGGGAACCTATTTCTATATTTTGTATTTCAACGATGGTAAAAGAGAACCAAAAGCAGGTTCTGTATTCTTAAACCGATAACAACTGATTTAAAGTAAATTATCAGATGATAAAAATGGGATAGCGAGTTCGTTATCCCAATTTTTTTAATTCTCATTTCAATATTAAAATCCCCTCCCCTTTCCTTAAATCCTATTGATTTTATATTACATTTTCTTCATTTCAATTCCATTATACCAATTTCATTTTTCCTAATCTGGTTTACAATTATTTTAAAATCAATTGATGAAAAGCAACTTATGTATTGACCAGGATCGCTGGCCATCATTTTTATACCGATTGTAGAAATGTAACAGTCCAATCTTCGCACTCTCGTTTGGCCTTAACATTTCTATTCATCGGCATTATACCAGAATGGCTTTGGACTGATTTAGAATCGCATTTGGTATTAGTTGAATTAAACTTCATTGTGTTATCTGTACTATTACAAAACAATTCTTATCACCAATCGCGAATACGGCTACCAAATTTCTCACATGTTTCTTTTTGGGAAAATATCTAACTTGGAATAATCTGTCCCAAAATGGAATCGATAAACGCTTGCCAAAAAATGCTATATATCTGATTATATGTTTCTTATGATTCAAGGCATATAAATTGAATATAGATTGGCACGCTTTTATTATAAAAAAAATAACAATACAGAAGTAAAAAAATGAAAAATAAATTAAACATAATCAAGGGGTTAGGAATTCTGTTCTTAGTTGCATCAGGTCTAGTATCCAAAGCACAACAGGATCCAATGTACACACAGTACATGTTTAATACACAAACCATAAATCCAGCTTATGCCGGAACCTGGGAATCATTCAGTTTTATGGTACTTGCGCGTCAGCAGTGGGCTGGTCTTGAAGGAGCACCTCAAACTTATACATTCTCGATGCAGGCTCCGTTGAAAAACGAAAGGGTTGCACTTGGCTTAAATTTAATTAGCGATGTGGTAGGTTTGGAAAAACGTTTTTACATGTTTGGAGATTATTCTTATCTTCTTCCTATTAACGAAGGAATGAAATTGAGACTTGGTTTAAAAGGTGGATTTACAAACTACTCAAATAATCTTTCTGAGTACATAACCAATGCTCCGGGCTCAGGCATAGTTGACCCTTCTTTCCAGGGAGAGATTGACAGAAAATTTGTACCTAACTTTGGAATTGGTGGTTTTTTGTACGGAAAGAAATACTATGCTGGTTTTTCGATACCTAAAATTTTAAGTCACGACTTTGAAAATAACTACAATAATCTCTCTGTAAATGCTGAACTTCGTCACTATTTTCTTATTGCCGGTTTGATTATCGATTTGGGACAGAATGTAAAATTTAAACCAACAATGCTTACAAAAGCTACCTTTTCTTCTGAATCTGGAGCACCTGTTGAGTTAGACTTAACAGCAAATTTCCTAATCAAAGAAAGATTCTGGCTGGGTGCAATGTTTCGTACTGGCGATTCTTTCGGTTTTATTGCACAGTGGATTATCGACAAAAAATTAAGGATTGGTTATTCTTATGATTATACAACCACAAATCTTCAGAATTTTCACAACGGATCTCACGAAATAATGATTTCTTATGAAATGAGATTTTTAAAAGAAATGTTTGCTTCTCCGAGATACTTCTGATTTAAATAATTTTAGCGTTAAAATCCAAAGTCCAGCTTTTCCTGCTGTTCTTTGGGTTTTGTTTTTTTATGCAGTTCAACAAGTTCATCAATCAATGGCAAACATCGGCCACACGAAGTTCCTGCCCGGGTTAAATTCTGAATATCAGACGTAGTAACCGCCCCTTTGTTTAATAATGATTTGATTTCCTTCTCATCAACAAAATTGCAAACACATATCAACCTGTTCGACATTAATTTTCAGAAATTTAAAAAACAACAAATTAATTGAAATTAAAATGGCATTTCGCTGAAAGGTTGAGAAACATTATCTTCAACGTTCTAAAATCAATAACCACGATTTTGGTTTTACGACATTATTTTATTTTCAGCAAATACTTTTATTTTACGATATATCTCTATTACCAAATCGTTTTTAGGTAACGAATTATACACATTTTCGAGATATCTGTTTTTTACCAGAAATTCAAAAGTTGGACGAAAATTCAAATCGTAAACCCAGGACAACTGCATTATTTTAACATCCATTTCAGATAATACATTTTTTTTCGAAACCATTTTCCCTGAGAGTACTTCTTTTGCAACTGCCGGAGATACTGCCGTTCCTTTTTGCAACTCCCAGGTTAACGTATGATTTACCTGTCCTTTTCTTTGCGAATAATACTCGGTAAGAACCCTGAAAATATCCATTTTATCGGCATCGCGAATTAATTTGGAATGCAACATTTCCTGACCAGTCAAACCATCCTGAATTTTAAATTTATTATGATTTAAAATAGCAGCAAAAACAAGTTCCTTATTCGTAATATTTAAAATCTCGAAAAGGTCTGTTGATTTCAAAAATTTAACTGCACTTTCTGCATGATCAATCGATTTTTCGTCATGAAAAGTATCGAATTCAACCAGTTGGCTAAACCTGCCTATATCGTGAAGTAAGCCAATTATAAATGCAATTTGCCTTTCTTCATCAGTCCATTCAAGTTTCTCCGACAGGTAAAGTGCAATTTCGGCTACCCTAACCGAATGTTCCCTTTTAATCCTGAAATTCGATTTCTGATTTTCTGTCAACTCAGTAAATGAATTGCAATAATTATTAAACCAGTCAGTTGAAATACTTATCAATTCTTTCATATATCCTCATCTTTTTCAAAAAGCAAATTTAGCTATATCTTAACACGACTTCAATGCTCAATTTTTTTTTTATCAACATAAACCAAAAGCCATGTTAAAATAAGTTATTTTAAGTAACCGGAATTTTGTTATTTTTGCAGCACAAAAAAAATGGCCCTATAGTTCAATGGATAGAATGTAAGATTCCGGTTCTTATGATCTGGGTTCGAATCCCGGTAGGGTCACAATTTGCGAAATCAAATCAATTCAAAAACCTGTAAGTTATATGATTTACAGGTTTTTATGTTTTTATACAATCAAAACAATTCATATTATTTCAAGTTTCTGGTGAGTAAAACGGTGAGTAAATTTTTGACTTATCTTCGACACTAACAAAGACAATAAAGAATTATAAAACAGTCACTTGTAAGGAAAAATCACCTGAGTAGTTTTAATCAAATTTGCTGGTTTTTGGTGATTTCTGGTGAGCATATTAGTGAGTCTTTCAGCTATAAACATCAGAAAAATGTAATTAACATTAAATGAAATGTATATGAAAACAAATCACACTTTTGGAATTCAGTTTATAACCAGAGTAACAAAAAAGGAACAAATGACAGGTGCAATCTTTGCCAGGATTACTGTTGACAAAAAAAGAGTTGAAATTTCGTTGAAAAAATCAATCGATTTAAACAATTGGAATAAAGTTAAAGGTTGTGCAAAAGGTTCTAATCCTGAAGTGAAATTATTAAATAGTTATTTAAATCAAGTACAAGGAAGATTAACTGAATGTTTCAGGGAACTTCAGCTGAAAGGAGCAGTTATAAGCCCAAACCTTATTAAACAGTTATTTTGGGGAGAAGATCCCGATCAGCGCACTCTAACTAAGTTATTAGATTATCACGATTATTCCGAATCTTCAAAATTTGCAGAAGGAACTATTAATAACTATTCAGTAACAAGAAGGTATATTCTTGCCTTTCTTAAAAAAAGATACAATCAAACAGATTTTTACCTTTCGAAAATTGACTATAAATTTATTTCAGATTTTGATTATTTCTTACGCACTGTAAAACCCAAGGACCACATTCAGCCAATTAACAATAATGCTCTTATGAAACATATGCAACGTTTCAGGAAAATTCTCAATATGGGTATCAAATTGGATTGGCTTCAAAAAAATCCTTTTGATTATTACAATCTGAAATTTGAAAAAACAGAACGAGGATTTCTGACATCATTTGAATTGGATTCTATAGAGCAAAAAGTAATAACGGTTCAAAGGTTGGAATTTATACGGGACATATTTGTATTTAGCTGTTATACAGGATTGTCCTACATTGATGTTGTCAACCTTCGGGTTTCTTCTCTATTGTTAGGAATTGATGGAAATAAATGGATTTATAAAAACAGGGAAAAAACAAATAGTCCTTTAAAAATC
This sequence comes from Draconibacterium sp., assembly GCA_041737765.1. GTDB lineage: Bacteria > Bacteroidota > Bacteroidia > Bacteroidales > Prolixibacteraceae > Draconibacterium. The sequence goes on along the minus strand of JBGSRA010000141.1, from coordinate 8,036 downwards.
CCAATCCTTCCAAAAGCATTGGATATTATTGAGAAGTATCGATCGGACCCCAGATCGTTGAACAGAGGGACTGTCTTTCCGTTAATATCTAATCAGAAAGTAAACAGTTTTTTGAAAGAAATAGCAGTTTTATGTGGAATTGAAAAAAGATTGACTTTTCATTTGGCACGTCATACTTTTGCCACAACTATAACTTTAAGTAATGGCGTTCCAATTGAAACAGTAAGTAAACTTCTTGGACATAACAGTATTGCAACAACTCAAATTTATGCTAAAGTACTCGAATCAAAAGTCAGTGAAGACATGAATAAACTTAAAAATAAATTGTTTAATTGTAAAAAAGACGAAAATATTATGTTAAAATCAGTTAATTAAAATTCTATAATTTATGAATATTAAGCAAAAACAAGTTCAATGTTGAACGACCAAAAAAAGTCCTGCAAAACGGGACCCTGATGGATTTTTATTACCATTTTAATCAGGGCTCAATCTTAACGAAAAATTGTTGCAAAACGGAAAAGCGAGCTTTCAATTCCTGTAAAACCTGTCGGAACCCTCCCTGTCAGCATTGGTAAACTGATAATCCGAATGGGTATTCAACCGTTTGGAGACCCGGTTTAGGTTCATGACAATTTTATTGAGTTCGTAATCCAGCATCATTGTTACCTCAATAAATTCACTGCTGGTTTCAATCTTTTTAATTTCAGGGTTTAGAACCAATATGGAACGGCAATAATTACTCAATGTCAGGTAACCTTCCTGCTTGCTTCTTTTTATAAGCAGTTGCTTTTCAAATTTAGTCAGCCGAATCAGTATGCCTTCGCCCAATATTTCATCTTTACATTTTTTGGCCTCATTGTTATTCATCTTAATCCTTAGGATTAATCAAACTTTTCATCACAGATGAAAAGCCCCTGCCGGGAAGGCACAGAGTTTTTGTGGAACAAAAACACATCTTGCATTCCCCTCTCCAAACATGTTTCCCTCTCCGTTTTTCATGGTCTCCAACAAAAAAGAGACAACTAATTGTTTTTCAGTTATAAATAAGAGTTTAGCCTTATTTCCCAATTATCCATTTTTCAAAGAATCCATCTTCTTAATAAACTTAGTAATCTGAAATTTACTTTCTGTAGATGTTACAGATAGTTTAAATATTCAGGGTTCAAAATAGTACTGAACTTATTTTACAAATACTACACTTTTACCTTACATTTAGTATTAATAGTTTGTAAGTTATTAATAAATATATGCAAATGAATATTTGCGGAAAGAACTAATTAGCATGTAAAAATGCTTATATTTAATGTGTTACGAACGTTTCAAAAGAAAATAAAAAAAGGAAAATCAAACTTTTTAGTTGTTTTATATTATTTAAATTCAATATCAGCCATTCTACCAAACATGAAATCTCTGAAATGCGCTGATAATTATGTCTTAATAATTATTCAGGTATATTTTAATATCTTTAGTGAGATATAATAATTCAATTCCAAAAGGTAATTATGAAAAATTTGCCAAATATTTTAATTGTTGATGACAACGAGATAAATCTTGCATTACTTGAAGCAATTATCAGTGGTACTAATGTGAACCTGATAAAGGCTTATTCGGCAGCAGAGGCATTGATGAATGTGCAGGGAGTGGAGTTGGCACTGGCTATTATTGATGTTCGAATGCCTGTTATGGACGGCCTTGAACTGGCCAGGAAACTAAACCAGGAAAGAACTACGGTTAAAGTACCAATAATTTTTTTGACAGCTGTTCGGAACAATGAAAATGACGAATTTGAAGGTTATGATTCAGGTGCGGTTGACTACCTTTATAAACCAATCAGTAAACGTTTGTTGCTCAGTAAAATCAACGTGTTTATCGACCTTTATAATCATAAACAAACAATTGTAAAGGAAGCAGCAAAACTGCAAAAAACCACAAATAAGCTAATTTTGGCAAATGAAGCACTTAAAAGAAGCGAAGCTAAGTATCGGAGTTATATTGAGAGTGCTCCGGATGGAGTTTTTGTTACTGATGAAAAAGGAAATTATAAAGAGGTAAACGAAGCTGCCTGCAGGATAACTGGCTATACAACCGAGCAGCATTTAAAAATGTCGGTATCGGATTTAATTACCGATGATTTTAAAGAAGCAGGACTGGCAGACTTTATAAAGTTGATTGAAACAGGAAAGTTAAATATTGAAATGCCATTCAAACATAAAACCGGACAGAAAAGATGGTGGACACTGGAAGCCGTTAAACTTACCGAATCACTTTTTCTAGGTTTTACTAAAGACATAACTAACAGGAAAGAACTGGAAGAATCTCTTAAGTCAAATCAACTTGAACTGGAAATGCAGAATGAGGAAATCAAGCAAGCAAATAATCTGGCAGAAATGGTTTCTACCAAGTATTCCCAGTTATATGATTTTGCACCATCGGGTTATTTTACTCTTTCAAATGAAAAAACAATTAAGGAGCTCAATTACAGTGGAGCGCGCATACTTGAAAAGGATCGCTCACTATTAAAAGATAGTCATTTTGGATTATTTATATCTTCTAACTCTCTTCCAAAGTTCAACGGGTTTTTTCAAAGTATTCAAAATTCAAAAACCAGACAAACATGCGATTTAGTACTGAAAATATCTGATAATCAATTTAAAAATGTACATATCGAAGGTTTGTTTGATGAAAATAATGAACAGTTTTTATTAAATGTTATCGATATCTCCGATCTTAAGAAAATCGAAAAGGTGTTAAAGGAAAGTGAAGAAAAATACAGAACAATGTTAAACGCTTCACCTGACGGAATTTTTTTAATTGATTTAAATGGAATAATAAAAGAGGTTTCTGACATCGGAATCGAATTGTTAAGCGGCAATAACAAAGATGAGGTCGTTGGAAAAAGTTTTTCAATTTTTGTTCCATCTTATGAAAAAAAATCGATCAATAAGATTTATGAAACCACAATTAATGAAGGGATTTGTCAGAATATTGAAATGCAAATCAGAAAGAAAAATAAATCTTTGTTTTTGGGTGATATCAGCTCCACATTAATTCAGGATGTTGACGGAACGCCGGTTTCGTTCATGATTATCATTCGCGATATTTCATTTCAGAAAGAAATAGAGACCAGACAGTTTCATGCCGACCGAATGGCTAACCTGGGGAAAATGGCATCGGGAATTGCACACGAGATCAACCAGCCATTAAATATTATTTCTATGGTTATGGACAAAATTTTATTCGATGCAGCAAAAACAGGTAATGTGGAATTTGAATTCCTTAAGAATAAATCAGAGAAAATTTTCGAAAATATTACAAGAATCAGTAACATTATTGACCATGTCCGGATCTTTTCAAGAAGTCACGAAAATTATATCTCAACAGCTTTCGACATAAATACCACCATCGAAAATGCATGTTCAATGTTTACAGAACAATTCAAGCATCTTCAAATTAATTTGTCATTGGTACTCGACAGACAAATTCCTCAAATAATAGGAAATTCCCATAAATTCGAACAGGTAATTATTAACTTGCTGATGAATGCCAAAGATGCTGTTATTGAAAGAGTTGGTAGGCAAAATGATTTTTTTGAATTAATGATTGGTATCAAAACCAGTTGGGAGGATAATTTTGTAATTACAGAAGTTACTGATAATGGTATTGGAATCGACAATGAAAGTATTCATAAAGTTATGCTTCCTTTTTATACCACAAAGGAAGAAGGAAAGGGTACCGGACTCGGATTATCGATTTGTTATCAGATAATTAAAGAAATGAATGGAACTTTAGATATAACGAGCGAAAGATTTGCAGGTACAATAATTAAAATTAAGCTGGATTCTAAAAGAAATAATTAGAAATGACAACACAAAGCAAAATAAAGATTCTAATTCTCGATGATGAAAAGCAATTCACCGAAGAGTTAAGCAGCTTTTTTCTGGATTCCAACTTTGAACCTTACGAAGCCAATACAGTTGAGGAGGGAAAGAGAATCCTGGAAAAATTTGAAATTGACCTACTTATACTTGATGTGCGATTACCTGGTGCCAATGGATTGGATATTTTAAAAGTAGTAAAAAATCAATATCCAAATATGGAAGTCGTAATTGTTTCGGCACATGGCGATATGGATACAGTAATAAAAGCCATGCGGCTTGGCGCGTTCGATTATTTGCGAAAACCCTTCCGTTTTATCGACATTCAGATGGTAATTGAACGCACTCAAAGATACCTTGTTTTGCAGCGAAAGCTGAAAAGGCTGGAAGAAACAAATTCATTGATTTCAAAAGCGCTCGAAGAAAAAATTGAGCGGCAGTTTATTGGTAAAAGTCCTCAAATACTTAAGGTTTTTGAACAGGCTGTTTTGGCTGCAAATTATCCTGATTCCAATGTGCTGATAACTGGCGAAAGTGGTACAGGGAAAGAAAATATTGCCCGGATAATTCATTATTCAAGCATACGAAAAGATCACATTTTATGTGCGGTTAACAGCAATGCTATAACAGAATCTTTATTGGAGAGCGAATTTTTTGGTCATAAAAAGGGATCATTTACCGGTGCCATCAACGATAAAATTGGGTTTTTTGAGGTCTGTAACCGGGGAACTTTGTTTTTAGATGAAATCGCTGACATGCCATTAAACCTTCAGGCAAAAATTTTGAGGGCAACCGAAGAAAAAGTAATCACCAGGGTGGGTGATACTAATCCAATCCGCACCGATTTTCGTATCATTTCAGCCACAAATAAGGATATTGAAAAACGGGTTGAGAAGAAAAAATTCAGGCTCGACCTGCTTCACAGGCTTAATACCATTCATATTCATATTCCGGCACTCCGTGAAAGGCCGGAAGATATAAAACCACTTTTAATCCATTTCATAAGTGTTTATTCCGCAAAATTTAATAAACCAAACCCAAGTGTATTTCCTGAAGTTTTTGATAAACTCATGAAATATGACTTCCCCGGAAATGTGAGGGAATTAAGAAATATGACAGAACGGGCAATTATGTTTTGTAATGGAAACAAACTTGGAATAACCGATTTTCAACTTAACCCTAAAAAAGCAGAGTCAGATGTTGTGAATGATGAAATTACAGATCTAAAATCGCTGGAAATAAATATGATTAGAAAAGTGTTGATAAAATTTAAGTATAATCAACAGGTTGCGGCCGATGTGCTGGGAATTCATAGGGACGCACTAAGTCGAAAACTGAAAAAGTACAACATTAAAATCAACAGGAGCGAAGATTAAGCTCTTTCAAAGCCCAAAAAAATCCGGCTAATTTTCTGTAACCTCTTTTTGCACAGTGAAGGGAAAAGCCCAATTTCCACGTATCGGGATTGAGTAAAAAAAATATCTAATTTTCTTCACGCGTTTTCACGTATATGCGCGATTATTTTTAGTACAACCTCGAATAATTTTCTGTAAACCTTGCTTCAGTATTTATTTTTAAAACATATTAAACTCCATGATTGCCTTATAATCTGATGTTTAAGCCAATGTGCATTTTCATTTCAGTTGCACTTAACTATACATGGCACTTGCTTTGCAAATAGTTGTTCAGGAAATAATACCAACTTATTGGACGACGCTATTATTCAATCAATTTATAACAAAATAAAAGATGAAACTTGAAGAGAAAGTTTTGGATTATATCAATCATCATCAGCATGGTGTACGTATTTCGGAAATGGAAATTCCCTTGCACGAAAACCGCATGAAGCTTGGGTTTATTGCAAAAAATTTACTGAAAGATGGAAAAATATTAAAAATTGAAAATGAATACTTTCCAAAAAATGACATAAAGGAGTCTGGAATTGAACGTTCACTTGGTCCGTAATCTGATAATATAGAAAAATAAAAATCTCACACGGGAAATTTGCATATCAACCCGGTTTGCAATTCGTTACAAGGTATTGAAAAGCAAAAAGCAATATGCAAAACAAACCTCATATTTTTTAATCATTAAAATACAAAATAATGAAGAGATTAATTTTTAGCTTTTTAGCCATCCTTCTGGTGGCAAGTTTTTCAAACCAGGCGGTGGCGCAGGATGTATCCGACACAGAATCCAATGATGCCAATGCTCAAATTCTGGGAGCAATAGTGCTTACAGTTGGAGATCCATTGGAATTTGGAGGAATTGTTCCCGGTACCGGGGGAACAGTTGTAATTACAACAGCCGGTGTGCGAAACTTAACAACCGTAACCGGAGTTACAGCTTCAACTACACCTTCAGCTGCATCGTACACCGTTACCGGAACAGGATTAGTACCTTACACAATTACTATTCCTACAGCCTCTTTTAATATTACAAATACAACAGGAAGTGGTAATGAAACAATGGCGGTTACTGCCATGAACTGCTCCGGCGGTCTAAGCCATACTTTTGCCGCAAATGGCACAGATGCTTTTACCGTTGGAGGAACCCTGACTGTTGGAAATGCTCAGGTGCCGGGATTATACACCGGAACTTTTGATGTAACAGTTGAATATTAAAAGATGAAATCTGGAAAAAGGGGAATGATAAATTTTGCCATTCCCCTTCTTTTCAAAAACTAAAAATCTTTTTGTTAACTAAGAAATAATTTGATGGGATGGTAAAAAAGTTTTTAATAATAATGTTTCTCATTTGGAGTAGTAATTTTCGATCTGTTGCACAGGGCGATCTACTGATTACACCAACACGGGTTATTTTTGAGGGTAGAAAACAATCAGAATCAATTTATTTGGTAAACGTTGGAAAAGAAAAAGCGACCTATTCAATTTCTTTTATTCAAAATTACCAAACCGAAGAAGGTGGCTATAAACGGGCAGAATCATCGAAAAACGATGAAAAGTTTGCTGATAAATACCTGCGTTTTTATCCAAGAACAATTTCACTTGAACCTGGAGAATCGCAAACCATAAAATTGCAATGCAGGAGAACGCCCGAAATGAAAGATGGAGAATACCGTTCTCACATGTATTTCAGGTCGGAAGAAAGTTATGAACCTTTGGGTAAATCACAACCTGATACAATTAAAACCATTTCAGTGAAGTTGACACCAATTTATGGAATTAGTATTCCGGTAATCGTACGTTCTGGAGAGGTGAATGTTAGCGCAACTTTAAGCGATTTTGAAATACGAACCAATCAAGAATCTGGACCAATACTAAAACTTACGATTAACAGAGCAGGAAATATGTCTGTTATTGGCGATTTGTCAGTTGAATATATTTCAGAAAAAGGTGATGATGTGGAAATTGGAAAATTGAAAAATGTAGCTGTTTACCCCGATATTAACAAACGTTTTGTTTCAATAAATTTAAATCCGGCAACCGGTTTAAATTTAAAAAACGGAAAATTAAGAATAACCTACAGTAGCTTATTTGAAGCTAAAAAACAGGAAGTTTTTGCAAAAACAGAGATCGATTTAAATTAAAAGGATTGCGATTGATGAAGATTTTTACTCAAAAAAAGTAATGAAATACACAGGCATAAAAAAATATTATTTTACAGGATTATTACTGATGGCGATACTCCTTTTAAATGCAATAGTTGCTAATGCCCAACCGCCATTACCACCTCGTACAATCACAGCACTGGCCACACAACCCATCGATTTTGGTTCGTTTGTGGTAACCGGCCCCGGAACAATTACAGTTGACTACAATGGCAACAGATCGGCTACCGGAGGTGTAATAATTATCCCGGGTTCAATTCCTAAACCCGCAATTTTCGATATCAAATTATGTCAGGGCCGAAACGTGACAATTACTTACGACCCTGCAACCATATTAACGTACCTCGGAAATAATCTCACACTAAATATAGGGCCCACTGAACATGGTTTAAGCGGTTCAACTTTTTCGGTAACCGGCGATTGTAACTTTATTACTACCATAAAGGTAGGCGGAACCCTTGAAGTTCCGGGTGGTTCTGTTGTTGGTATTTACACCGGAAGTTTTTCAATGACATTTAAACAGGAATAATGAATGTATTTAAGCCATATAATTTGAATTTTTTAAAAGGCATTGTCCCGAAAAGGCATTT
>JBGSRA010000075.1:0-2874 GCA_041737765.1 Draconibacterium sp. | reverse complement strand
ATCTTTTAACCAGAAATCCTGAAGCTTTCAGAAATGAAAAATATTTAACCCCTGTTAAAAAAATTGGAATCGCTGACAGTGGAATTTTGGATGCCTCGCTGGTTGTGGCTTATTTTAATTTTGTAAACCGTATTGTTTTGGTGCTTGGGTTGGAGGTGAATGATGCCGAAATGAAAGGTTACAACTATTAGCTTTCATCTCTAAACAAAATCTTCTTTTTTTTGTCAGGATTTCCATTTCTATCCGACTGTTTCCTCGAAAATTAAATTTCAAATGAAATGAAACAGTTAATAAAATCCATAACATTTTTATCAGTTTTTCTGGTGTTTGGACTTGTATCCGGTGCTTCGGATTTGGAAAGTTCAAACCGTAATTCGTTATTTAAAATTGGCCGCAGTAAAGATGCCAATGAAATTTTCTATGAAGTAAAAACCATGGCTGATGGTTCGCTTGATTTGAAAGAACCCGTAAAAATTTACTGGATAAAATATACAGAAAATAATGCAGTAAAGCCTTTAACATTGGTCCAGCAGAAATTTTCTTACGGACTAAAATTCCTGGAAGTAAATCCTGAAAAAGCTGAATTTCAGTTTGTCTCTTATTCAAAACGTACATTAACGCTTCGAAAAAATAACTTCGAAAAATTTGGTGTTTTTACTGAAATTGATGGAAAACAGGTGGAACTTGAACGGGTTTTTATTCAAATTGATGGAGGCACTTTTTGGTTCCCTAAAGTCACACGGGTTGAAATTCATGCCAAAAAAGCGGGAGCCGGAGATCTTGTTGTTGAAGTTATCCAACCATAAATTACAACTTCAAAAAATCTGTCAGAATCCAAATTTCAAAAAAAATAAAAAGCCTCAATAAATGAAACGATTAATAAATACTTCAATCTTACTGTTAATGGCATTTTTTTCGCTTTCACAATCTGCAAAAATAAATCAGGTGCATCCGGTTCAGTTTAACCAACTCATTAAAATACCCGGTGGTGTTTTGCTTGATGTGCGCACACAAAACGAGTTTAAAAACGGTCACATTGCCAATGCAGGCCAACTGAATTATTACGCGCTCGATTTCAGAAAACGCCTGTTGTTGCTTCCCAGAAACGAACCCATTTATTTGTATTGCAATACAGGCTGGCGCAGCGAAAAAGCCGCACAAATTTTGACTGAAAACGGGTATAAAAATGTGTACAACCTAGAACATGGAATCATGGACTGGGAATTACAAAACCTTCCGGTAACCGTGGCTCCTGATGCGAAACCCGACACAGAAAACAAGATGGAATATGAAGAACTGGCGCGGTTTATCGAATCGGGAAAACCTGTTTTTGTTGATTTTTATGCTCCCGGGTGCGGCCCCTGTCGCCAGATGATGCCAATGATTGATGAACTGAAAACCAAATATTACGGGAAAATAAATATCATAAAAGTAAATGTTGATGCCAGCAAAAAGCTTGTGAAAGAGATGAATATTCAAAGTGTTCCGTACCTGGCACTGTACAAAAACGGCTCAATGGTTTATTCAAAAAATGGTTTGGCTACCCGTGATGAACTTGTGACGGTATTTGAGAAAAGGTGAGAAAATTAAATGCATAACGTGGTACAATTTGCAATCGTTAAAGGGATTCAAAAAATTTTATCAATTGTTGTCAGGAATCGAAATAACTCCGACTGTTAACCTGTAACTTAAAATTTAATAATATGAAAAAGTCAGTTTTATTCAGTTTTTTTTCTGCCCTCGCAGTTGTGTTTCTTTTGCAATCGTGTAATAATGATGAAGAAATGACCCAGGAATTTATTGCTGATGACAGTTCATTCAGCGATTTTATGAGTTGGAAACTCGAACAAACAAATCAAGGTCCGGATCCGGCTTTGGGTACTGCACACGCCGGGAATGATGCAACCGTTACCCGGATGATTTATTATAAAAACGGTCAAAATCCTGTTAAAGGAGAATTTCCAGTTGGAACAATCATCGTAAAACATTCAAAAAATCCGGATCTCACTGTAAACGAATTTACGGCGATGGTAAAAAGAGGGAATGGTTTTAGCCCAAATGGTGGTGACTGGGAATGGTTTATGTTAAATGCCAACGGTTCCATTGCAACAGATGTGGCATCGGGAATGAAAATGCGGGGTGCAAGTCTTATGGATGGAATGTGCATGGGTTGCCATTCTGCCGGACAAACTGATTTTTCTTTTACCAAGTAAAAATCCGGAGATTAGCCACTCACTGTAATTTGGATGATTACAGTATCAACCCTTCGAAACAATAAGGAAGATATTTAAAAAGATTTAAAATGTCGTGAGAAAAAAAGTAAAATGGTTGTCAGTTTTTTAATTCCTCTGCGACTATTCAAACAGTATTACAAAAGAGTTCATTACAAATTATTTAAAACATTCAAAATTTCAAAAACATGAAAAAAGTAAAAACAATTTTTGCAAGTGTTGCGCTTATTTTATTGGTTTCAGTTTCAGCATTTGCCGGAACAGGTTCAAAAGTAGTTGCCGTAATTAACCATGCAAAATGGTGCCCGGCCTGTCAGAACAACGGTGAGCGGGCAATGGCCTGTTTTAAGGAAAACAACAAAGACATGGCAATTCAGTTTGTGGCAAACGATGTTACAGACGAAGCAAGTAAAGCTAAATCGGCTGAAGAGTTAAAAAAAGTAGGTCTCGACAAAGTAATGGCAGAATATAAAACGACAGGCGTTGCTTATTTTTTCGATGCCGAAACAAAGAAATTGATTACTCAGGTAAGTGTTGCCAAAACAAACGACGAATTGGCTGAAACAATGAAACTTGCCTTGAATGAGGTGAAGTAAAGTGGGGGAGTTGAGTAAAAAGGCGGGATGTATGTTCCGCCTTTTTT
>JBGSRA010000046.1:0-40081 GCA_041737765.1 Draconibacterium sp. | reverse complement strand
CTGGAATTACCCAGTGGTGTTGAAGTAGAAATTAAAGTTTGATAACTAAAAGTAGTCGAAAATGGCTGGTATTATTGGAAAAAAAATCGGAATGACATCCGTATTCAGTGTTGAGGGGAAAAACATCCCATGCACTGTGATCGAAGCCGGTCCTTGTGTAATCACACAAGTGAAGACCGAAGAAAACGACGGCTATGAGGCGCTACAACTTGCTTACGGCGACAAGAAAGAAAAACACACGACGAAAGCAGAGTTTGGGCATTTCAAAAAAGCAGGGACAACACCCAAGAAAAAGGTCGTTGAGTTTGCAAACACCTATCAGGAAACATTCGAGTTGGGACAAGAAATTGACGTTAGTATTTTTCATGAAAATGATTATGTTGACATTGATGGCGTTTCAAAAGGTAAGGGTTTCCAGGGAGTAGTAAAAAGGCACAGTTTTCGTGGGGTTAACGATGCCACGCACGGACAGCACAACAGGTTGAGGGCACCGGGTTCAATTGGTGCATCATCATGGCCATCGCGCGTATTTAAAGGAATGAGAATGGCAGGAAGAGACGGTGGTAAAACAGTTACCATTGAAAACCTCCTTATTCTGAAAGTAATTCCTGAGAAGCATATTATTGTGGTAAAAGGTTCAGTACCTGGAGCCAAAGGTTCATACATAATGATTAGGAAACAATGGAACTAAGCGTACTGAATAAAGAAGGAAAAGAAACCGGAAGGAAAGTTACTTTAAGCGACCAGATTTTCGGAATAGAACCCAGCGACCATGCCATTTACCTCGATGTAAAACAATACATGGCAAATCAACGTCAGGGAACTAGTAAATCAAAAGAACGTGCTGAAGTTTCAGGAAGTACCCGTAAAATCAAAAAACAAAAAGGTACTGGTGGAGCACGTGCAGGTAGTATAAAATCTCCTTTATTTCGTGGTGGTGGTACAGTTTTTGGCCCACGTCCGCGCAATTACGAGTTCAAACTGAACAAAAAAGTGAAGCAACTTGCAAGAAAATCTGCACTTACTTATAAAGCTGCTGAAAACAGCATTATGGTACTCGAAGATTTTAACATGGAAGCTCCAAAAACCAGGGAAATAGTGGCAATCAGAACTAATTTGCAAATTGCTGATAAAAAGTCACTTTTCGTTTTACCGGTAGAAAATAATAGTATATATTTGTCCTCCAGAAATTTAAAGGACGTATCTGTTATAACTGCTTCTGAATTAAATACTTACCAGATACTCAATGCAAAAACCATTGTTATTCTGGAAGGTTCGTTGAATAAAATAGAAGAAGCATTTAAACTTTAAGGCGATTAAGAAATGGATATTTTAATAAAACCATTGGTTACCGAAAAAATGACTCAGCAAACTGAACGGTTAAACCGTTACGGTTTCATGGTAGATCGCAAGGCAACAAAACCGCAGATTAAAAAAGCGGTTGAAACGCTTTACAGCGTTACCGTTGCTGATGTGAATACTCTGGTTCATGGGGGTAAAGTAAAGTCCAGATATACCAAAGGCGGTGTAATAACCGGAAAAACAAATGCTTATAAAAAAGCAATCGTTACTTTGGAAAAAGGACAAAGTATTGACTTTTATAGTAATATTTAATATAAAATGGCAGTAAGAAAATTAAAACCAGTAACTCCGGGTCAAAGGCACAAGATAATTGGTGCTTTTGATACTATTACTGCATCTACGCCTGAAAAATCATTGTTGGAACCAATACGGAAAACTGGTGGTCGGAACAACCAGGGCCGTATGACAATGAGGTATATAGGTGGGGGACATAAACGCAAATACCGTATTATCGACTTTAAACGCGATAAAGACGGAGTTGCAGCTGTTGTCGGTTCAATTCAGTACGATCCAAACCGTACCGCACGCATTGCACTTCTTCAGTACGAAGATGGTGAAAAGCGTTATATCGTGGCGCCTAACGGGTTGCAAGTTGGCCAAACGATTAAAAGCGGTGCAGGTATCGATCCTGAAATTGGAAATACGCTTCCCCTCGCTGAAATACCTCTTGGTACTTTAGTTCACAACATTGAATTACACCCCGGACAAGGTGGTGTAATGGCTCGTAGTGCAGGTGCTTATGCACAGCTGACCTCTCGTGATGGAAAATTCGCAATTTTGAAATTACCATCAGGCGAATCTCGTATGGTACTTACGTCCTGCAGGGCTACAGTAGGTACAGTTGGAAATACAGAACACAACTTGGAAAAATCGGGTAAAGCCGGTCGTTCAAGGTGGTTGGGAAGAAGGCCACGTGTTCGTGGTGTTGTAATGAACCCTGTCGATCACCCAATGGGTGGTGGTGAAGGTCGTGCCTCGGGTGGACACCCAAGATCACGAAAAGGGCTTCTTGCAAAGGGTTTCAAAACCCGTTCCAAGAAAAAGGCTTCCAACAAGTATATTGTAGAACGTAGGAAAAAATAAATAGAGGAATAATTATGAGTCGTTCATTAAAAAAGGGTCCTTTTATAGATTTCAAACTCGAAAGAAAAGTGTTGGCTTTGAATGATACCAACAAGAAATCGGTAGTAAAAACATGGGCCAGAGCATCAGTAATTTCTCCTGATTTTGTTGGTCATACTATTGCAGTACACAACGGAAATAAATTCATACCGGTTTATGTTACCGAAAACATGGTAGGTCATAAACTTGGCGAATTTGCGCCAACACGTACATTCAGGGGTCATGCTGGTAATAAAAAGCGTTAAGGCATAACTATTAATTTTAAAAAGAAAAGAAAATGGGTGCCAGAAAAAGACTAGCAGCTGACAAAAGAAAAGAAGAAAAGAAACAACAATATTTTGCTGTTTTAAAAAACTGCCCGACATCTCCAAGAAAAATGAGGCTTATCGCCGATTTAGTTCGTGGTATGGAGGTGAACAAAGCGTTGGATGTTTTGAAGTTCTCTTCAAAAGAAGCATCAAACCGGGTAGAAAAACTTCTTCTTTCAGCCGTTGCCAATTGGCAGGCTAAAAACGAAGGAGTTCGTTTGGAAGAAAATGAACTTTATGTAAAAACGATTATGGTAGATTCAGGTAGAATTCTGAAACGTTTGCGTCCGGCTCCACAGGGTCGTGCACACCGCATCAGAAAACGCTCGAACCACGTAACAATTTACGTAGATAAGAAAGTAAGTGTTGTTGAAGAACAAGTTAATTCGTAATTCATGGGACAAAAAGTAAATCCGATTTCAAATCGTTTGGGCTTCATTAAAGGATGGGACTCAAACTGGTTCGGTGGTGATGATTATGGTGATAAACTGGTAGAAGACACTAAGATCAGGGAATACCTGAACGCACGTTTGGCAAAAGCCAGTATATCAAAAATTGTAATTGAACGTACCTTAAAGTTAATCACTATCACGGTACACACCTCACGCCCCGGAATTATTATTGGTAAAGGCGGTCAGGAAGTTGACAAGCTGAAAGAAGAATTAAAGAAAATTACCAGTAAAGAAGTTCAGATCAACATTTTCGAGATCAAACGTCCTGAACTCGACGCTAAAATTGTTGCAATTAACATTGCAAGGCAAATCGAAGGTAAAATTGCTTACCGCAGGGCTACAAAGATGGCTATTGCTTCAACCATGAGAATGGGAGCCGAAGGAATCAAAGTATTGGTTTCGGGTAGGTTAAACGGAGCAGAAATGGCTCGTTCTGAAATGTATAAAGATGGCCGTACTCCGCTGCATACACTGCGTGCTGATATAGATTACGCATTGGCTGAGGCAAATACAAAAACCGGACTTATCGGTGTAAAAGTCTGGATTTGTAAGGGTATGGTATATGGTGTTCGCGATCTATCTCCAAATTTCGGCCAAAAACCAGGAACTGGTGCTGGTAACGAAAGAAGAGAAAAACCAGGTAATGCTGGTGGTGGAAATCGTGGAAGAAGAAGAAAATAGTGGTTTAACACTCAGAAATAAGATACGATGTTACAGCCAAAAAAGGTAAAATTTAGAAGAGTACAAAAGGGCCGGATGAAAGGCAATGCCCAGCGCGGCAACCAGTTAGCTTTCGGTTCGTTTGGAATTAAATCGTTGGAAGAAGAATGGATTACCGGTCGTCAGATCGAAGCAGCCAGGGTTGCGGTAACTCGTTATATGCAACGACAAGGTCAAATTTGGATACGAATTTTTCCCGATAAACCAATTACCAAAAAACCCGCCGAAGTTCGTATGGGTAAAGGTAAAGGTGCTCCTGAAGCTTTCGTTGCACCGGTAACTCCGGGCCGTATAATTATTGAAGCAGAAGGCGTTTCGTTTGAAACTGCAAAAGAAGCTTTAAGATTGGCCGCCCAGAAACTGCCGATAAAAACAAAGTTTATTGTACGACGTGATTATGTTGAAGAACAAAAAGGTGAATAATGAAAACTTCTGAAATCAAAGAACTGACGGTAAAAGAAATCGTCGAAAAGTTACAGGTTGAAAAGGAAAACCTTGTTCGCCTTAAATTGAACCATGCAGTTAGTCCGCTTGACAACCCAATGAAAATTCAGGTTAGCAAAAAGAATATTGCCAGGTTACGGACCGTTCTTCGCGAAAGAGAATTAAAAGAAAATAAGAATTAATTCACGATGGAAGAAAATCTAGTGAGAAATCTCAGGAAAGAGAAAGTCGGGGTAGTTGTAAGCGATAAAATGGAAAAATCAATCATTGTGGCTGTTAAACGTAAAGTTAAACACCCGATGTATGGTAAGTTCGTTAACAAAACAACTAAATTCCATGCCCACGACGAAGAAAATACCTGCAACACAGGAGATACAGTAAGGATTGCGGAAACACGTCCTTTAAGTAAAACCAAATGTTGGAGATTAGTAGAAATTATAGAAAGAGCTAAGTAATCATGATACAACAAGAATCAAGATGTTCGGTAGCCGACAATAGTGGTGCAAAAACAGTGTTATGTATCCGTGTTTTAGGCGGAACAAGGAAGCGTTATGCATCTTTGGGCGACACTATTATTGTAACAGTTAAAACTGCCATGCCGGGTGCCGATGTTAAAAAAGGTGCAGTTTCGCGAGCAATAGTTGTTCGTACGAAAAAGGAAAATCGTCGTCCTGACGGTTCTTATATTCGTTTCGACGACAATGCCGTTGTACTGTTAAACGCCGCAAATGAAATGCGTGGAACCCGTATTTTTGGCCCCGTAGCTCGTGAATTGCGAGATAAGAATATGAAAATTATTTCACTCGCACCCGAAGTACTGTAAATAGAAAAAAGCTCAAAATGCAGAAAAAGTTACACATAAAGAAAGGTGACACTGTTCTCGTGATTGCAGGGAATAACAAAGGCAAAAAAGGCCGTGTTCTCGAAATCATCGCAAAAACGGAGAGAGCAATCGTTGAAGGTGTTAATATGATGAAAAAACATACCAAACCAAACGCGGCAACACCGCAGGGAGGTATTGTTGAAAAAGAAGCATCTGTACATATCTCAAACCTAATGCTGTTCGATGCCAAAGCAGGCGCTGCAACACGTGTTGGTAGAAGATTGAATGACCAAGGTAAATTAGTACGTTTTTCCAAAAAATCTGGAGAGGAGATAAAGTAATGGCTCACATACCCACTCTTAAAAAGAAATATCAGGAAGAAATAATCCCTACATTAAAGAAAGAGTTTGATTACTCTTCTGTAATGCAGGTTCCGAAATTAGAGAAAATTGTTCTAAACCAGGGAGTTGGAGCAGCAATCGCCGATAAAAAGCTGATTGATGTTGCAACAACCGAAATGACAATGATTGCAGGCCAAAAGGCAATGCAAACCATGTCGAAAAAGGACATTTCCAATTTCAAACTGAGGAAAAAAATGCCCATTGGCGTGCGTGTAACATTGCGTCGCGACCAAATGTATGAATTTCTCGATCGTTTAATTGCTGTGGCTTTGCCACGTATCCGCGATTTTCACGGAATTGAAAGCAAAATGGACGGACGTGGTAATTATACACTCGGCATTCCCGAACAAATTGTATTTCCGGAAATCGTTCTGGATAAAGTAAGCAAAATTAACGGGATGAACATTACCTTCGTTACAACTGCAAAAACCGATGAAGAAGGTTTTGCACTGTTAAAAGAATTAGGTTTACCATTTAAAAACGTTAAAAAAAACTAAGTAATGGCTAAAGAATCAATGAAAGCCCGCGAAGTAAAGCGTGCAAAATTAGTTGAGAAATATGCCGAAAAACGGGCCAGACTCAAGGAAGAAGGCGATTGGATGGGTTTGCAAAAACTACCAAAAAATTCGTCGAAAGTTCGTTTACACAACAGGTGTAAATTAACAGGAAGACCTAAAGGATATATGCGCCAGTTCGGAATCAGCAGGATTGATTTTAGGGAAATGGCCTCAGAAGGTCTTATTCCGGGAGTTAAAAAGGCAAGTTGGTAATCGTTTAAAGAACTTGAAATAATGAGTAAAGTATCAGATCCAATAGCAGATTATCTTACAAGGGTAAGAAATGCAATTCAGGCAAAACACCGTGTGGTTGACATACCAGCTTCAGGTATGAAAAAGGAAATAACTAAAATTTTGAAAGAAAAAGGTTATATCCTGAATTATAAATTTGAAGACGAGGTAGGATACCAGGGTAATATTAAAATTGCGCTGAAATACAACCCTGAGACAAAAGTGTCTGCAATAAAAGCGTTAGAACGCATCAGTAAACCAGGTTTACGCCAGTACTGCCATACCGACAGTATTCCACGCGTATTGAATGGTTTAGGCATAGCAATTATCTCAACATCGAAAGGTGTGATAACCGATAAAGAAGCTACAGAGCTTAACATCGGTGGAGAAGTCTTATGTTACGTATATTAAAAGGAGGTAAGTCATGTCAAGAATAGGTAAATTACCAGTAGCAGTTCCAGCAGGTGTTCAGGTTAATGTGAGCGACGAAAACGTTGTCACAGTAAAAGGACCACTGGGCGAACTGTCTCAGAAAGTTAACCCTCATATTTCAGTTTCTGTTGAAAACGGAAATGTTGAATTAAAAAGGGCAGGCGACGAAAAAAGCCAAAAAGCAATGCATGGACTGTACCGGTCTTTAGTAAATAACATGGTTGTAGGAGTATCAAAAGGATACGAAATTAAGTTGGAATTGGTAGGTGTTGGTTACAGGGCAGAGGTTGTTTCAAACAACGTTCTCGACCTTGTTTTGGGATTTGCCCACCACATTTATATTCAACTTCCTGCAGAAATTAAAGTGGAAGCAAAATCTGATAAACGTAGTAACCCGATTATTACATTGACAAGCAACGACAAACAATTAATTGGACAAGTTGCGGCAAAAATCAGATCATTCCGTATGCCTGAACCTTATAAGGGAAAAGGTATTAAATTTGTTGGTGAAGAATTAAGGCGTAAGGCTGGTAAAACCTCTTCAAAATAATTTCTTAATAATTCAATTATTATGGCATTAACAAAAATAGAGAGGCGCACAAAAATTAAAATGCGCGTGCGCAAAATAGTAACAGGTACAGCCATTCGACCACGCATGAGTGTATTCAGAAGCAATAAAGAAATTTACGCTCAGATAATCGACGATTTACAAGGTGTTACATTAGTAATGGCTTCGTCGAAATCTAAAGATATCGCTGGCATACAAGGTACCAAAACTGAAAAAGCAGCAATGGTTGGCAAATTAGTTGCCGAAAAAGCCGTAGCAGCCGGAATCTCAGAAGTTGTATTCGACAGGAATGGATATTTGTACCATGGTAGAGTAAAACAATTAGCTGACGCTGCCCGCGAAGGCGGCCTTAAATTCTAATAAATTATGGCGAAAATTAGCAATAAAGTAAAAACAAGCGACCTCGAATTAAAAGACAGGTTGGTAGCCATTAACCGCGTTACAAAAGTTACAAAAGGGGGACGCACTTTCAGCTTCTCAGCAATTGTAGTGGTTGGTAACGAAGATGGAATTGTAGGTTGGGGCCTTGGAAAGGCAAGCGAAGTAACAACTGCCATTTCAAAAGGCGTTGATGCAGCTAAAAAGAACCTGGTGAAAATTCCGGTAATTAACGGAACTATTCCACACGAACAAACTGCAAAATTTGGTGGAGCTAATGTACTGCTTAAACCAGCTACCTCGGGAACTGGTGTTAAAGCAGGGGGTGCTATGCGTGCAGTATTGGAAAGTGTTGGAGTACACGATATTCTTGCAAAGTCGAAAGGCTCTTCAAATCCGCACAACCTGGTTAAAGCAACGATGGCTGCTTTGCTCGAGTTACGCGATGCATACACAGTAGCCCAACACAGAGGTGTTTCACTAGAAAAAGTTTTTAAAGGATAACACAGTTATGGCTAAATTAAAAATTACACAGGTAAAAAGTAGTATCGGTTCAACAAAACGTCAAAAATTAACTTTGGAAGCGTTAGGTTTAAAAAAATTAAACCGCCCGGTTATTCACGAGGCTACACCTCAAATTGTTGGCATGGTTAACAAAATGAGGCATTTAATTAGTGTTGAAGAAGTTAATTAATATTTCAAATATCTGAAAATATGAATTTAAATAACTTACAACCTGCTGAAGGATCAACAACATCCCAGAAACGAATTGGAAGAGGCCAGGGCTCAGGCAGAGGCGGTACTTCGACACGTGGTCACAAGGGACAAAAATCAAGATCAGGATATTCAAAGAAAATAGGTTTCGAAGGTGGACAAATGCCTTTGCAACGTGTGGTTCCTAAATCGGGTTTCAAAAACATCAACAGGGTTGAATACAAAGAAATCAACCTTGAAGAGTTACAAAGACTTGCTGAAAAAGGTAACACAACTGTTATCGACAGAGAATTCCTGGTTTCGGCAGGTGTGGCAAAAAGAAGAGAAAGAATTAAAATTCTTGGTGGCGGAAGCATCAGTGTTAAACTTGATGTTAAAGCGCACGCCTTTTCGAAAAGTGCCAAAGAAGCAATAGAAAAAGTACAAGGAACCACAGAAATACTTTAAACTGTAATGAAACGATTTATAGAGACCCTAAAGAATATTTATAAGATTGAAGATCTTAGATTTCGCATCGGAACAACTTTGTTTCTCCTGTTGATTTACAGGTTAGGTTCATTTGTTTCGTTACCGGGAATCGATCCTTCTCAATTGGAAAATCTGCAGTCGCAGAGTGCAGACGGATTGTTGGGTTTGATTAACATGTTCTCGGGAGGTGCATTTTCACAGGCTTCCATCTTTGCTTTAGGAATTATGCCGTATATATCTGCCTCAATTGTGGTTCAGTTAATGGGAATCGCAGTACCTTATTTCCAGAGGTTGCAGAAAGAGGGTGAGTCAGGTAGAAGGAAAATTAATCAGATTACAAGGTATTTAACCGTGTTGATCTTAATTCCACAGGCTTCGGCATATCTTGCTAATCTTAATATGCAGTTACCCGACACGGCTTTTGCAATGTCAGGTGTATGGTTTACCTTACCATCAATTTTAATTCTAACAGCAGGTTCTATGTTCGTGCTTTGGTTAGGCGAACGTATTACCGATAAAGGAATTGGTAATGGTATATCGCTGATTATTATGATTGGTATTATTGCCCGTTTGCCTCAGGCGATTGTACAGGAATTTGCTTCCCGTATCAATCAGCAGGGTGGTGGATTGGTAATGTTCCTGGTTGAATTTGTTATTCTGTTTTTTGTTTTCATGGCATCTATTCTGCTGGTTCAGGGAACCCGCAAAATTCCGGTGCAGTATGCAAAACGAATAGTAGGTAACAAACAGTATGGCGGAGTACGTCAGTACATTCCTCTTAAAGTAAATGCTGCCGGTGTTATGCCCATTATTTTTGCCCAGGCAATAATGATGGTGCCGATAACAATTGTTGGCGTTGCTAATTCTGAAAACCTTCGTGGTGTTGCGGCTGCTCTTACAAACATCAACGGGGTTTGGTACAATTTAACACAATTTCTGTTAGTAATGGCTTTTACGTATTTTTACACAGCTATTACTATTAACCCAACTCAAATGGCAGAAGACATGAAAAAGAACGGCGGTTTTATACCAGGTGTTAAACCCGGGAAAAAAACTGTTGAGTATTTAGATACTATCATGTCGAGGATTACACTTCCGGGATCAATTTTTCTCGGATTGGTTACCATCCTTCCTGCATTTGCGATGTTAATCGGAATCAATCAGTCGTTTGCCTATTTTTATGGCGGAACATCATTGTTGATTTTGGTAGGGGTTGTGTTGGATACTTTACAACAAATTGAAAGTCACTTGTTAATGCGTCACTACGACGGGCTGATGAAATCAGGTCGGATTAAAGGACGTACAGGTGGTTCAATGTAATTAGTAAACAAGAGGATTAAACCACTTATTAATTTTATTTAAGGCAAATTATATTTATTTATGGCAAAACAATCATCTATAGAACAAGATGGAACCATAATAGAGGCATTGTCAAATGCCATGTTTCGCGTTGAACTTGAAAACGGGCATGTTATTACAGGTCACATTTCGGGGAAAATGAGAATGCATTATATTAAAATTTTGCCCGGCGATAAAGTTAAAGTGGAGATGTCTCCCTATGATTTAACTAAAGGTAGAATTACATTTAGATACAAAAACTAAAGATTGTAAAAATGAAAACTCGTGTTTCAGTTAAAAAACGTAGCGCCGACTGCAAAATTATTCGCAGAAAAGGTCGTTTGTATGTGATTAATAAAAAGAACCCTAAGTTTAAACAACGTCAGGGGTAATTAATCTGATAAATTAAAAATTTATGGCACGTATTGTTGGTGTTGATATTCCAAATAATAAAAGAGGTGAAATAGCGCTTACCTATATTTACGGTGTTGGCCGCAGCAGGGCAAACTCTGTTTTGAAAGAAGCAGGTGTTGACAAAAACCTTAAAGTACAGGAGTGGGACGACGATCAGTTTGCAGCTATTCGTAAAGCAATTAACGAAGGTTTCAAAGTTGAAGGTGAATTGCGTTCCGAAGTTCAAATGAACATTAAACGACTGATGGATATCGGTTGTTATCGTGGTATTCGTCACCGTATCGGTTTACCGGTTCGCGGACAAAGTACCAAGAACAATTCCCGTACCCGTAAAGGTAAACGTAAAACTGTTGCTAATAAAAAGATGGCCACTAAATAAGGAAATAGAATTATGGCAAAAAAAACAGTTGCAAGCAGAAAAAGAGTCGTTGTTGTTGAAGCCAGTGGTATGGCTCACGTACACTCTTCTTTCAACAATATCATCGTAACGCTGACAAATATGAACGGTGAGGTAATCTCATGGTCGTCAGCTGGTAAAAAAGGATTCCGTGGTTCGAAAAAGAATACTCCGTATGCTGCCCAGGTAGCTTCTGAAGAGTGTTCCAAAACTGCTTATGACCTTGGACTTCGTAAAGTAAAAGTATTCGTAAAAGGACCGGGCAATGGTCGTGAATCGGCAATCAGGGCAATGGCTACCATTGGTCTGCAGGTTACAGAAATAGTCGATGTAACTCCGCTTCCGCACAACGGTTGCCGCCCGGCTAAAAGACGACGTGTATAATTTTAAAACGAAAAGGAAATGGCAAGATACAGAGGACCAAAATCCAAAATAGCACGTAAATTCGGCGAACCAATATTCGGACCCGATAAAGTATTCGAACACAAAAATTATCCTCCCGGAATGCACGGGTTATCGTCGAAAAGGAGGAAAAAATCGGAATACGGTTTACAGTTAAGAGAAAAACAAAAAGCAAAATACACCTACGGAATTCTGGAACGCCAGTTCCGCGGTCTGTTCCACAAAGCACAGACTTCGAAAGGCGTAACGGGTGAAGTATTGTTGCAGCTCCTCGAATCGAGGCTCGACAATGTCGTTTTCCGTTTAGGTATTGCTAAAACACGGGCAGCAGCCCGTCAGTTTGTTTCGCACAAACATATTGTAGTAAACGGAGACGTAGTAAATATTCCATCTTATTTGGTTAAACCTGGCGACGTTATCGGCGTAAGGGAAAAATCAAAAGCTATGGAAGAAATTACTGACTCATTGCATTCGCGCCTGAGTACTCGTTACGAGTGGCTGGAATGGGCCAACGACCAAATGGCCGGCAAATTCCTAAATCGCCCGGAACGCGCGGAAATACCTGAAAATATCAAAGAACAACTAATCGTAGAGTTGTATTCAAAATAACAAAAATTTATAAGGTCATTATGGCAATATTAGCATTCCAAAAGCCTGACAAGGTGATTATGTTAGAATCCGATGATAAATTCGGAAAATTCGAGTTTCGCCCGCTGGAACCCGGTTACGGGATAACTGTCGGTAACGCTTTACGTCGAATCCTCCTATCATCACTAGAAGGGTATGCAATTACTACCGTTAAAATTGAAGGCGTTGACCATGAGTTTTCTACGATTAAAGGTGTTATTGAAGATGTAACCGATATTATCCTTAATCTGAAACAGATTCGGTTTAAAAACGAGGTTGACGACTTTGACAGTGAAAAAGTTTCGATAACAATTACCGGACAGGAAGAATTTACCGCCGGCGACATTAACAAATTTATGACTGGTTTCAGGGTTTTAAATCCTAAACTGGTAATTTGCAGAATGGAGCCCGATGTAAAAATCCACATGGAAATAACCATTAATAAAGGACGTGGTTATGTTCCGTCAGGTGAAAACAAACCTGCTGAGGCAGAATTTGGTGTAATTGCAATCGACTCGATTTTCACGCCAATTAAATCAGTTAAATATGCTGTCGAAAATTATCGTGTTGAACAAAAAACCGACTACGAAAAGTTAGTTCTGGATATCCAGACTGACGGTTCGATTCAGCCAAAAGAAGCATTGAAAGAAGCTGCCAAAATCCTGATTTATCATTTCATGTTATTCTCTGACGAGAAAATTACACTCGATTCAGACGAAAAATTTGCAAATGAAGAATTCGACGAGGAAGTACTTCACATGCGTCAGCTCCTGAAAACAAAACTGGTTGACATGGATTTGTCAGTTCGTGCCTTGAATTGTTTAAAAGCCGCCGATGTTGATACATTGGGCGACCTGGTAACATACAACCGCAACGATCTGTTAAAATTCAGGAATTTTGGTAAGAAATCGCTTACCGAATTAGACGACCTTTTGGATAATATGGGGTTAAATTTTGGAATGGATATTTCGAAGTATAAATTGGACAAGGAGTAAGAAGCAATGAGACATAATAAAAAAGTAAATCATTTAGGACGTAAAAGTGCACATCGCAAAGCGATGCTGGCAAACATGGCAAGTTCTCTGTTAATACACAAGAGAATTTCGACCACACTTGCCAAAGCAAAAGCATTGCGTTCGTACGTTGAGCCGTTAATTACAAAAGGTAAAAGCGACACTACACATTCACGCAGGGTGGTATTCAGTTATTTGCAGGATAAAGAAGCGGTTTCTGAGTTATTCCGCGAAATCTCTGCCAAAATAGCCGACCGCCCGGGTGGTTACACCCGTATCCTGAAAACAGGAAACCGGTTGGGTGACAATGCCGAAATGTGTATCATGGAGCTGGTTGATTACAACGAAGCGATGCTCGCAGCAAAAGACGATGCAGCAAAATCTAAAAAACGCCGTTCACGTCGTGGAACAGGTAAGAAAGATGAAGTTGCAGCGCCTGTAAAAGCAAAAGCACCCGAAAAAGCTAAACCTGCAGTAAAAGAACAGGTAAAAGTTGTTGAAGATGTTGAGCCTGTAGCCGAAGTTGAAGAACCAGTAGCAGATACAACTGAAGAAAAGAAAGAAGAATAGTACATTCTTTAAGATAACAAAAGCCGGGCTGAAAAGTCCGGCTTTTTTATTGCTTGAATGCTTCTGTTCAACTGGTGGCTTTTTGTTCACCTGCTGAATATGTGTAATTATGGCATCGCCGGCAACGACCAGCCATCCCTGTAATTGTGTTTTATCAACTCGGCTGCAAATTTCCTTGCATTTACCGGTTCTGTGTATTTACGGTTAAAACTAGGGTGACCATCCACAATTTTCAATCCGGTATCGAGGCAGAATTTCAACTCTTCGTTATCACGGATATTGGTGAAATTCATATTCGGTCCATCCCAAAGCAATTCTTTTTCCAATCCCTGTAAACGAACTGCCAAAACTCCCATCACAACCATTTCGTTAAACGGACCGGCCTGTGAGAACGGGGAAGCTGTTTCGACTCGGTTTTCAGGCGTTTCTTTACAGGCACGAATCCAGTCTTCCTCGTGGCTTCCTTTAATACGAGGAATCGATTGAGGAACTTTTGGTTCACGTCCTGACAACAGCCAGGGCCTCACACCGTAACATCCGCAAATGATTTTATCTTTTGTCCCATGGAAGATTACGCCGCCACCATCGTCATTCAGCGATTTTCCTTCGGGCCAGCCCAGCGGTTTCATGGGCTGAATACCTCCGTCCATCCAGGTTACTTCAACTTCCGGGAATTTTATTTTCGAATCTTTATGGTCAGGTCTTGCCGGGAAAACCATTTTTACCAGTTCGGTCATTGGTGGCGAGTCGGTCATTACCTCAGTCGAACTTCCCTGAACACGGGTTGGGTAACCCAATTTCAAACCCATAAAAACAGGGTGAAGAATATGACAGGCCATATCGCCCAGAGCACCGGTTCCAAAATCCCACCAGCCACGGAAATTCCAGGGTGTGTACATCCGTGAATAAGGACGGAATTTGGCTGGCCCGATAAATAAATCCCACGACATCGTTTCTGGTACGGGCATTCCTTCAGCTGGAGCTGCCAGACCCTGCGGCCACAACGGACGGTCGGTAAATGCTTCAACTTTGGTTACTTCCCCGATTTCGTTGTTCCAAAGCCATTCCTGGATTAATCGGACACCTTCACCCGAGGAACCCTGGTTTCCCATTGTTGTTGCGACTTTATATTTTTTTGCCAGATTAGTTAATAACCTCGATTCGTAAACTGTGTGTGTCAGCGGTTTTTGCACATACACATGTTTGCCCAATGTCATGGCATGGGCGGCTACAATCGCATGAGAATGGTCGGCAGTGGCTACCAATACTGCATCAATGTCTTTTCCGATTTCATCGTACATTAATCTCCAATCTTTGAATTTTTGTGCTTTCGGAAAGTCATCGAAACATCTTTGAGAATGAGCCCAGTCAACATCGCACAGAGCCACAATATTTTCCGATTTCATGTTTCTAAGGTTTCCCCTTCCCATTCCACCGATTCCAACTCCGGCAATGTTAAGTTTATCACTTGGTGCTTTATAACCAAGTCCGGCAATGGTGTTCGAAGGAACAATCGTGAATCCGGCGGCTGCAGCAGCAGTAGTTGCCAGAAAATTTCTTCGTGTGAATTTGTTATTGTTCTTCATAATTTGAAAGTTTTAAATGATTCAGTTTCCCATCAGTAACAATAGTTTTCAGGTTGCTAAATGGTGTTAGCAATGTACATTCAAATTTTTTAGACTGAATGGTAAATCTATACAGGTTTACATGGAATCTTTTCTCATTAACTTAAACCGTATAGTTTGAATTGAAGTGATTTACCTTGAAAATATTTCTCTTTCATTCATGCATTCTCGCATTCATGCATTCACACATTCAGAACCTCTCCCCCCACCAGCGTTTGAGCCGTTCCAGAATTTTTATTTCGGTTTGATTATTTTGAGGATGGTAAAGGCGTTCCTTTTTGATTTTTTTAGGCAGAAAATCCTGCTCCACAAAATTGCCTTCATAACTGTGGGCATATTTGTACTCTTTTCCGTACCCGATTTCCTTCATCAGTTTTGTGGGGGCATTGCGAATGTGGAGAGGAACTGGTAAATCTCCGGTTTGTTTTACAAGAGAGATTGCAGCGTCAATGGCTTCGTAGGCCGAATTGCTTTTGGGCGAAGTAGCCAGGTAAATCGTACATTCCGATAAAATTATCCGTGCTTCGGGCATCCCGATTTTATGCACTGCATCGAATGTGCTTTGCGCAAGCAACAAGGCATTTGGATTCGCGAGACCAACATCTTCAGCCGATAAAATCAGCAACCGGCGTGCAATGAATTTTACATCTTCGCCACCTTCGAGCATCCGGGCGAGCCAGTAAACCGCTGCATCGGGGTCGCTGCCGCGAATACTTTTGATAAAGGCCGAAATAATATCGTAATGCATTTCGCCCTGCTTGTCGTAAATGGCAAGGTTATTCTGCAACCGGTCGAGCACCTTTTTGTTGGTAATTTCTACGGTGTCGCCATCTTCAGCCGATACTACCAGTTCCAATACATTCAGCAGTTTGCGTGCGTCACCACCTGAAAAACGCAGCATCGCATGGTCTTCTGCAATAGTAATTTTACGGGTTTTCAGTTCAATATCTTTGGTTAAAGCCGAATCGATAAGTTTGAGCAGACCGGCTTTATCAAGCGGTTCAAGAATATAAACCTGGCAGCGCGAAAGAAGCGGGGAAATGACTTCAAACGACGGGTTTTCTGTGGTGGCGCCAATCAACGTAATTGTTCCATCCTCAACTGCTCCCAGCAGCGAGTCCTGCTGCGATTTGCTAAAGCGGTGAATTTCGTCGATAAATAATATCGGATTGGGTTTGCTGAAAAACTGCTGTTTTTTGGCTTTGTCGATTACTTCACGAATGTCTTTTACTCCCGAATTGATGGCGCTTAGTACATGAAACGGACGGTTGAGTGTGTTGGCAATGATTTTTGCCAACGTGGTTTTTCCAACACCGGGCGGGCCCCACAAAATGAAAGACGAAATATTTCCAGATTCAATCATTTTGCGCAATACCGCATTTTCACCCACAAGATGTTCCTGCCCGATGTAATCGTCGAGCGTTTTGGGGCGAAGTCGTTCTGCCAGCGGTTGGTTGCTCATTTTTACTTTGAATAAAAATTTTCAAGTTTAAAATACAAATTTACTTTTAATTTTTCCAGGTCAAAGTTAAGTATCAGTTACCAGTTTGTTTTTGATTTTATATTTGAAATGGAAAGATAATTCTTTATTACTCTGGTTTAATTTTTAATCTGTTTTTCAAGCCTTTCGACTTCATACTTTCTCAAGGTTAAAAATCTCATATAGTGTTGGCAATTAGCTCTGTGTTCAAAATTGTTTTTAGTAAGAATATTATTCGAATCAATCAGCCAGCCAATTGCCAAATCATATTTTCCTTCCATTTCGCAAGCAAGTGCCATGTTGAAGCATGCTTTAGCAGCAATTTTCTGATTTTTATTTTTTGATTGTTTGTTCCATATTGCTCCTGCGTTTAACCATTCATAATTATTTACATATTTCTCTGCCTTTATCATTTCCGGATGAAATGAATGATAATAATATCTTTCATCAGAGATCCATGATGGAATAAATTTGGTTCCAAATCGTTTTCCAAGATACCTGGCAGCATCCTGATAAATTGGTTGCTTATTTTGGTTTTTATGGAGAATATCCTCGTATTGCGATTTGTTAAAAAATAGTGTGTCAATCTGATTGTAAGTATTTGAGGGAGTATCGTCTCTAAATATAATCGACCACGACGAGGCTGCTCTGGTTCTGTAAGTTGCATCGTAAAAGACAGATACTTCGTTTTCAAATTGGAGAAAATCAAGAAAAATTAAGGCATCTGCTCCTGTAATATCAAATAAGTCAGAAGATTTATAAAATTTAAAAGATCTCTCGGGGATATTTATCATGTTGGCATTGCCATTGTATTTTATTACTTTCTGAAAATATGCTTCCTGTTCAAAGAAAGTTGTCAGACCATCAATACAATAATTCGAAAGCTCAAATTCAATGAGTGTTGTATCACAAAGTAAATTACCTCTGCCGAAATTGTATAAAGTGAGGGAATCATTATCAAATAAAGCCCGGTTGAAGATGGCAACAGTTTTTACATTTTCAGGGATTGGGGAAGTAACAGGTTTCATTATTTCTATACTGATGCTTCTTGTACAATCGGTTATTCTACAGGAAATCAGATTAACGACAACCACAAAAAGTAGGAGGATTTTTTTTATGGAATCATCTTTTTCAAGGTTTCTTGCGAAAAGCGCGATTTTTGGTTTGAAAGTCAGGTTCATCACTATCGGTGAATTTGATTGAGATTCAAATTTACAGAATATTTGTTCATCAAAATTGCCAATATTAACACTGTGTATAATTTCATTCCATCCTCAAACCCGTCACCACTGTTTTCTTTTGCAGCGAAAACCAGGTCAATCCAAATATCCACAGGAAACCGTTCAGCAAAATCAATCCGGTAACCAACGCAACCGTGCCGAGCGAAGCATCAGAACCTGCCGAAAGAAAAGCGGGTAACGTGGCAATCACGGCAGCGGCAAATCCCATCATTACTCCGGCAAAAAGCAGGAACAGGTATTCGTTGGTAATAATCCTGAAAATCGGTCGGGTACTAAATCCTACCGCCTGCATCAGCGCAATTTCGCGACGGCGTTCCAAAAGAGTGCGCGCTAAAATCACCGCCAACCCAATGGTTCCAAGGATTAAACCCAGTGCTCCCAATGCAAGGAAAATGGAAAGGTAAGTGTTCGTTATCGAGTAAAATTCCACCAAACGTGCGGCTGTTGACTGCATTTCCCAGCCATAATCGCGGAAAACTGACTGCAATTCATCGGAAATGGCCTGCTGGTTTTCGGGCTTTCCATCAATCAGAAATACCGATGTTCCGCTGTGTGAGGGATAATTTTTCAGAAAATTTTGATTCGAAATCAGTACGTATCCCTGGAAAATTGAAGGAGTAGTTCCTGCAATCAGTTTTAACCGGAGCGTGTCGCCCAATTCGTTTTGATACAAAAGAATGTCCCCCACTTTCATTCCCAAACCCCACTGAATTACGGTTTGGTCGGCAATGGCCGGAATTGTACCGTCTTCAAATTGTTGGTTTAACGCCAGCCACATATCGGTTTCCCCTGTTTCTTCCATTTTTGTGGCGAATGAAAACCGGCCTTGCAATCTTTCGGGGTTAACACCCAAAATGGCAGGTTGCGAAATGCGGTTCAGGTTGAGGCAACTGGCATCGTCTCCATCCACTTTTGCAAATTGAATCACCAAAAAATCTTCCAGAATTCCTTCTTCGGCGCGTTTTTCAGGGTTGTTTATGTCGAACAGGACCGGCATTGTAGTTTCGGCAAAATAGAGAAAACCGCCTGTGCCACTGGTTTTGTCCTGTGCATTGGCAAATAAATCGAGTTTGTTTGAACCCGTTGAAACCACCAGAAAAGTACCCAGTGCAAAAAGTGTAACCACTGTAAGTGAACGACTTTTATTCCGGGTAAGGTTGAGCACTGCAAGTCCGCGGGCATTAAGGGATTCCCGTTTTTTTGCTTCCTGGCGGAACAAATTCTGCCTGAAATTGAGCAACAGTCCGCTGAGTAAAAGTATGCCCGAAATAAAAAACAATGCCGGATTCATTTGTTTTGAACCTGTAATCTGGTAAATAAAAATGCTAAATGCGGAAATAATTGAGATGTACATGATTCCGTTCAGCAAAAGTTTCTTTCCTCGTTTCTCTTCGGTTTGAATCTGTTTCTGAAGGTTGGCAGTGCGTTGTTTTCCAAACCGTTTAACTGAAATGTAAATGGCAATTATTGAAACCAGTATGCTGATAATCAATCCGAAAATCAGTGTTGCCGGATAAATTTTTATCAGCAATACATCGGTTCTTACAATCTCAAACCATAACGTATTCAGAATTTTAAACACCAGAGATGTGTAAAAAACAGAAACTATCAAACCCAGAATTCCACCAAAAATGGCTACCACGAAACCTTCTTTCAGAAAAAATCCGCGTACCTGTTTTTGCTGAAATCCAAGTGCATCGAACAAGCCAATCTGTGACGAGCGGCTTTCCAGATTAAACCGGAAAAGCAGCGCAGTTAGAATAATTCCCGCAAGCAACAGGAAAAAGCTCAGTCCAATAAACAGTCCGCTGAAATCAGTACCGTTTTGTGCAGCCTGCACTCCCTGTTCGCGAATCGGCGAAATCGACATACCCAAATCGGCAGGTTCTATTTCCTGCGCAAAAAGCTGATTGTATTTTTCTTCGTTAAAAGTTTCCGTCGGAAAACGCACAGCCGTATAGTTTCCAAACCGGTTCGACCACATTTTGAGTGCTGCTCCTTCAGAAACGAATGCTTTTGGCGTTCCCTTGAAATCGTTCCAGTATTTTTCGTCTTTGTCGCGGATTGCATCCAGATTAATTGGAACACCGGCTTCCCATTCCCGGCAATGACCGGCATCCGAAAGTCCGGGTAAATGCGGCACGCGGGTTGAATCGCTCCAAACTGCATTCATTTCAATAATTTCTTTCACCACAAAAACCGATTCTTTATTTACCAATTGTCGCAGCGGACCAATTTCGAAGTACTTCAAGCGTATTGAATCGCCGGGTTTCACCTGTAAATCGCCTGCTGACCAGCGGTTGAGGATGATTTCGTTTTCAGCAAGTGCTGTGTTGGGCAGGGAAGAGACGAAAGAGTAGGGGATAGAAGAAGAATTGTGATTGGTTGTGATTGATGGAGATTGATTGTTGGTTACTGGATTCTGGATTCTGGATGGGGGATTCTGGTTTTTTTCTTCGGACTTCGGACTTCGGACTTCGGACTTCTCAATCGCATTCACAAAATAGGTCAATAATAATTCGGCATCCGGCAACTTATTCAATGTATTGGAAATCTTCTCTTCCAGAAAAACACGTTCAGTGGAGATTTCGGTTTCGTTGGTCGATTCGATTTTCTTTAGTTGAAGTCCTGCATCGGTTGGAGTGAGGCATTTTTTTACCGTTTCGGCTAATTTTTCGGTTTCAATTTTGGTGGAAATCAGTATTTGATTGGCTTTGCCTTCAAACTCCATCAGCTTATTCAACCTTTTTATCGAAACAAAAATATTGTAAGGAGCGGTTTGTGAGTTTTTTAAATTGAAACGGCCCAATTCATCTTTCGATACCACCTTTTTAATGGTTGCCCGCAGCGAAACACTTGTTTCTTCAGCCGAAACAAAGGGCGCATTCATTGGAATCAGACTGGCTTTTTTGATTCGAACCAACAAATTGTCGCCTTCTTTTACCTGCAGTCTTTCGGCCAGGTTTTGGCTGATTGCAATTTCATTTTCCTGCAGTTCAGAAAATAATGGGGTATTTGAAATCTCCTGAAAATCGGAGTCAACGCCAACTACCTGAACCCGGTTTACCCGGTTTTCACCACCATCGGCAACAGCAACACCTTCGAGCAACAAAACGGAAGTGGCTTTTATTTCAGGGTTCGTGGCTTCAATTTCAGTTGCCATTTCCTGCCTGAAATAGCGCTCTGTAACCGAAACAAGGTGTGTGGTTTCTCCCAATCGCGAAAAGGTGGACTGTGCAAGACTGTAACGCACCGAATCGCCGATAATGAGCGCGCCGGTTAAAACCGCAGTGCTGACCACCACTCCCAGCGCCACCAGCAGGTTTTGTTTGAAATAATGAGTGAATGTTTTTAGTATGAAATTCATAGAAGCCACCTCCAACTCCCCCAACGGAGAGAATTTTAAACCTTTAACTTTAAACCAGAAACTCTGAACTCAGAAATAACTTTCCGTTTTTCAAAACATATTTCTTATCCATTTTCGCCGCAAGTTCGGCTGAGTGTGTAACAGTTACAAGCGTTACATTTTCTTCCGAACTTAACTGAATAAGCAAATCAGAAAGCGCAACGGCGTTGTCTTCATCAAGTGCACCGGTAGGTTCATCGGCCAGAATCAGTTTTGGTTTGTTGATGAGCGCCCGCACTACGGCAGTCCGCTGGCATTCTCCGCCTGACATTTCCGATGGTTTTTGGTTTCGTTGTTCCCAGATTCCGACTTTACGAATCAGGTGTTCCGCCCATGCCGTTTGTTCTTTTGAAATTTTGTTTCCTTGCGGCAACAGCGGCAGTAACACGTTTTCCCAAAGCGTGAGTTGAGGCATCAGGTAGTGCATCTGAAAAACAAAACCCAGTTTTTTATTGCGGAATCCTGCCAGTTCGTTTTTTGAATAACCGGTAATATCGGTACCTTCAAAAAGAACTTTTCCTGTTTCGGGCAAATCCAGTGCACCAATCAGGTTGAGCAGCGTGGTTTTTCCCGAACCGCTTGGTCCGACAATTGCCACTTTTTCACCCTGTTTTAAATCAAGGTTGAGGTCTTTCAGCACCGGCCGGTAGCTGTGTGTCCTCGGTTGGCCGTAACCTTTTGTAATATTTTGTAGTTGTAAAAGCATATCTTCTTATTTCTTATGTGTCCTATGTACCTATGTGGTTCATTTAATACCACATAGGCACATAGAGCACATAGTTAGTTTCTTAAACTTTCGTACAGTTCAATAATCTCAATTGCATGGTTGTGAATATTGAAGTGCTTTTTGGTGCCTTCGTATCCATTGCGACTGAGTTTCTCCAGCTTTTCCGGATTGTTCAGCAATTCTGCCCAGGTTTCGCTTAACTTTTCGGGTGTATTGGGTGAGTAATTAACCCCGCCACCTGACAGTTCAATAATTTCAGGGAAAGCGCCCAGCGCAGGCTGTACCACTGGAACTCCCGATGCCATTGATTCGAGCAAATACATTCCGAATGCCTCGCCAATGCGCACAGGCACGGAAACCATCACTACCTTTTTGAAAAAGTCGTTGACTGATTTTCCTTCAAAATCGGGTGAAATTTCAAAATAGTCCAGCAAGTTGTTATTCTTCAGTTTCTGTTTTTGTTCTTTCAGAAATTGGGCATCGTCTCCGGTTGAACCGCCCGTTGCGATGAGTTTTACATCTTCAAACCCAGATTTCTTTTTCAGATTGATAAAAGCATCAACCACAATGTCGAACCCGTCTTTGTGGCACATCCTCGAAATATAGCCTACATTCCGGGGTTTACCATTGGTAGAAACGTATTGATAATCATTGGTATCCACACCCAGATGAATAGTTTTCACTTTGTCATCAGACAGGTTCATCCGTTTTTTCATCATACCGGCAAAAAAATGGCTTACCGAAACCAGCATGTCCACATCTTTGGCACGTTCGTGCATCAGGTTCCATATTTTTTCCTGAAAATGCGGCTGCATCGGGTCAATCCATACATCTTCGTCCTGGAGCGAGCAAAGTACCGGCACTCCGATTTTTTCTTTCAATCGTTTGGCCAAACCCAAAAGCAATGCATTCGAAATATGGATGATATCAGGTTTACAATGGTCGGCAATCCAGTTTACCATCTTGTCAAGTTCTTCCTTTTGCTGCCCCAGTTCGCCTAAAAGCATCGAAAGCGTCATGTCCTCCAGTCCTTTTGCGTTGGTAGAACCAGCCATCGATGCGGCCATTTTCATCATCGGCTTTGAATTGAGCAGATTGTCAACCCATTTGGGCGCTTTCCTGAAAATGGGGTAAACCTGTTTCAAGTACAAACTGATGGCGCCATAAAAAATGGGCACTTCCGAAATATCGTGTTCATCGGCAAACAGTGGCAGATACATCGGAATTTTCATTACCTGATGTCCTTCAGCACGTAGCGCATTAAAATATTTGCTGTCGCGCAGACAGTTGCCGCAGTAAAAACTACCTCCCGAACCGGGAATAATTTGAATGATGTTCATAAGGCCCCCTCCAACTCCCCCGGATGGGAGAGAATTAAAAATTGTAAATTCAAAATTTCAAATTACTCGTTGTGCCCGTTTCCGAATCCTTCCGACAACTTGTGGAGAGGTAAGGATGGGCTTCTATTTTCCAAAACAATAAACATTTCCATCGAATGCGCCGACAAAAATAAGGCCGGCAGCAACAGCAGGATTACCAATAATCTGGCTCCCGATTTCGTAACTCCAAACAGGTTTCCCGTCCGAAAGGTTCACCATGGTCAGGTCACCACGCATGTTGGCAACCAGCACTTTATTGCCGGCAATTACGGGCGAGGCTTCCACCTGCCTGCCCGTGTTGTACTCCCATAATTTTTTGCCGCTGTTTTTGTCGAAACAATATAAAAATTTGTTGTGATTGGCTGTGAGAACCTTGTCGCCAGCCAACGCAGGTGAAGCAATAAACTGGAGTTTTGTGGTTTCGTGCTGCCATTCCCAAACGATGTTTCCTGCTTTTACATCCACCTGAAAAAACAGCCCGTCGTAGTCACCCAGCCAGGCTTTATCGTTTTCAACCGCAACTGAACCAGCAACATAAGTGGCCACATCAATTTTCTTGTCGGGTTTGCCGGTAGCGATATCCACCACGTGAAGAAAACCGTCGCAACCCCCGAAATAGGCTTTCCCGTTGGCACATGCTGCCGCCCCGTTAATGTAATTGTCCGATTCGTATTTCCATTTTACTACGCCGGTTTTGGCGTCAACACAATGCAGGTAAAAATCGTAACTACCCACAAAAATGAAGGTGGTTTTGCCATCGCTCCACCAGTTGGCCGACCCGATTATCTGGTTGTCGGTTTCGTATTCCCACTTCTTTTTCCCTGTGTTCAGGTCGAGAGCATACAGAGTCCCGTCGAGATTGCCAATGAAAACCGTGTTTTCGTGAATAAGTGCCGGGGCTTCAATGGCGTTGCCGGTTTCAAATTTCCAGAGCAGCTTGCCTTTCAGGTCGAGACAATACACAAAACCATCGGTGGAGCCAATTACAACTTTGCCTTTATCGATAACCGGTGACGATTTAATGTTGTCGCCAGTAGTAAAAGTCCAAAGCAGTTTCGATTTTTCTGGAAGAACCGTTTTTGAAACGCCTTTCAAATTTTGGTCACCACGAAAAATGGGCCATGAATCGGTGGGTTGAGCAAACGTTTGAATGCCAAAAAAGAGGAAAAATATCAGTTTATAGTATTTCATATTCAATCAATGTATTTTTATTAACGATTAACGATTGCAGATTTTTGATTGCAGATTTACAATTCCAAATTCGAAAATCGACATTCGTTAATCATCATTCGTTAATCGACATTCTTCAACGAAATCGCCCCAGTTGGACAACCTTCCACGACTTTTACCGCAATTTTACTTAAACCATCCTTTAGTTCCTCATTAAAAGGAATTCCAATTTCCACATCAAAACCTCTTCCAATGTAAGTAAACCCAAACTGTTCTCCATGCTTTTCGGTGAGGCGTACGCAAATGCCGCACTTGATGCACTTTTGCGGTTCGTAAATCACAGAGTTGTGGTTAACCGATTTTGAAATATTCCGGCGCTCACTGGTTTTAAACCGTTTCTGGTCGGCATTGTACTGATGCGAATATTCGCGCAGTTTACAATTGTCGATGGCACGGCAGTCGCAATGCATGCAGCGTTTGGCCTCGGCAATGGCTTCTTCTTTTGAAAAACTGCTGTGCCCGCCTTTTTCGGGGAAGGTACGTTTATCTTCCACCGATTCTTTCATGTATTCCGAAAATTCGGCGTTTACCAATTTACCGAAACGGGAGTTAAACATTCGTGGTTCGCCGGTTGGAAGTTGACCGTTAAAATACTGGAGCACTGAAAAAGCGACTTCCTTTCCCTGGCCAACCGAACGCACCGCCAGTCGTGACGAGCGCAACACATTTCCCACAGCAAAAACTTTCGGGTCGGAAGTTTGGTACGAATCTTTGTCTGCAATTACTCCCTTTGGAGTGGCTTTCAATCCAAAGAAATCAGCGTTTTCAGGAACTGTACCGGAAGCAAGTATCACAGCATCAAAATCATTTTTCAGTTGAGCGAAAATTGCTCCGTCGATTTCTTTTCCTCCCTGAAAAATAACACCGGTTTTCAGAATCATTTCTATTTCCTTATCCAGCACTTCTTTTGGCAGAATTTCGTCTGAAATAGCTGTCCGCAGCAAACCGCCAGCTTTTTCGTTTTTATCGAGCAAAGTAACTTCAACGCCTTTTAACTGAAGATAATAGGCAGCAGACAATCCAGCTGGTCCTGCACCAATTACAGCCACTTTTTTTCCTGTTTTTGGTTCCGGAATTATTTCAGGTTCAGCTCCTTCGTCACCCACAAAACGTTTCAGCAAACAAATGGAAACAGCTTCATCAACAGTTTTGCGGTGACAGGCGCCTTCGCAGGGGGCCGGACAAATGCGGCCTAAAACGGCGGGCAATGCAATGTCGCGTTTTACCACTGCCAGCGATTCATCAAATTTTCCGGCAGCAATCAGGCGGTTCATCAGCGGAATGTTCATGTGCGCCGGACAGGCAATCTGGCAGGGCGCTTCGCAGTCACCAACATGCTCACTCAAAAGTAATTCGAGAGCAGTTTGGCGGGCTTCTTTTATTTCCGCGTCATCGGTGATAATTTCCAGACCATCAGTGGCTTTTACCCAACACGATGGGAAAAGTTTGCCGTTTTTTGCGTCTTTTACAAGGCACAACATACACGAAGTAAAATGCTCCAGCTCATCGTGCCAGCACATATTCGGAACGTGAATCCCCAGCTTTTCCGCGGCTTTCATTACCGAAGTGCCGTTTTCGACCTGGATTTCTGTGTTATTTATTTTTAAAGTTATCATATTCTCTCGCAAAGGCGCAAAGACGCCGTAATCTATCGTTTGTCAGAAACCAGCGGTTTCGAATGTTTATAGAATTTTGAATCAGAATTGTTGTTTGACTCCGGCGGGAGTCGTATTTTTCAAACATTCTTTTTCTATAAACATTTGACCTCGCTGAGGTCTTCCCTTTTTCATTTATCATTTTTTTAATTCACAGGGTTTTACCCTGCCCTGTTACATGTCGCCCTTTCAGGGCTGTTTGACCAGCATCCAGCATCCAGCATCAAATATCCAGTATCATCTCACATCAATCGCATCCTCCGGGCAAACGGCGCGGCAGGCATCGCATTTGATACACAATTCAGTGTTTATCGAATGTTTTTCATGCGGGGTGAAAGGAATCGCATCCACCGGACACTTTTGCACACACATGGTACAGCCAATACATTTGTCATTAACCGAGTAGGTAATTAGTTTTGTACATTTTCCGGTTGGGCAAACACCTTTGATGTGTGCTTCATATTCGTCACGGAAATATTTCAGCGTACTTAAAACCGGATTGGGTGCCGACCTGCCCAGGCCGCATAAACTGCCTTTTTTAGTCCATTCAGCCAGTTTTTCAAGTTCTTCCAAATCGCCGGATTTTCCTTTTCCGCTGGTAATGTTTTCCAGAATGTCGAGCATTCGTTTGGTACCCACGCGGCAAAACGTACATTTTCCGCACGATTCGTCCTGCGTAAAAGACAGGAAAAACCGTGCAATGTCAACCATGCAGTCGGTTTCGTCCAAGACAACGAGTCCGCCCGAACCCATCATTGTTCCCATTTCGCCAAGCGATTCGTAGTTGATGGGTGTGTCGGCAAATTCAGCCGGAATGCAACCGCCCGACGGGCCTCCAATTTGCACCGCCTTAAACTTCCGACCATTGGCAATGCCGCCGCCAATTTCTTCCACAACCTGGCGGATAGTAGTGCCCAATGGAACTTCAATTAATCCACCTCTTGCGACTTTTCCGGCGAGTGCAAAAACTTTTGTGCCCGAGTTCCGTTCAGTACCAATATTTTTAAATTTTTCAAAACCTTCACGAATGATATAAGATATCTGTGCAAAAGTTTCGGTGTTGTTTACCAGCGTTGGCTGGCCCCACAATCCCTGTTGTGCAGGGAAAGGCGGCCGGATGTGCGGAAATCCGCGGCTTCCTTCGATGGAGGCAATCAGCGCAGTTTCCTCGCCGCAAACAAAAGCACCAGCTCCTTCATAAATTTTTAAATCGAAGTTGAATCTACTGCCCATGATATTTTCACCCAGCAGGTTGTTTTCGTAACACACTTCCAGCGCTTTGGTGATGCGTTTTACAGCCAGCGGATATTCGGCACGGATATAGAAATAACCTTGATGAATATTCACTGCATAAGCCGCAATGATAATTCCTTCGATAACGCGATACGGATACGATTCGAGCAACATGCGGTCCATAAATGCACCCGGGTCGCCTTCATCACCGTTGCAAATTAAGTACTTGCTGTCGCTGATTTCCTTTTTTACCAGTTCCCATTTTATCCCGGTGGGGAATCCGGCGCCGCCACGTCCGCGGATGCCGCTGTTTTTCACTTCTGCAATTACCTCGTCGGATGACATGGTTTGCAAAACTTTGGTGAGTGCCGTAAAACCGCCCCTGCTTTTGTATTCGTTTATATCGACCGGGTTAATGATTCCGCGGTATTCGGTGGCAATGGGAACCTGGTTGCCTAAAAATGAAGCTACAGGTTTTTCGCGCATACTAATTTCGTAACGCTGAACGCCCTCCCAGTTGCGGTCGGTTTGGATATCCTCGGCCAGGTTGAAAATTTTGTTTTTCATTCTGGCGAAGAAATTCGGCGGCTCGAAATGCGATTCCACAATTTGCTTTACATCTTCGGGCTTAACTTTGGCATAAAGTGTGGGTTCGCCGTCGTTGGGAACGATTTCTACCAGCGGAACCTGGTGACACATGCCCACGCAACCCACATGTTTCAGGTTCACGCGCAGGTTGTTTTGCATGGCCACTTTTTCCACTTCCTTGCGGATTTCGTCGCTGCCACTGGCAACGCAACACGAGCCCAGCCCAATGCGGATTTCACCTTTGATATCGGTGCCATCAGCTTTTCGGTATTTCTTTCCTTCGGTTTTTCCCTGCTGACTTTCGAAATCGGCAATCACTGCATCCACCTGGTCGGGAGCCACATGTCCGTAAGTAATTCCATCCACCTGCACCACGGGCGCCAATGTACAGCATCCGAGACAACTCACTTTTTCGAGTGTGTATTCGCCGGTTTTGTCGGTATCATCTGTGTCAGTAAGTTTGAAATGGCGTTTAAAAGCATCGTGAACCAAAGTAGCTCCTTTTACATGACAGGCGGTTCCCACACAGATTTTCACGATGTGTTTACCAGAAGGTTTCATCCTGAACTGTTTGTAAAAGCTGGCCACGCTGATGATTTCGGCAGGTGTAATATTGCTTTTTTCCGCAAGGTATTTCAAATCCTCCTCAGGCAAATAATTGTTTTCGTTCTGAATGGCCTGCAAAATGGGAATTAGACTTTTCCGTTCGGTGCCATCTTCTGCAATCAGCTTGTCGATATTTTGAAAATTGTTTGTCATCCTTATTTTATTCTCGCAAAAGGCGCAAAGGCGTTGTTTTTTCTTTTTTCATTTCGAAGGAAGTATGACTGAGAAATCTGCAATTTTGAAGTGATTTCTCCTCGTTCCTCGTCGAAATGACAGTCACCCGGAACTCTTTACTTTAAACATTAAACTCATTTTCCAATACAATACAAATTCTTATCTCCCCTGATATAGATTTTTCCGTTGGCGAAGGCAGGAGTTGTTCCTGCTTTTTCGCCCAGTTTGTTTTCAGAAATCAGTTTCATTTCCTTGCCAAATTCGTAAACCCGCATTACACCATCGTTGTCCATCATAAAAATCTTTCCATCGGCATAGGTTGGCGATGAATACAGGGTTTTTCCCACATCATGTTCCCAGTATTTTTCACCGGTTTTCAGGTCGTAACAGGCCATCACACCGTAGCTGGTGGCTACCACGACTAGTCCGTTGTAAGCCAGCGGACTTGCTGCTTCGGGCAGGTATTCATCGGCTTCCCATAAAATGGCTTTTGTTTTTACATCGATGGCAGCCATTTTTGCGTACTCGTTTGCAGCAACAACAATCCCGTCAGAAAAACCAACCGATGGACCAACTTCGCCCATCATGCATTTTACCTGCCATAGTTCTTCTCCGGTTTTTATGTCGTAACCTGCAACAATCGGGTCGGCGGTGAGGATGAGCTGGTATTTGCCGTCAACTTGTGCCAACACCGGACTTGCCCATGAAATCTTCGAAGCACGGGTTTTTTCCCAGGCAGTTTCGCCCGAATCGGTTTTCAGCGCCAGAACTTTTCCGCCACGGTTGGTATCGTACTGAATAAACAGTTTGTTATCCCAAACAATCAGCGAAGAAGAATGTCCGTAATGATTGTCCGGAACACCAAGGTTTCTGGCCCAAACTCTTGCGCCGTTCATGTCGAAAGCGATGACATCACCAGTGGCAAAAATGGCGTAAACATTAGTGCCGTCGGTGGCGAGGGTGGGGGCCGAAAGACCTGTATCGGCTGTAACTTTGGGTGGATTGGCCGGTGACCCCTGAATGTTATCGGCTTTGCCTGTCCAGAGGAGTTGGCCTGTTGCACGGTCGAAACAATACACTTCACGTGATTGGTTGTCGGAACCTGAAATGAAAATTTTGTCGCCCCAGATAACTGCCGAGTTGTAGCCGTGTTTCGGAATTGCAGTTTTCCATGCGATGTTGGTTCCGGCAGCGCCATCCCACTGGGTTGGGATATTTTTATGAAACGATACTCCCTGACCAAACGGGCCACGGAAAGAGTTGTGGTTGTTTTTGATGTTTTGTGCTGTCAAAGCAACTGCTGCTGGCGCTGTTTCAATTTTTGCCGAATCGGCTGCCACCATAGCAGAAACTGCAGAATCGCCAGTTGTTACAGCCTGTGCAGAATCGGTTTTTGCTGAACCTACATCGATAACCTGAATGCCTTCATCAGCAGGTTGAGGTTCGTTTTC
This sequence comes from Draconibacterium sp., assembly GCA_041737765.1. Lineage (GTDB taxonomy): Bacteria > Bacteroidota > Bacteroidia > Bacteroidales > Prolixibacteraceae > Draconibacterium. The sequence goes on along the minus strand of JBGSRA010000046.1, from coordinate 9,545 downwards.
AGCCGCAGCAGCTTCAATATTGTATTTGTCGAGGTAGTTTACTGATGCGAATGAAGCGCCAATTGCCAATGCAAATACCACAGCACCGGAAATAATGATTCCTTTTTGCGCCAGAATTCGGCTTGCAATTTCATTTTCCAACACTTTTTCAGGGGCTTCGATTTTTGCTTTAGCAGAATAGTACACCCGAAGTGCAAAAGCAAGTACAATGGCGCCAATCAAAAGTAAAACAGCACCGGTTTGTATCTGCCACTGACTGTTGAAATATGCCTTTCGGGCCAGTAAATCGTAACTGCGGATTTCGGCTTTCAAACCGTCATTGTTGGGGTCGTCCTTTAATCGTTCAACCAATACTTCAATCGCTTTGCTCTCAATAGGGTCGGCTTTTGAAATCTGCCAGAAGTTAAGTAACAGTAACAGCGCCACCACCGAACAGAATATTCCGGAAATGATGGCAATGTTTTGCGCGAGTTTTATTTTATCTGTATTCGTCATTTGTTATGATGTACCTTATATTTCGTTTTTCAATCTTGTTTCTGCTTTGCGACGCATGGTTGCTGCAGTTTTTCAAACTTTTGCATTGGATGCGCCTTAAATCTGTTTTGTTTTCGTGTCCCCGGGTTGAAACCCGGGGTTATTCATATTGAACCCTTTCAGGGGTCTTAATTATCTATTTTTCTATTCATAAATCGCACTTGTATTCTTTTGTTTTAATTCATTTTAAGTCAGAAAATTATTGTTGGAGTAACTCCAATTAAAAGTTTCTTATTTTCAAGATTTATTCTGTACGGAGCAAATCGTTCAATGCTGTACATAAATCGCATGTAACCCGAAAAGGGGGAAAATTCACACCATGTAATTATGCATTTCTCTTTCTTCATTCTGATTTTCAGAGTAGGTTTTAGATTCATTAATGAATCTAATCCAGCCTGTTCAATTTCAAATATTTCGTTATAATACATGTCAAAATATTTTCTCAATTCTTTTTTTGAGGTGATAACATATGATAATCCATAATTTGAATGCCATTTCAATCCAAATTTTTTACCGTGATTATTCATAAATAGATATTGAAGATACCCTGATTTGCTATTTTCAGGGGTCATGTTAAAACGTAAATTATTTATTGAATCGCTGGCAAATCCAATTAATGCTCCTTTTTTATGCCATGCTTTAACTTCTTCATTTAAACTCGAAGTATCGTTTTTAGGGAAATATTCTGTCATCAATTTTTCATAATAGGCCTGAATTTCTGAATTGTCTTTTACAACATACAAAATTGGTGAGCCATCTAATGTATTGTCCATAAAAATATACTCAGGTGTAGCATTTTCAGATAACCGAAGTTTATTAAAATAAGATAAATATGCTGAAAGAGAAAATGTATTTGTATCAATATCAAAACTCAATTTTCCTGTTATATCATCACCCGTTTTCCAATGCATAAGTTTTACTGAATTCTGGTAATCCTGCACACCCTGAATGAACTGTTTTTTTGATTGCGCCAATAATTCAAAGAACAATATCGAAAAAATAAGTAATAATATAATTCCCTTTTCAGTCTGTTTCATTTTAGCATTTTTTTCATTCACGCATTCATGCATTCTAGCATTCACGCATTGTCATTTCTCCACCGGGCAGTAATTCATGCACCGGGCACAGCTCAGGCAGTTGCCGCGATGTGGTTCGTAATCCTGACGCTTGCGGAAAACCACTGTATTCAGTAAAGTCATTCCAATCACCAGTCCCATAAAACCACCGGCAATCATACTCCCGAGATAAAATTTTTCACGGATTACTTCAGCTTCTTGTACCAGTGTTTCCAAGGTTTTTCCCGATGAAAGGAAGGTCTGAACATCAATATTGTCTTTGTCGTTTTTGATGTCAGGATTTGAAATGAGCAACTCTGCCAGATACACATCTGGATTGGCTTTCGAAAGGAAGGTGTGCGATTTTGCACCCACAAAAACACCAAGTGCTATCCACAATGGGATTACCAGTGCATAGGTGATAAACCGTTTTGGACCGAGACCCGATTTTATGACATCCTTTTCGTTGGTGGGGAAATCAATGGCGTCGAACGGACAGGAAGTGGCGCAGAGTTTACACTGGATGCATTTTGATGGCGTTATCGTCATGTGTCGTCTTGAAAACCGCGACATCCAGCTAAGCAAAACGCCATACGGACAAAGAAAACGGCAGTAGGGACGCGCCACAAACATACCCATCAGCAGAAAAGCGATTCCCAGAACCACCATGTGAAACTTGGCGTCCATGCGGAAAATTCCTACAAACGGGTCGTAGCGACAGATGATGAAATCGGTGCCGGTAGCGGCAAAAAGCACGGCCAGCGACAGGTATAAATAGGGGATGAGTCCCAGTGTTTTGTTGAGCCATTTTGGTAAACTGAGCGGTTTCATAATCACCACATCCTGAATGGCGCCAAGCGGACAGGCCCCGGCACAAAAAGTGCGACCAAAGAACAAAGTGAATCCCAGCGGCAAAACAAAAAACAACAGTGCTGTGACTGAAATAGCATAATTCGGGTCGGTAAACGAGAGTGCCACATTTTGAATGGAGCCAATGGAACAGATACATCCTTCGCGGTAAAATCCAAAGTAAGCAAGCGTGAACAACGATAACCATAAAACACCTTGCCGTGACCGCTTTTTCAGCACCAGCCAGCTTGCCAGTGAAAGTACAACCATTAGAACTGCCACATCGAAATATTCCAATGCGAGTGCCCTTGGTTCAGGAACAACCGTTGACGGTTGCTCGTAACCGGTTGAAAATTCGGGTTTTGGGAAACGTTGCTGCTGGGCGGTTACCAATGAAAAATTAAAAATTAAAAATGAAAAAAGAAGAAAAAAGCCCCTTCCGACCTGCCGCCAACTGGCGGAGAGGGACTTGGAAAAGAAAAGTTGAATTGGATTATATTTTTTTTCTTTCATCTCAATCAGGCTTTGGGTTTTTTGAAATCGCCTTTTACTTTGTACGCATCGCTGGCTTTTACACGTTTGATTGCGTTCGACGGGCAAGTGCGGGCAATGGCGCATTCGTTGCAGTTATCGCAGATGTCGTGAATGATTTGCAGGTGCAACGAGCCGTTGCCAAATGAAGTGCAGCCTTTTACGCATTTTCCGCAACCTATACAGAGGTCTTCGATGATATGGTATTCGAAATAAGGTTCCTCAATGAAACGACGTTCGATAGCGGCGGTGGGGCAGAGTTGATTTTCGGCTCCGGTGTCGCGGGCAATGGCGCCGGGTTTCAGGTAGCCGCCACACAAATCGCAGTAACCGCACAACGCATAAGCGTGAACGCATTTTACCGCCGACGGTTTTTTAACACATTCAGTGGCACAACGGCCACATTGGGTGCATTCAAACGGGTCGATTTGCCAGACGTAATCGTCGCCGCTAACATGGCGCAGTGCAGCAGCGCTGACGGTTCCCAGCGAGAGCAGCAGCGAAAGCCGGACTCCGTTTTGGATGAATTTGCGACGGTCTTGTGTTTTATTTGTTTCCATAATCTCAAAATCACTGGGCCTGTTTTTCAAACAACGGGCCGGGTTATGTTGGTCTTGCACATCCCCGGGTTGAAACCCGGGGTTATTCAAATTTAACTCCTTCGGAGTTTTGTTTCAAACAACGGTTTGGTGGGTAATCATTTTTGTTTTTCAATCAAATTAACCGGGCCGTTATTTCAAACCATGGGCCGGGTTATTGTTTTGTTCCATCCCTGAATTGAAACCCGGGATTATTCATATTTTACTCCTTCGGAGTTATTTCTTTTGTCTCTTTTGCCTGCGGCAATTCGCATTTGGCGAATTTACCGCAGTTGCTGCACGTGGGAGATAGGGTGCAGGTCGCGGAAACTTTTTTGTTTACAATCAGGTAGCCCGCCGAGGCGGTTATTCCGCCAAGGATGAGGAGGCGACCAGCGGTATTGAAAAAATCTTTTCGGTTCATCGTTCTGTTCAACTTTTCGTTATGCGGTGCATGGTTGACAGGATTTTCAAACTACTGCCGTGGATGCACCTTTGTTTTATTATCAACGTTTTATCCCCGGGTTGAAACCCGGGGTTATTCAAATTTAACTCCTTCGGAGTTGTATTTCAAAATGCAATTCTCATATCTGTCTTGATACTTGATACTTATGGTCTTGATTCTCTTACTCAATACTCAAATCTCAATACTCACTACTTCGGCTCAAATACGCGAATCATTTTTTTGTCAAAATCGAGGGCGTAAATATTGCCGGCAGCGTCGGTAGCGATGTCGGGTGCTTTGCCTTCTTCTGAAAATTTTACAGGGGCGGCGACAACCGCATCAAATTCGCCCGACGGTTTGTAGGTTTTCACGCGCACCAGGCCTTTTTCGCTGGTAACAAAACCGCCATCGGGTAAAAAGGTGAAATGCGCGGGATTGCAGCACCCGCTGAAACCTTCGGTCATCATGCTTGTGTTGTTCCAGTGCTCGCGCAAATTGCCCTCTTCGGTGTAATTTTCGAGCGAGTGCATTCCAGGGTTAACCACCCACAAATCGCCATCGGGATTGATATCCAAATCGAAAAATCCACTGGGAATGATAAAACCATGCAATTCACCTTCGGCTGATTTGCCATCGAATGATGCAAGTAATTGTCCATCGTGGTTGTACCGGTGCACTTTCCGGTTTCCGGCATCGGCAACAAAAACCGAGGTTTCTGTTGCGGCAATGGCAGTAATCATCGCACTGTCGGCAAGTGCAGGCCATGTTTTCAGCAGATTGCCGTTTTCGTTGTACACATTTACTGCGTTGCCGATGGCTACAAATATTTTTTCACCAAAAACCTCCACGGCTTGCGGCATTCCGGTCAATCCAAATTCGTTTAGAAGAATACCATCCAGGCCAATCATCTGAATTTTGTTATCGCCGGCAAGGTAAATTTTATTGTTCGAAATTGTAATGGATGCGGGTGTTTCAAAGGCAATGCGGTAGTTTTTGGTTTCCTTAAAATGAATGAGCGTGGAGTCAACAATTTTAAAATTATCGACATTGTATTCAAAGGGGTTCGGACCGGTTTTGTCGGGCTTGTCGCTCAGGTAATCGCCGGCAATGATGGCCACAATCACCACCGCCAAAACGATTAAAAATATTACGATTCCTTTGTTTTTCATCTTTTTCAGTATTTAGATTGTAAGATTTGAGTAGTTAGTAATGAGACAAAAAACGACTTTCAATCCCCACCAATCACAATCAATCTCTTTTCTTTTCCATCAATCCCTATCAATCTCCATTCGAGTATCCAGTATCTTCCTCAATCTCCATTAATCTCTATTAATCACAGTTCTTCTTCACAAATTCAAATCAATACACACCATTTTTTTCGAGTCGCGCATCAGCAGGTAGCCATTGGCTAAAGCAAACGGCGCCCATGCGTCGTGGCCATCTTCAAAAACTTTTACCTGTTCAAGTTGAATATATTTCGATGTCGATGGTTTTGCGATGGTGAGTGTGGCATCGTCGTTCAGGATGAAGAGTTTGCCGTCGGCCATAAAATAGGGGCCAAGTCCGAAACGGCTTTCCTGTCCGCTAATCCATATTGGTTTTTTTGGGTCGGCAGGATTTACGCATATCAGCTGGTTGCGCATGGTTCCGCCATCTTTTGGCATGATGCCAAACAGGTGACCCTGCCAATAAATGGGGGTTTGCTGTTCGCTCGCCAATCCTTCTTTTGGCAAATATTCAGCTAAAACCTCAATATTGAACTTTCCACTGTTTTCTATTAACTGAAACATCATACTGCCGGAGCCATAACCCGCTGTAATAAAAATTTTTCCGTCGGGCATACACACCGGCGATGGCGCGATAACCGTATGGTTCCATGCAGTTGTTTCCCAAAGTATTTTCCCAGCATCGGGACCGTCTGCAGCAACGCCAACCAACGCACCAATCGGGCTGTACACAAACATTTTCCGCCCGCCAAAAGTAAACGGCATTACCGACGAATGACTCATTTTCAATCCGCTTGGATTGGGTGTTTCCCAAACTTTTTGACCAGTTGCGCAATCGACAGCCACCATCAGCGCTTTACCGCCAGTGGCGATAATTGCCAGGTTATTGTCGATAAGCGGACACTGACCGGTGTACCAAAGCGGAATTTCAGACTCATAATCTTTAGCCACATCCAATCCCCAACGCATAGATCCATCGGCGCGGTTAAGACACATCACATGACACATCGGGCCCATCGTCAGAATATAATCTTCAGTAACTGCCGGAATGGTTCGCGACATGCCATGATTTCTTTTGATGTTGAGATTATAGCCCCGGTTCCACTGTTCTTTTCCGTCGGCAAGCGAAAAGCAGCGCAGAATGTCGGCGCGCTTTTCTTCGTTATAATCGAGAATGTAAGCAAGACCTTTGTAAATAGCTGCTCCTGAGTGGCCTTCGCCCAGTTCTACCGACCAAATGATTTTCGGTCCGGAGCTGCCTAATTTCTCTTTCAATTTGACGGGTGATTTTGAAATATTGTCGAAGTCAGCGCCACGGAAACGCGGCCAGGTTTCTGATAGTTCAGTGTATTCGGTGGAGAACTGCTCGAAATATTCGCCAATTTTTACGTCCTGAGCTGCCAATCCTTTTCCGCGATTGTCGGCTCCTGGCTCGCTGGTTTTGTACTCGTTGGTGGGGTCATTATTAATCCACCAAAACAATGAAATAACAGCAATTGCAGCGGTTGTGTAAATCGAAATATTTATGATTCGCTTACTGTCCATTACTTTTTAATATCATAAACCATTATAGCGTTGCCATGCCTGATAAAAAGCTTCCCGTCGTATATAGCGGGATGTGCCCAGTGCGGGCCTTCACCATCAGTAACTTTAAAAGTACTTATTATTTTCATACTTTCAGGTGACGGCTCAACCAACGCTACATTGCCGCTTTTTTCCTCGTAAATATACAGCATTCCATCAGCGAAAACTGTTGAGCCTTTGTTGTACCAATCTGTTTCCCAGTTGGTTTTGCCGGTTTCCCAGTTCACGCTGGCCCAACGACCTTTCGAATTGTTTTGCCAGTTTGAGCCATAAAGATTTCCTTCAAAAAGTATTACACCGCCGTGGTGAGTGTCGATGGTGTCGTTTTTCCAGATTTCGGTTACTGATTTACCATCATCGGCTAGTTTAAGTTTGGTTCCGGGATGATTGTACCCACTTGTTACAAAAATATAACCTTCACGAAAAAGAGGTGCATTCGTGTTTGCTCCCACACCCTGTTCGTGAAGATGATACTTTGTAACATTATAATGCCAAACTATTTCTCCGTTTTCAGGATTAATAGCTATCAGGTTTTCAGCAGTTTGTGTCAAAATCTGATTGTTCCCGTTGTGATTAATTAATTTGGGAGATGCGTATGATTTTGCTCCACCAAGGCTTTTTGTTTTCCAAACCAGCGAGCCATCTGTTTTACTGAAGGCAACCATTGTATTTTCTTCGCCACCAGTTGTAAAAACCACCAAATCACCCACAATTAGCGGATTTTCTGCATCGCCGTGATCATAAATTTCCCCTTTAAAATTAGCAATCACATCTACCTGCCAGATAATTTTTCCTGTTTTTGCTTCAATACAATTAACCTGACCTGTTCCGCTTGAAACATAGATTTTGCCGTCTTCGAATGTTGGCGTGCTGCGGCTGTCGGTGTACGATTTCGTCCACGAACGACCATACGGGGTTTCCCAAAGCAATTCGCCCATTAGATTGTATGCCGAAAGTACGTCTAAAGTGTCGTGTTTTATTCCTGTTACAAATATTATTTCATTAACCAGAACTGGATGAGAGTATCCTTTTCCTATACCTTCGATTTTTAGAATCAGTTCAGGTCCTGCTTCAGGCCAATGTTTCAACAAACCAGTTTCATTAAAATGACCTGTTCTGTCAATACCCCTGAATTCGATAATTTCCTGGGAAAGCAGGTTGGAAACGGTAAAAATAAAAATCAGGAAAAGAATGAATTTCATGGTTGAAGAATTGAGATTTGTGATGACTGATAATGATTTATTGTGATTGATAGAGATTTATTGTTTTTGGTTATTTTCCTTTTATATCATAAACCATCAAAACATCGCCGTGGCGAAGGAACATTTTCCCATCGGTAATATATGGATGTGCCCAGTGTGTGCCGGCTCCTTTGGTGATTTTGAATTCGCTGATTAGTTTGAAACCTTCAGGACTCGGTTCAATTAATCCTACATTTCCCTTTTCGTTATAAGCATATAACAAACCGTCGGCCATTACTATCGCGCCTTTCGAATCCCAGGTATGTTCCCACATAATTTTTCCGGTTTGCCAGTCCATGCAAACCCAGTTGCCTTTGCTATTGCTCAACCAGTTGGAACCATATAAATAACCATCTTTTAAAATAACACCATGATGGTGGTTATCGAAAATGGTATCGGTGAAAACTTCGGAAGCTGAATTTCCATCAGCCGACATCTGAATCATTTTCGCATTGTAATCATATCCCATGGTAAGGAAAATTCTGTCGTCTTTAAAAACAGGGGTGTTGGTCCAAATCAATCCGTTTTGGTCCCATTTTTCGGGATTGTGGTATCTGAAACTCCATTTTATTTCTCCAGATTCGGGTACAATTGCAAGCAAATCTGTACCAATAACAGCGAGAATAAATCTGAATCCGTTGTATTGATAAATAGTTGGCGATGCATAAGCACGCGGACCGCCCATCGATTTGGTTTGCCAAACCAGTTTGCCGGTCATTTTATCAAAAGCCACCACACTGGTTTTTGGCCCGCCGGGTGTGCAAATCACTTTATCGTCAACAATCAATGGTGTTTCTGAGTTTCCCCATGTGTGATATTCACATTCAAAATCTTTATCAACATCGACCGCCCATATTTCTTTTCCGTTGCTTCGGTTGATGCAAGCCAGCCTCCCGGTTCCGCTTTGCACGTATATTCTGTCATCTTCAATGGTTGCAGTACTGCGCGTGTCGGGAAATGATTTGTTCCAGGAGCGGCCATAAGGAACTTGCCATTTTATATTTCCCTGCATATCGATGGCACTTAAGTAATCGAGAGTGTCAATCATGCCGGTTGTGTAAATCATGTCGTCAACAAGGATTGGTGAAGACCAACCTTTTCCAATTTTCTCAACCTGGAGAATCAACTCAGGACCATTTTCGGGCCATGTTTTTAAAAGGTTGGTTGCAAGGAATTGTCCATCACGATTTGGTCCGCGCCACTGTACCAGTTGAGCATTTGAAACAAATACAAAACTTAAAAGAATAAAACTGATAAATAGGTTTTTCATTGAAATTTAATAGTTGGTTTATAAAAATAAAAAGCCCCCTCTGACTCCCCCAAGGGGGAGAACCGGAAAAATTACGTATTCTACATCCGGTTTTTTTATTATTATTTAATTTTATATGCAATCAAAACATTTCCGTGACGCAAATACAATTTGCCGTTGTCGATTACCGGGTGCGACCAGTGTTGTTCTGAACCCAGTTCGACTTTGGTTTGGCTGACAACTTTAAATGCAG
>JBGSRA010000028.1:0-9952 GCA_041737765.1 Draconibacterium sp. | reverse complement strand
ACGAAAATTCAATTAGTAAGTGCGACAGTTTCCCTTTCAAAGATCAAAAATCTAGATTTTTGATCTTTGAAAGGGAAAGCTTAAATCTGTTGCATTATGGACAAAAAGAATTATAATCATATTACTGTAGAACAAAGGATTAAAATAGAAGCTTTATTAAAAGCAGGACATAAAGCTTCATTTATTGCAAAACAGCTTAGTATTCATCGCTCTTCCATCTACAGAGAGCTTAAACGTAACCAAACAAAAACTGGTAAGTATAATGCTGCTTTCGCACAAGAACTCTCAGAAGAACAAAAAGAGAGATTCTCTGATAACCGTAGTTTTACTTTTTCTATGGAAAAGTTTATCAGAGAAAAGTTATCGAAGGAACAATGGTCTCCAGAACAGATATGGGGATATTGTAAAGAAAATAATATTGATATGGTTAGCCATGAGAGTATTTACAAGTTTGTTTATCAAGATAAAAATAAAGGAGGTGTGTTATATAAAAACTTGCGTGTAGCCTCTAGAAAATATAGAAAAAGATATGGCAGTGGGAAAGGTAAAAGATGTATTATAAAAGATAAAGTATCTATTGATGAAAGACCCGAATGCATTAATAATAAACAAAGAGTTGGCGACTGGGAGATTGATACTATTGTAGGTAAAGGTAATAAAGGTGCTATAGTTACCATTGCTGAAAGAACCACCGCCTTCGTTCTAATCGCTAAGCTTAATGGAAAGAATGCTCAAGAATTAGCCGAAGCCGTGGTTAAACTTATGATGCCTTTTAAAGATCTGGTACTTTCAATAACTTCTGATAACGGAACTGAATTTGCAATGCATGCGCATATTTCCAAAAAACTTGGTGCATTATTTTATTTTGCCCATCCATACTCTTCATGGGAAAGAGGTCTGAATGAATATACAAATAGATTAATTAGACAGTATATTCCTAAGAAAACAAACTTTGATGAGGTTAATCATTTATTTATCAACGAAATAACTATGAAACTAAATAGGAGACCTAGAAAAAAACTGAACTTTAAAACACCCGGAAAAGTATTTTTAAATAAATTTGATGATAATGTCGCACTTGCATCTTGAATTTTCGTCATGCGTTAATTGAAACAAAGCCTCAAAAAGATCAAAAGATTTTGTTAATTTTAGTTCTTCAGTCAATGGAATACCAAATAATGGGACATTAATGTATATCAAGTTAAGGTTGGGAGAATTTAATTGGGAATATTTGTTTAGTAATTAGATACATTGAAGGAGGAGTCTCAACATTTAAGTATCATTTTCTGTAAAGATGTTCTGGCAATTTGTATCAAGGTGTATTACAAGTATATTTATTCAAATATGATTTGAAAATAGAATATGGAAAAACAATCAAATATGAAAAAAAATATAATCGCTGTTTCACACAGAATAAAAGGAGGAATGTTAGATGATGATTACACACTTTTCAATAATGGCGAAATACTTCACGAGTATGATAAACATACCTATCCGGGTGGCTATAATTTATCGGAAAAGTTATCAGCTGATCAAATCAGTAATGAAGTTAAAGAACGTCTTTTAAATGCTGCTTCAGATGAAAATAAGGGATTGGTCAAAAAATTATTAGGATTATAATATATATAATTGTCACGGTTCTTATTTTAACTATTACAGATTTTATTGCAATGGAAATAATTAAGGGTACCAAAACAAAACCATTTGTTAATGAAACCGATGAAGATCTGTTGGTTATCATTTCTATGAAGGATGATCCTGAATCATCCAATTTAGCATTCTCTGAATTTCACAGAAGATTCAAGAAATTTATCTTTGGCATGGCAAGTAGTGTAACTGCAAAACTTCCAAATTCAGTAGAACTGAGAGATGCAGTTTTTCAAAATACGCTAATAAGTGTTTACAAATATTGTGATTCATTTAGCGTAAAAGGAGAGACTAATCCCGAGATAGTTAGTCGAAAAATTCACGGATGGTTGGTGAAAATTGCTAAAAATGAACTTTTAACTTTATTCAGAGGTGTAGAACACATTAAAGATCCTGAAGTTTTTAACAAATATATTCGTACAGATGTTAAAGAAGAAGAGGATGAAACACCGACTTATAATGAACAAATCGTAGAAGATGCATTAAAACGACTAAGTCCAAAAGACCAACATATTTTTATGACCTATTGGTTATATTATGAAGCTGGAACAGGGGCACAAGCCAGGAATTTAACCCCTGAAATCCTAGATGATTTAACCAAACAATATGGTACGACACCGGAAAATATCAGGCAGATAATCAGCCGATCTAAAAAGAAAGTATTTGAATATTTAAGACAGAATTACAAAATTAATCGGAAGTAAAAATGGAAAACATAAAATATAGTTCCGCACAAGAAAAAGCTTTATACGAAGCATTAAAAAGATATGGCTATATCTTTCCTGAAACTGAAGATGAATTAAAACATTTTGAAGAGAGTATTTCTAAAATGAAACTCAATTTCCCTGATAAATTTAATGATCCTTTAAAAATCCTTGAAGTAGGTAAAATTGAAAAAATAGAAGGATATATAACTTTTTCCGATGAAGAGATAGAAGAAAATCTGGCACAAGCTGCTCGTGAAGGATCAGAAATTCCAGATGAAGTTCTAAAACAAATGGAGATTGATCGTCAAAAGGCAGAGAAAGCTAAATCTGATGATGATGGAGTTGAATGAGTATCGTAAAGAAGAACTTTCTGATTTAGCGGAAACAGTTATTGATTATTATATTGATAGTGGAATTGTCCAACCCGAAATTATTGCTGAAGCAAATAGTATTTCATTCTCCTATGGCAATTACAAGAATGCCTTTGATGGCTTGATCCAACATAAATTTGGAAAGTTCCACATATTTATCAATGAACAAAGGGTAGGGAATAAAGAAACGGTCAGGTCAAGATTTACCTTCGCACATGAGTTAGGCCATTTTTACATCGATGAACACAGAAACGCCCTTAAAAAAGGAAAGGTTCCGTCCCATCCCTCATTTAATAAGCTTGTTTCAAAAAACTTAGCAGAAAGAGAAGCTGATTTTTTTTCATCCTGTTTGCTAATGCCATCACAAAGATTCAGGCAACAATGTTTAAAAAAGCCATTATCAGGGGAGTTAATAGAAAATTTGGCCAATCATTTTAAAACAAGTCTTTCCGCCACAATATTCAGATATTTTGAACTCGATCTGTTTCCTATGTTTATCGTGTGTAGTCAAGACGAGAAGGTGAAATGGTATTTCAGATCGAATGATTTTCTATACAAATATCCACCTAAATACGGCTCTGAAGTGCCTCGCTCATCTGCTGCAGGTGAATACTTTTTTAATCAAAATGAATATAGAAATGAGGAAATTATTTTCCCGGATGATTGGTTCTCTGATTTCTATATGGATAAAAATCAGCAGCTTTATGAAAAATGCTACTACCTAAAAACTTCAAACACAGTTATTAGTCTGGTCTGGATTAATCAATAATCTTTTGCCTTGTCACGGTTTCTTCTTCTATATATAAATAACATTTATAAATTTTTTGTAAAATGGAAAAAGAAACTGAAAAAAGAAATGATGCGCCAGGGCAAAACAAAGAGTTTACAATTTATGTAAACGGTACTATCGAGAAATGGAATAACAAAGTTATTTCATATGATGAAGTAGTGAGGTTGGCATTTGAAACGCCTCCATACGGAGTAAATACTGAATACCAGGTAGTCTATTCAGAGGCACAAGGACACAAAGAAGGAACATTAGCAAAAGGTCAAACTGTAAAAATTAAAGATGGAACCGAATTCGATGTCAGCGCAACTGATAAGTCATAGCCCGGATTTGCAGCATCTTATCGAAGATGGGCTTGTACTGGAGATAAGGAATAATTTTATGATTATTCACAGGATACCATATTTGAATTCCGAAAAGGAAATTAAATACGGTGCCCTAGTGTCACGGCTCCAGGTTTCTGGTTTTAAAACTATCAGCAACCCTGAGCATACTGTTTATTTTGCGGGAGAAATGCCATGTCGTCTTGATGGATCTCCTTTTACTTCAATAGTAAATCGCAGTAGGGAGGAGGTTGTTGCTGGAGATTTTAAGGTTGATCATTTTCTTTCAAGTATGCCAAAACCTAATGGTTATACTGATTATTATCATAAAATGAGAACCTATATCAATACAATTACTGGTCCTGCAAAGGCTATCGATCCAACGATTACTGAAAAAGGAAAAAAAATCATTCTTAACGATAATAAATCTGTTTTCCAATACATGGATTCCAATACAAGTAAACCGGAACTTAGTTCATTAAATAAAAAGTTTGAGAATCAGAAAATAGGCATTGTCGGTTTGGGTGGGACAGGCTCATATATTCTGGATTTAGTCAGCAAAGTTCCTGTTCTTGAAATACATTTACACGACGGAGATTGGTTTTATAATAATAATGCTTTTCGTTCTCCCGGTGCTGCATCTATTGATGATTTGCTTATACCCAAGAGAAAAGTTGATTATTATGCAGGCAAGTATTCCAATATGCATAAAGGGATTAAAGTGCATCCGGAATATATTACACCGTCCAACTTAAATGAGCTTATTGCTTATAGCTTTGTATTCATAAGTATCGATAAAGGAAGTGTAAAAAAGCAAATCATAGAGTTGTTACAAGCAAATCATATTCCGTTTGTTGACGTCGGTATGGGAATCTATAATAATTACGGTGCTCTTACTGGCCTTTTGCGAGTGACAACCGGCGTTCCTGACAGAACTGAACACATATGGAATAAGGGTTATGTTTCTTTTACCGAAGATCCGGGGAATGAATATGATTCTAATATTCAGATTGCTGAACTTAACTCGTTGAATGCTGCACTGGCTGTAATAAAGTGGAAAAAATTAGTTGGTTACTACCATGATATAACAGAGGAAGATAATATGTTTTACCGCATTAACTCAAATAAAATTTTAAATGAAAAAGCTGAAGCCTGAATTTGTCGAATTCATTCCAAAAGATATTGAAGATGATATTCTTTATATTTCGATAAGATTCAGGACTGCTGTTCACTTGTGTGCATGTGGTTGTGGGAATAAAACTGTAACCCGTTTTTCCCCTAGGGATTGGAAATTAACTTTTGATGGTAAAACGGTTTCATTATTTCCCTCAATAGGCAACTGGTCATTTCCTTGCCAGTCGCATTATTGGATAAAAAAGAATAAAGTAATATGGGATCGGAAATGGTCAAAAAGTAAAATAAGAACAAATAGATACCATGATAAAATAATTAGAAAAATTTTCTCATGGTATTAAATATTAACTAAAGATTAGCACTTAGCAATTTAGCTAAAATATTTGAAAAAAGGGTTCAGCTATAAATAGCTAAACCCTCGGTATTTTTAACTTACACACTTTGTGAAACAGTGTCAATAAATCCAAAATATGCCAGAATATAGTTTTACTGGCGTTTTTTTGATTTATCTACGTATCATTAATATGCTTTAATGGTCCGTGAAAATTTGTTATTTTCTTATCCATTCATTCCTATTTAACCTCCTTGCCCAAAGCTAATCCCAAATGCTATCAGCCAGTTTTATTTCTTTATCTCTCATCATTTTGTCAATGGCATCATATTTTTTGAGATTTGAATTCATTTTTAATATTATACATAAAATAACTTCCGATCGATGCCGCTTGTATTAACCCGTCATATACATCTTGAGGTACATTAAGGTATTGATAAATCGCACCATGCTGAAATTCAATTTCCAGTATTTGTTTTTCAGCATCGTATCCTACAGAGGCTATGTTTGATGAAGCAACGGGAGTTCTTTTTATATTGATTTTATCTTCTTCAATCCATTTAATTACATACGGTGCAGTTATGTACTTTTGGTTTTTGCTGGTTGGTTTATCAAGTATTGTATATTGCAGCCAATCAAGTTCAATTACAGGTTTTATATAATCATTGAAATTGCGGCTATTGTTGTATATCTCAATATGTTTAAATATTTCTTCTCTTGTTTTTGCAGTATAACAATACATTAACGTTTTTACAAATAGCAAGTCTTCCTTATTTCTATTTTGCTTTTCTTCTTGGGTCAATCCTAGGTCATCAACTGACCTAAGATAACTTGCAATATTTCTTAACATGCTTATTATTTGCTTGTTATCTTTGGTCGCATTTTTATTATCTGATGACCTAAGATAAAAAATAGCATCTTTTAACGAGTTAAATTGTGATACATTATCCGAGGTTTCAACATCTTTCTCTTCTATAGATTCTTTTTGGGTCAAAGGATGAATTCTGATAATGCTCAAAAAATACAATAAATCGTCGTCTGTTTCAAATATGGGTGGTGGGGAGCCATTATTGTTAAGTTCGCTATATATTATTGGGATACCAGTCCCTCTTCCTTCTGTTAGATTCAATTCTTTCAGAAAACCTCTAATTTTTCTGTTGCGATAATCTCCACTCCTGTACATAGTCAATTTAACTCTTTAGAATGTTTTGTTTTTGGGTTGGCTTAGTGCACAGCAAAAGTCAGAATGAAAATAAATGTGCTATTGAGATTGGGTGAAAATCATCCATAACCTCTTCTTTAACGCCAAACTCAGCCACCCACTTCCACTTAAACCCTTTTTAATTTGTCATTAATTTAAGCCTTTACATTTGGTTAAAAGGCAGGAAAAACCCTGCCTAAGTTTTAACCAAATTGTAAAAAAATGAAAGAAAAAGAGTATGGGTAAATAATGATTTGTTTTCACAAAAGAGGCTTCGTCTCTTCCTAAAAATCCAATTAAAATTTTAGTAAAACTGCTGTGCCGATTTTTTATCGGTGTGGCAAAAAACATATCATTATGAAAAAAATAAATTCGTTAAAAACAACATTCACAATATTCTTTTCACTGTTCGCTACTGCATTGTTTGCCCAGGGCGATGGCTCTGCCGGAATCACCGAAGCAACCAGTATGGTAACTTCATATTTCGACCCGGCAACAAATCTCATTTATGCCATCGGTGCAATTGTTGGTCTAATCGGCGGCGTAAAAGTTTACAGCAAATTCTCCAGTGGCGACCCCGATACTGGAAAAACAGCAGCTTCATGGTTCGGAGCATGTATTTTCTTAATCGTGTCTGCTACCATTTTACGTTCCTTCTTTTTGTAAGAACCATGGCAAGTTATTCAATTAATAAAGGGGTAAACAAACCCGCTGAGTTCAAAGGCCTGCAAAGCCAATACCTGTTCATTTTCGCGGGTGGATTGTTGGCTTCGTTCATGCTATTTATTGTTTTATACATGGCAGGAGTGAACCAGTGGCTTTGTATTTTCTTTGGTGTAATCCTGGCTTTGCTGGTAATCTGGCTCACCCTTTCGTTGAACAAGAAGTACGGTCAGTTTGGCTTGATGAAATTACAGGCAACAAACAATTTTCCCCGCAGGATTATCAACCGCCGGAGTATTTCAAAAATGTTCACCCAAAAAAGAAAGGAGCTGGCATGAGAAACACATTAAAAGCTGCAACCCTTGAAAGTAAATTTCCTTTGCTTTCGGTTGAACAGGGATGTATCCTGAGCAAAGATGCGGATATTACCATTGCATTTCAGGTGTCACTGCCGGAACTGTTTACGCTTAATTCGGAGGAGTTTGAGGCCATTCATTCGGTTTGGAACAAGGCAGTAAAAGTTTTGCCCGATTATTCCATTGTCCACAAACAGGATTGGTTCATTCAGGAGAATTATCGTTCTGAAAATCAGGAGCAGGATTTAAGTTTTTTAAGTTCCTCTTTTGAAAGGCACTTTAATGAACGGCCATACCTGAACCACTCCTGTTATCTTTTTCTGACCAAAACGACCAAAGAGAGAAGCAGGCAACGAAGTAATTTTAATTCGTTAAGCCGTGGTTTTATCCTTCCCAAAGAGATAAAAGATAAAGAAACGATTTTCCGGTTTGTGGAATCGGTAAACCAGTTTGAGCAAATTATAAACGACAATGAGTTTGTTCAGCTTACCCGTTTATCTTATGATGAGATTGCAGGGACAAGCAACAGTCAGGGAATCGTAGAAAAGTATTTTTCGCTCTCTCAGGGGAAAAGTAATTGTTTACAGGATATCACATTAAATCCCGGTGAAATAAAAATAGGGGACAACACCCTGATACTTCATACCCTTTCCGATTTGGATGACTTGCCTTCAATGGTGGCAACGGAGAGCAGATACGACAAGCTCTCGACAGACAAGAGTTCTTGCTTGCTTTCTTATGCCGCCCCGGTTGGTTTGCTTTTGACGTGCAACCACATTTATAATCAGTATTTGTTTATCGATGACCATTCGGACAATCTTAGCCGATTTGAAAAGATGGCCCGGAACATGCACTCTTTGTCGAGGTACAGCCGTGCCAACCAAATCAACAAACAGTGGTTGGAGGAGTACCTGAACGAGGCGCACAGCAAAGGTCTGATTTCTGTTCGTGTCCATTGCAATGTTTTGGCATGGAGCGATAAACCGGAGGAACTTCGACGGATTAAAAACGATGTGGGTTCGCAACTAGCCCTAATGGAATGCAAACCACGTTATAATACCGTGGATACCCCTGCCCTGTTTTGGGCAGGTATTCCGGGTAATTCTGCCGATTTTCCTGCGGAGGAATCGTTTTACACTTTCACCGAACAGGCTTTGTGTTTTTTCACCAACGAAACCAATTACAAAAGTTCCTTGTCGCCGGTGGGGATAAAAATGGTTGACCGTTTAACAGGCAAACCGCTGCATCTCGACATTTCCGATTTGCCCATGAGAAAGGGAATCATTACCAACCGGAACAAGTTTATCCTTGGGCCGTCAGGTAGTGGAAAATCGTTTTTTACCAACCACATGGTTCGGCAATATTACGAGCAGGGTGCGCATGTTCTTTTGGTGGATACCGGAAACAGCTACAAAGGATTATGCGATTTAATTCATTATAAAACAAGGGGCGAAGACGGGGTTTATTTTACCTACACCGAGGGAAACCCGATTGCGTTTAATCCATTTTACACCGATGATGGTGTGTTCGACATTGAAAAAAAGGAAAGCATTAAAACGCTAATCCTTACCCTTTGGAAAAGCGAAACGGAAGCTCCGGCACGCTCTGAAGAAGTGGCTTTGTCAAATGCGGTTAATCTGTATATCGAAAGGTTAAAATCGGATGGTAAGATGGCTCCGTCTTTTAATACATTCTATGAATTTGTTCGTGATGAATACACCGAAACTCTCACCTCAAAAAAGGTGCGTGAAAAGGATTTTGATGTGGCTAACTTTCTGAATGTACTTGAACCTTATTATCGTGGAGGGGAATATGATTACCTGCTGAATTCAGAGAAACAAATGGACTTGCTCAATAAGCGGTTTATTGTTTTTGAATTGGATAATATCAAGGATAACAAGGTTTTATTTCCCATTGTTACCATCATCATTATGGAGGCTTTTATCAATAAAATGAGGCGTTTGCAAGGGATCCGTAAGATGATATTAATTGAGGAAGCATGGAAAGCCATTGCCCGGGAAGGAATGGCCGAGTATATCAAATACCTTTTTAAAACCGTCCGTAAATATTTTGGGGAAGCTATTGTAGTTACGCAGGAAGTGGATGATATTATTGCCTCAGAAATTGTAAAAGAAAGCATCATCAATAACTCCGATTGCAAAATCCTGCTCGACCAACGCAAATACATCAATAAGTTTGATTCTATCCAGGAACTGCTTGGATTGACTGAAAAAGAAAAAGCCCAGATTCTTTCCATCAACCTTGCCAACCATCCCCGACGAAAATACAAAGAGGTTTGGATTGGTTTGGGCGGTGTGCAATCTGCGGTTTACGCTACTGAAGTTTCCTTGGAGGAGTACTACACCTACACCACCGAGGAAACCGAGAAACTTGAACTCTCCCGCTTAACCGAACAGTTGGACGGGAACATT
>JBGSRA010000144.1:0-11938 GCA_041737765.1 Draconibacterium sp. | reverse complement strand
TTTGCTGGAGCAACTTGTCCTGTTTGCGGAGCAAGTACTGCAGATGTTCCTCGCTCTCCTTGATTGTAATATCAATTGTTTTTGCCATGTTGGCAAGTTAATAATTATTGGGTAAATTAACAACATAAATTGTATAATTTTCAATTTCAGACTCAATAAAAGTATTTTAGCATTAGCTGTTTGTAAAATATTTGTCTTTTTATATTTGGTATTGTACCAATTTTTATGTGATCGGAAAAGTAAAAATCAGCAGTTCTCGAAATCTTAAATTTTACAGTGAACTTGACCGGGGCAATATTTAAGCGGGTTCACCATTCATTTTTCGTCAATTTAAACCATGTGAATGGATATAATTATCAGGACGAAATTTTGCTTACCGAAAATCTGAGTTGTTCGTTAAGCGCTGCGCATAAAAACCGGTATATGAAAAATTTTAAACATAAGAAATAAATAAAATTGTTCAATAAAATCTGCATGTTGTTAGATAGAAACACACAGTTGTAGGATGTTGATTTTTTTTGCAGGAAATCAGGATAAATTCAACTGCAGATTTAATCTACGTGAAGTAAAAAAACCAAAACTAATAAATATGAAAACCAGAGTTACCTTTCTTTTTTGTTTTTTGCTGAATCTCCTTTTTTATGATTCAGGCGCACAGGAAACCACTTCAGCCGCAGGTGGAAACATTAACAGCCCTGGCGGCGCAATCAGCTTTACTGTTGGACAGGTTACCAACCTTTATCTGAGCCAGTCCGATGGTTCGGTTGCCCAAGGCGTGCAACAGCCATACGAGATTTTTGTGGTTACGGGGATTGCCGAAGCTAAGGGAATTTCGCTCGACTTGCAGGTGTACCCCAACCCTGTTCAGGATTTTCTAAAACTTAAAATTCAGGATTTGAACACCGAAAATCTGGTTTGGAAAATACACGATGCAAATGGAAAATTATTAAACACTGACCGGGTTTCAGGTGCTGAAACATCGATTTCCATGGCAAATTATACCTCCGGCGTCTATTTATTTTCAGTTTTAAATAAAGATAATCTTCAGTATAAAACATTCCAAATTATTAAAAACTAAGCAATATGAAAAAAATTTATTTCTCTGTTTGTCTGGTGCTGGCTACATTGCTAATCCAGGCACAAATTCCGGCAGGATTCAATTACCAGGCAGTAATCCGCAATGAAACCGGGGAACTGGTAAAAAACAAAACCATCGGAATCCAGTTTTCCATTTTAAAGGATTCAGAAAGTGGCTCTCTGGTTTATTCTGAAGTTATAAATCCCACAACCAATCTCAATGGTTTGGTAACGGCTGAGATTGGAAAGGCAAATCAGGCACAGTTTTCACAAATCGATTGGTCTGATGGCATTTACTTTTTAAAAACCGAAACCGATATAAATAGCGGAACCAATTACACCATTTCCGGGGTAAGTCAATTACTGAGCGTACCATACGCGATGTATGCTGAAAAATCGGGCGACGGGTTAAAAATTACCGGAACTCCGCAGCCCGGCGACATTCTTTATAACAACGGATTGAGTTGGGGACTACTTCCCAAAGGTGTAAACGGTCAAACACTGCGAATTGACAATGGACAGCCCAAATGGGGAGAACCGGGATATGCTTTACCTATGGTTACAACAAATATTGCTTCCGATGTTTTACAAACTGGCGCTACTTCTGGCGGAAATGTAATTGCAACAGGATATAGCGATATTACTGCCCGCGGGGTTTGCTGGAGTACGGCTCAAAATCCGACTATTGCAGATAGTAAAACTACCGAACCTGTAGGTATTGGAACTTATACCAGCAAATTAACAAACTTACTCGCAAACACAACCTATTATGCGAGGGCTTATGCCACCAATGCAGCCGGAACAGCTTACGGAAACCAGGTTACATTTAAAACTTTTTTGACGGTAGTTTTCCCAACAGTAACAACAAGTGCGGCTATTAATATTTCTGAAAATGCAGCTACTTCGGGAGGAAACGTTACTGCAACCGGAGGGGCAGAAGTAACAGCCAAAGGACTTTGCTGGGGAACAAACCAGAATCCAACTATTTCGGATAATAAAACTATTGATGGAGAAGGAACAGGCCAGTTTGACAGCCAAATGACCAAGCTTGTACCAGGCACTACTTATTATGTGCGTGCTTATGCAAGCAACAGTGCAGGAACAGGTTACGGCAACCAGGTAACCCTCACAACATTGAAAACAATACCAACTGTTGTTACTAAAAATATTACCAGTATATCTGCAATGGGAGGTGTTTCGGGAGGTACAATAACAATTTCAGGTGGAGGAACCATATCGGATAAAGGTATTTGCTGGGGTGAATCAGAAAACCCAACGGTAAATGATAATAAAATTTCGGCAGGTACTGGAATTGCAGCCTTTAACTCTGCTATTAATTTACTAAAACCTAATACTACTTGTTATGTAAGATCTTATGCGATTAATGAAATAGGCATTGCTTATGGAGAACAAAAAACTTTTAAAACATCAGATGCATTTTACGACGGCTTTGAAACAGGGTTTAGCGGCACAACAGGCGGATGGGGAATAATAACCGGCGATGCAGTGGAAGGAGCCTATTCATTATATACTAATAGGGGTGCGGAAGCTAGCCTTACCAGAACATTAGCCAATGATGGGCAGATTAATTTTTATGCAAAATGTCAAAATTCAAGTGAAAATATTGCTTTCTACATTGATAATGAATTAAAAGGCACCTATTCAAACAACTTTTGGGGTTTACAAAGTTATCCGGTAACGGCAGGATCTCATACATTTAAATGGATATTTAATAAAGCTAATTATAATACTACTAACGCATGGATAGATTTTATAGTTATGCCAAAATAAAATGAATTTAAGTTTCCCCTTTGGTAGTGAAAACCTATCAGGGGAAATTTTCAAAAAATAACTTTTTATTAAAACCAAATCAATCAATTTAATATTTAATCTCATGAAAAAACTATTCTTTTTTACTATGATTTTTGCTTTTGTAAGCTCATTTTCAGGTTTTTCGCAAACCGGTAATCAAATCGAATTAAAGAAAAAACGGTATTACCAAAACGACAAAAAGTTAACCAGTAAGGACATTAAAAGTATATTGTTAAGCGACCCGGAAAGTGCTGTTGAGTATCAAATAGCAAAAAAGAACAGTACCATTGCTGCTGTGCCAATGCTTGCCGGTGCCGGTTTATGCCTTTACGGCTCTTTTGCATCTCTTAAATCATCAATTGATCAAACCAATGCAATAAACAATGGTGAGTACTATGAAGAGAAAAGTTATTTAGCTCCAGTTGCAATAGGTGCCGGGTTGGTATTGGTTGGACTACCCTTTGCAATTGTATCAAATAAACATTTGAAAAAATCGATAGATATTTACAATAAAAACCAAACTACAGGTAATATTCAAAAACTTGAGTTTGGGTTTACGCAAAACGGAGTGGGCATAGTTTACAGGTTTTAGCACAATGATGTAACATTTTAATTTCAAATTACAACATAAAAAAATGAAAAAGATAATCCTGATAATCATAGGTTTAATTGTATTGCACAAACCAGGCAACGCCCAGGAATCCAACTTTTCCGCTCAGGTAGGAATTGGTACGATCGAGATGGATTTTCAAGCTATAACTTTTGGCGGTTCATTAAGTTTTAAACCCGATAACATTCCGTTGGCTCTTTCTCCGTACATTGAAAACTTCTCGCAAAAAGATCAATCGAGAACTTACTATGGGGCGAATATTCTAATCACAAAAAAAATAGATTCCCATGTATATGGTGGGGGCGGAATTGGACAAACCAAATGGAAAGTCTACGACGATTCGCGAAATGCCTTAACATTTAATGTGGTTGCCGGGGTAAAATTCAGAATATCAAAAATGATAGGGGTTTTTGCTGAAGGCAAATTTTTCGTAAATGCAGAAACCAACAAAGACACAGAACTTTTCAATTCGGCCAGCCAAAACCACAACTCATCAAATGTACCGGATTTCTTGTTCGATAATGATTATTTTGTATCGGCTGGTTTATATGTGAAGCTGGTTAACAAGCAGGAAAAGTGATTGCCGGATGTCAAGTTTAATGCAATGAAGAAAGATAAAATGAAGCGTAGGCAAACAAACCCAAACTCAGGAAACCTTGAAAAATAAAACATGAAATAATTCAAATTTTTCACGATTATATCAATGGTTTGTCAGTACAAAAAGTTTTATCGATAATGTTCAACTTGATTTTGGCTTTACCCAAAATGGTGTTGGGGTGGTTTACAGGTTTTAAAACTTAATTAATAAGATGATGAAAACACAATTATTTTTATTTACAGCTATTATAGTGTTGGTTTGCTTTAGTTGCAGTAACGATGATGAGAATTCAGACGATCTTGCATCTAGTGCGGCAGGGTTTTACAGTGGCACATGGAATGCCTACGGAGGTAAACACAGCGGAACCTGTGAAGTAATAAAAGTTACCAATAAATCAGTATCACTTGAAATGGAAATATTGGGAGTTGGTATACCGGTGGTGCCTGACGTAAATTTGAGTGATGGCGGAGATGGTAAGATAAACTTAAAATACACTGATTCAAGTGGAAATATTAACGGCAACATACAGGGTAACTCAATTACAATGAGTATAACCGATGGTTCTACAACAATTTCATTTTCAGGCACCAGGCCATAATAATTGCCACATTATAAACTCAAAATTAAAATTATTAAAAAAGTGGAGACCAGAAACCAGTAAAAAAACGGGGCGAAACTGAAAAGCCAAACGAGTAGGAAACTATATAATTTTTAAAAATGAAGAGAATAGTAATTCTTATAACCATTGTAATTATAGCAGGTTTAACATCCAACCTGTTTGCCCAGAAAGACAGAAAATTAACCAATGGATTCAGCATTAATCTGATAGCAGGAATTCCGTCAGATCAATATGGGATACCTGAAGACCATTCTCTTAGTGACGATTATATGTTAGGCAGCATTTGGGGACTGCAGTTGGGTAACCGCTGGTATTTTAGTCCAACCGAACAATATGGAATTGGTCTGATGGTGAACTGGATTGATATAACAGCGGGTGTCACGGTCGGCAGTACAGGTAATTATGACTGGGGCAGATCTGTTGCCGATGTGTCATTTTTTGAGATTGGACCGCTTGGAACTTATGCCCTAACTAAAGACATTGCAATAGATGCATATTACAACTTGAGACCCACAGGTTTTGCCACTGTAACAATGTATTCATCCTACGATGGTGACGAAACCACTACTTATGCCGGTTTTGGCTTAACTCATGCTATTGGCGCAGCATTCCGTTGGAAAGCCCTAAATATAGGGTTGGAATATGTAATGGGTTCTGTAAACTGCGAAGGGACTTACTCTGATTCTTATGACGATGAAACATTGGCTGAACGAAAAAATATTGCCAACAACTTCAGGATAATGATTGGGGCAAAATTTTAAACGATTTAAAAATTAGGTCATTTGAATTAAAAATCAGAAGGAAAGTATGAATCAAAATCATATTAATTAACTTAATTAAAACATTATGAAAAAAATTACTTTGATTCTGTTGTGTGCAGTAATCTCTCTAACCACATTTTCGCAAGAAAAAATGAATAAATTATCTGTTAATCCAATCCAACTTTTTGCATCGAACATAACCAATTTCGAATATGAGCGAGGATTCGCAGATGGCAAATTTGGTTTGTCATTTCTATATGCGCGTACTGGTCTTTCAACCAGAAAAGTTCTGGATAACAAAATTTCTATGTCAGAGCAAAGTGCAACAGCCAAATATTATCATGCAAAAATGTACCAAAGATCATTATGGTATGGAGCTGAATTGGCGGTTATAAATCAAAGCATTTATAACATTGACAGTGATAGTAGAGCGTTAGTTGAAGCATTTGGTATATCTGGTAAAGTTGGTTATCAATACATATATAAATCACTATATCTTGATGTTTATGGTGGCTTAGGTATTTCTGTAACAGATAATTTGTTTGGTAATGCTTATTATACTGGAAACCTGTCAAAATCAATCCTTCTTTTGCAGCTTGGTTTAAAAATAGGAATTGTATTTTAGTTTATCTTTTTTTGAATTTATTATGTTCATCTGGTCAGGAATGGGAAATGGAATTTACTCAGCTTAATATAATGACGAATTATGAATACTGAGGAAAACATATTAAACAACTTCAGGATAATGATTGGGGCGAAATTCTGAATTATTGTTGAGTTTTTTATTAAAACAAATATGAATATGATGACATTATTTTCCTTAATTATTTTAAGTACAGTTTTTTCTTTTATTTAAAGTTAAGGGATAATTTTAAAAGAAAATAGTAACTATTTAAAAAATCGAAAAGAACTTAATCAATTAAAACATTTACAATGGCAGTATTATTAATTTTTATCGTCCTTATTTTTTGCATATTACATGCAATAATTGCTGACTATAAGGGATTCAATCCGTTATTATGGTTTTTTGCCGGCGGTTCACTTATTGGGTTGATAGTAATATTAATTATACCCTCGGCCAAACGTGCAGAAAAGGAAATCCAAAGAAATCCAAAGAAATTAAAACATCAGCAAATATTGCCGGGGCAATATTTCTTGTGGTAGATATTATTGCTGTTTTGAGTTTTTTATAAGAGTAAATGTCAATTCAAAATAACAAGAGAAATAAATATCTAATTTTTGAAAAATAGAATTAGACAATTAAACGACAAATAATCGGGTATTTACCACTTTATCCTATAAATCATGGAAAATAAAATTAATTATTTCTGGCACACAATGTCCAAAATAGGAATCCTATTGCTGCTGGCATGGAGTTGTGAGCAAGATGACAATACCAATGGTAGTATAAATGACCCTATTCCAATAGTTGGAGTGACCTTTAATTCCAGTTTGTCTTATGGAAGTGTTAGCGATATTGATGGAAATGTTTATAAAACAATTAAAATTGGCTCCGATGTTTGGATGGCTGAGAATTTGAAAACTACGAGATACAGCAATGGTGATCAAATACCAAATATTACGGACGATCAGGAATGGTACAATCTCTCAAGTGGAGGTTATTGCAATTTTTTAAATGATGTAAAGTATTCTAAAACGTATGGTGGATTATATAATTATTACGCTGTTACTGATAGTCGAAATATTGCACCCATAGGCTGGCATGTTGCTTCTGATGATGAATGGTTAGAACTGCTTGACAAGTATAATTCTTTGGATTTAAGGGAAGTTGGAACAACACATTGGACTAGATTTTCTGCAGAATATGTAACCAATAAAACTGGGTTTACAGCACTTCCAGGCGGTGGCAGACTGATAAGTTGGAGGACTTCAAATTATAGTTTGGTTGAGCAAGTTGGATTTTGGTGGTGTACCGGTAATCCTGACTATCCAATTGTTCATGAATGTTGGGATTATACTGGAATGGCGCGAAATATTACTAATCCAAAAAGAGGTTTTTCCATTAGATGCGTGAAAGACTAATTTTGAGTAATTGTAGTTGAATAGAAATTATATTACAACTAAGCGCATACAAAGTATAGCAGTAATAAGAAAAATGAAATCTTTAAATCGTAAAATGAAGTAAATCCTAACACAATCCTATCATGAAAAAATCAATTTATCTGAGTGTATTCATTTTGGCAATGTATTTTAACGCGTTTTCTCAAGACTACTATTACATACCGGATTCAAAAAAATCTAAGTCAGATACAACAAAAAATGAATCAAAAACTGTACTTAGAATAAAAGGGGGTCTAAATTTAAGTAACCAATTTGAAAGAGATGACGAGGAAATTTATCATGGAAGTTTAATCAAACCTGGGTTTCATTTAGGTATAACGACTGAGTTTCAATTTTCAGAAATATTTTCTTTTGAAACTGGGTTATTAATCTCAACAAAAGGATATAGATATGATTATCAGAGTTTTTATGGAGATATTAGAGATTTAACATATTTTAAATCAATTGGTTCTGTAAATTTGGTGTATTTAGACATTCCTTTGATGGTAAAATTTTATTTCAACCCTAAAGCCCCACAAAAATTATATGGTATTCTTGGTTCTTACATTAGTGTTGGAATAGGTGGAACAGATAAAGGGAAAGATACAGATCTTGACGACGGTTCTATAGAAAAATTCTCAAATAATATAACGTTTGGTTACAACGATGAAGCGTGGTATAATCTTTTTGATTTTGGATTAATAGCCGGAATTGGTGCAGATTTTAATCGCTATCAAATTGGATTGGCATATAATTTTGGACTGATTAGTATTGACGATTATTTTGATGACGGATATGTGATAAAGAATCGGGTTTTACAATTATCAGTGGCATATAAGTTTTAATTTGTCCAAAAATACAAAATAGAAAAGGTGTAATTATAGTTAAACAACCGCATATATCATGAAAAAAGTTATAGTTTTTGCAATCCTTTTATTCTCATTCAATGCATTTGCACAAGTTTCAAAAACAGTAAATATTACCGCAGGAAATTTATCAGTTATATTAACTGCCAATGAGAAACAAATAATTACCAATCTTATTATTACCGGGAGTATTGATGCACGTGATTTTAAGACAATGCGTGATGATATGCCATTACTGGCTGAACTAGATTTGAGCGGGATTACGGTTGATGCTTATACAGGGACTGAAGGAACAGCAGGTATAAAAAACACTGTTTACCCGGCAAATACAATTCCTGAAAAGGCTTTCTGGAATCCCATAACCAGGAAAGGAAAATCAACTTTAATAAACGTTTTGCTACCCTCTTCGATTACCTCGATAGGCATTTATGCTTTCTACGGTTGTAGTGGGTTGTCATCTTTTGTTTTTCCCCAATCATTAACTGAAATCGGGGATGAGGCCTTTTCCTATTGCACGAGTTTGGCTTCAATTATAATACCTTCTACCGTTGTGAATTTGGGTTGGGGCACTTTTTCAGGTAGTAGTTGTATGTTTACAGTAGAACCTGCAAATATTAACTATTCAAGTCTTAATGGCGTATTATTTAATAAGAATCAAACAACCCTTATTCAATGTCCGACCTCAAAAACTGGAGAATATGTGATTCCTTCTTCTGTAAACGAAATCCAAGAATTTGCATTTGAGGATTGTATTAATTTGACGTCTGTAATTATTCCTTCATCGGTAACGACAGTTGAATTCCAAGCTTTTGAAGGATGCTCTGGTTTATTGTTTACGGTAGAATCTGAAAATACAAATTATTCAAGTCTTAATGGGGTATTATTTAATAAGAATCAAACAAGCCTCATTCAATGTCCGACTTCAAAAACTGGAGAATATGTGATTCCTTCTTCTGTAAACGAAATACAAGAATATGCCTTTAAGGATTGTATTAATTTAACGTCAGTAATTATTCCTTCATCAGTAAAAGCAGTTAAACATGGAGCTTTTATGGGATGTTCTGGTTTACTTAAGGCAACAATTCCGCCATCAGTAACCGTTATTGACGATTTTACTTTTAGACAGTGTAGTAGCTTAAATTCGATTACACTACCATCTTCTGTAACTTCAATTGGGAGATCCGCTTTTTCCTGGTGTGAAGGTTTAACTACGATTAACATTCCTTCATCTGTTGTTTCAATTGGTAGTTCCGCTTTTGAAAATTGCAGTAATTTGACCATTGTAAACATTCCTTCGTCAGTTAATTCTATTGGAATAATGGCATTTAGTAATTGTAGTGGTATGATTACAGTGGATGCAGGAAACCAAAATTATTCAAGTATTGATGGAGTGTTGTTTAATAAAACGCAAACAACCTTAATCCAATGCCCCACTTCAATAAAAAATGTTTACACAATTCCTTCATCGGTAATCTCTATTGAAAATTATGCTTTTAGTGGCTGTCGCGGAATAACTGGTGTTGTAATTCCTTCGTCAGTTAATTCTATTGGAAGTTATGCTTTTAGTGGATGTATCAACCTTAAAGATATAACTCTTATCAATCTCAGCCCTTTCGTCCTAAACACCAATACTTTTGACAGTAAAATTAAAACTACTTGCAAATTAGTAGTCCCAATTGGGACAAAATCTGTTTATCAGGCTGCACCTATATGGCAAGAATTTACGAATATTGTTGAAGCAGATATATTTCCTGAAGTATCTAAAACTGTAAATTGTTTGCCCGGAAAGCTTAACACTCTACTTACCGCAGGTGAGGTTAAAACTATTACAAAACTTACCATTACTGGCACTATTGATGCTCGTGATGTGCAGTTTATGCGCGATAGTATTCCAAATTTGACAGAGCTTGATTTAGAGAATGTTCAAATTTCTGAATATTCATTTACCGGTAGCACTTATACTTATCCGGCCAATGAAATGCCAGAGAATTCTTTCTATTTTAGCGAAACAAATACAGGTAAACTTACACTCCAAAAGGTGAAATTACCAAAATCGATAACATCAATTGGAATTGATACGTTTAGAGGCTGTAAAAGTCTGACTGGCACATTAGAAATTACAGAAAAGGTGGTAACTATAAAGGCAGGAGCCTTTTGGAATTGCAGCATTGATAGCCTGATTATATCAAATTCGGTGAAAGATATTGGCCACTATGCTTTTGTAGGCAATAAATTCTCCTATATCTATGTAAATAACCCTAAGCCTTATTTAATTTCCGAATATACTTTTTGGGCTGGTGTTCGCTATCTTCCCGGCGAACTGGTTGTACCAATAGGTTCAATACAGACATATAAAGCGGCAAATGTATGGAAAGACTTTGATCATATAACAAGCTTACCGTATAGCAAGAAGATTAATTGCACTGCGGGTAAATTACAATCGCTATTTACGAATTACGAAATCGAGAACCTGACTGCACTGGAGATAAGTGGAATCATTGACGCACGGGATGTGAAATTCATGCGCGATCAGATGATAAATCTGGCAGATGTGAACATTGAAAATGCAACAATCGCAGAATACTCAGGCACTGCTGGCACCGCAAAAAGATTTTATAAATATGCGGCTAACGAAATGCCCATTCTTTCATTCTTTAATGGTAGCGAAGCTAAAACGTGCCTTAAAAGCATTCGGTTAACTGAAAGCATAACATCCATGGGTGACTCTGCATTGTATGATTGTAACTACCTAACTGGCAATTTATCACTACCAACCAAACTTGAAAGAGTTGGAGTAAAGGCTTATGCCGGGTGCACCGAATTAAGCGGCAACTTAGTGTTCCCTGCTTCTCTAAAAACAATTGAAGATCAAGCTTTCTTAGATTGCGGTATTACAGGTGATTTAGTTTTCCCTGATTCCTTAATTCGTATAGGTAAAGGTGCTTTTGGTTCATGTGAAGGGCTTGATGGGAAGGTTGAATTTGGAAATTCATTACAGTTTATTGGGAATAGTGCATTTGCCGGTTTAAATTACATAAAAGGAAGTATTATTATTCCGAATTCGGTTTTAGAAATAGGGGATGGAGCTTTTTACAAGTGTTGGGCACTAAATGGAGATTTAATTATTGGCAACTCATGCACAAAAATAGGTGACGGAGCTTTTATATTAACTGGCTTTGAAGGTAAACTGCAATTGGGAAACTCGGTAAAAACAATTGGAGAAGAAGCTTTCAATTATTCCGGTTTTTCGGGCGAATTATTAATTCCAAATTCTGTAACCGAAATTGGATATGGTGCATTTGGCCATTGTAATTTTACTAGCGAATTATCATTACCTAATTCAGTAAAAGATATAAGAGAAGGCGCTTTTGTGGATTGTCCATTTTTAGAAAGTTTAGTGATTCCAAATTCAGTTACTAAAATTGAAGACTATGCTTTCTCTGGTTGCACCAGCCTGCAAAAAATTACTGTTTTCTATTCGATCCCAATTGCGATTTCAGATAGTACTTTTAATAATGTAAACAAAAATACATG
>JBGSRA010000051.1:0-99088 GCA_041737765.1 Draconibacterium sp. | reverse complement strand
GACTGCAGAAAAAGCGAAAGCGAACGCCTGACTGCCTTGTCGTCGTCGATAATAAAAATGGTTTCGTTATTTTTCATCATTTACAATTTGAAGGCTGAAAGAAAATTCAGCGCCGCCGTTCAAAATATTGCCGGCCCAAATTTTACCGTTGTGTTTTTCTATAATCGACCGACTCACAGCCAGGCCAATTCCAAATCCCTTTTCGCGGTTGGTTACAAACGGTTTGAAAATGTTCTCTTTTATACTTTCATCAATTCCCGGCCCGCAATCTCTGACGGAAACGGTTACAATATTATTTTTAACACGCTGAAAGATTTTGAGTATCCTGTTTTTCTCTTCATTTTTTTCCATTGCAATAGCGCCGTTGAACAAAAAATTCAGCAGAACCTGCTGCAACTGGATTTTATCGCCAAAAATAAACACCGGATTTTTTTCAAGATTGAGCCCGACTTCGATGTTATTACGTTTGGCTTCGGCATTAAAAATCAGTAAAGTATCCTGAATGAGTGCGTTCAGGTTTAGTTTCTCCGGTTCACGCGTTTCAAGTTTCATCAGGTTTTTTACGCTGCTGATTAAGTTCCCTGCACGTTTATCGTCTTCAACAATATTTTCAAAAATTTCTTCGGTTTGTTTTTCATCCAGTTTCCCCGATTTAAGAAACCGCAACCCGGCCTGCGCGCTGTAAAGTATTGATGTAAGCGGCTGACTCAGTTCATGCGAAAGCGATGCTGTTAATTCCACCATTCGCATTAAACGGTCCTCTCGTGTGAGTTGACGATATATATTTTCTGTTTCAATTTTTTGCTTAACCACGTTTTTCTGCCTTTTGTTCAGCCTGATTAAATACAAGATTAACAAGGTTTGGGAAATCAGGAAAAAAATCAGGAAGCCGATTTGCCATCTGTATAATTCAAAAAAATTGATTTCCTCGTTGTAAAACCGGCTGTTTTTGGGAATAACCTTCGAATTCAACAGGTCCCACTCTTTTAGTTTATCCCAATTGTACACATGCTGGTAAAAGTTTGACTTGTTAACTTCAATTTTTCTCAAATCAGTGCCTTTAATAATTTCTTTTGCAATCCGGCCTGCTTCTTCGCCCACGTTAAAAAGCGACAATACATTTCCACCAATTGCACCCCGTGTTAACACAAAACTATCGAATACCGGAAATAATGGTGATTTGCAGACATTGGCAATCAGGCTCAACGCTTCGGGCGTATTGTACAAAGTGCTTTCTGTGTCGGACATATACGATGGAACGAATACAATACTGTTGGCCGGAACTTTAGCAGCAACAAGCAATGTTGAATCAAAAGATATGTCATTAAAATAAAAGAAACGATGAGTGGATGAAAAGACAGGTTCAGCCTGTCTGAAGAGATTTAAAAAGTATTTATCGGTGCTTGTATTGCCTGAAAAAACATAAATATCGTTGTATTCAGGAAAAAGATCGATTGCGGATTGCAGGGATTTTTCAACTTGAACTACGATACTCATATTAATCTCATTTTGTGCAATTTGAGGGTCCGAACTCATTGATATGTTTGAAAAATCAATATTTATGGTAGGCGTAGTTTTCAGCATTTCAAGATTATATTTTTCAAGCAGTGGATGTAATCCCGGGCCAACCGTAATGAGCAGGTCGATTTTAGCAGTTTGGTATTTTTCATTGTATAGCTTTACCAGGGTTTCAATATTCTGGCCGTCACCAAACCGGTAAATATCAAAATACTCGTAAATAACGTTACTGGGAATGGTATTACTGACATTAAAGTTACTTTTAAAACCAGTTGTAATTTGCTGATAAGATGGAAGATTAGGATTTAGCGCAAAAAAAACAACTACGTTTTTCACATTCGTACCTGAACGGCTTTCCATCGGCAAATGGAAGATGAAAAACGCAGCCAGCAAAAGAATTCTAATCCTGAAGACCAACATTGATTTCAATTTTTGAAATGCTAATTTATACAAAACGTTGTGCAATTCAATTTTTCCCCGCAATAAAAAACCGTCGGGTGCGACTGTTTCCCGACTGGTCGGTAACATTCAGTACATGCCAGCCCTTTTCGGGTCGAACTGCAAACTGATGAATTCCGGAGGTTGTTCCCATAAATTTTTCATCCAGATGCCAGTAAACCAATGCTTTCCTTTCGCGGTGAACCAATTCAAAAATCAACTGGCCGGGTGTTCCATCCAAATCGGTGGGCACAAATAAATTGTTCCATTCGCGCGGATAAACAAATTCCAAAGGTTGAATTTCGTCGGTGCATCCCGGCAACATAGGCGGCAGCAAAGCATACAACGGATTTCGGGGTTTGTAATAATATTCCATTGCAGGCGATAAAACAAACCAGTTTTTATGATTCATTTTTGAAACCGGGTAACAATCGGCGTTTACGCGCAATGTGCTGTTTTCGTTTAAATGAATTTTTTCGTGCCACGGGCAAACTTCCACTTTTGAACCGCGAGGAAGCCAAACCGTTTGTGTTAAATCGCAATTGGCACCCGGCCGGAATCCACTTTCGGTGCACAATTTCATCTCCTCCATTTCGTCAATTGGTTTGTTGAACCAGTCGGAAACCGGGAGTAAAGCAAAAATATCGAAAAGTAAAGGAGCTGCAGCAGAAACGCCGGTAAGTCCCTGACGGCCTTCGCCATCGGCATTCCCCACCCAAACCGAAACCACAAAATCGCGGTTCATTCCCACCGCCCAGCCATCGCGAAAACCAAAACTGGTTCCTGTTTTCCATGCAATATTTCGCGCTGAAGCAAATTCCTGCCATCCCGATTCCGAGTCAGGTCGTTGCACCTGCAACAAAGCCTGCAAAGTAAGGTAAACAGACGAAGCCCTGACAACAGGTTGTATTGCCTGACCCGAAGTTTTTTCAGGATACGAATCCTCTTTTTTCCAAACCAGCGGTTTAAACGGTTCTGCTTCGTAAAAACCATCTTTTTCGTTGTAATTCTTTAAAATCGAAACCATAGATGTGTACATTCCGGCCAAATCCCACAACGTAACTTCAGCGCCACCTAAAATCAGCGAAAGTCCGTAGTGTTCTGGTGGCCGGGTTAATGTTTTCATTCCGCTATTTTTCAGGAAAGAATAAAATGGTGGCACTCCGTAATCCTGCAGCATTTTTACAGCCGGAATATTTAACGACCGCGCCAGCGCCTGTTCTGCAGGAACCGCCCCGTTAAACTCCTGATCGAAATTCAGCGGTGTAAATCCACCGAAACGTGTTGGAATATCGGGAATCAGCATTTGCGGGGTAATTAATCCATCGTCCAGCATTTTGCAATACAAAAATGGCTTTAAAATACTGCCACTACTTCGTGGCGACATTGCCACATCAACGCTGTTTCCGTGTTCGGTTTCCTGTCCGTCGTACACATTTCCCACATATGCTTTTACTTCCCTTGTTGAAACTTCGGAAACAACAACCGAAATATTGTAAATGTGATTGGCTTCCAGATTTTGCCGGTGCCGGTTCACCAGTTCGACAACTTTGTT
Source organism: Draconibacterium sp. (assembly GCA_041737765.1). Taxonomy (GTDB): domain Bacteria; phylum Bacteroidota; class Bacteroidia; order Bacteroidales; family Prolixibacteraceae; genus Draconibacterium. The sequence goes on along the minus strand of JBGSRA010000051.1, from coordinate 95,577 downwards.
TTGAAAATAACCGTCAATCGTCGATTTTATGCGCTGACCACTGTTTTTTTGTGCGGCTTTTTCAACCAGATGATATGCATTGATGGGCAGCGGGTTTACCTTCTCGGGCAGCGGTTCTGCCACCGAAAGCAGAAAAGTAAGGCTGTCGATATCTCCGTTTTCAAGCAGTTTCTCAAGCAATCTGTCACGTTTTTGTTTTAGCCGTTTATCCAGTTTCCCGGGGTAAATCAGTGATGGTGCGTTGGGTAATACCGCCAAAGTTGCCGACTCAGCCCATGAAAGTTCATCAGCCGGACGGGCAAAATAGCGCCATGATGCGGCATCAAGTCCGACTACATTTCCTCCAAATGGGGCGTGAGAAGCATACAGTTTTAAAATCGTTTTTTTTGTAAACCGGAGTTCGAGGTTCAGCGCCCAAATCATTTCAATGATTTTGTTTTTTACCGACCGCTCCTTTTCTCCTCTGGCGAGCCTGCAAACCTGCATGGTTAATGTACTTCCGCCACTAACAATTCTCCTTTCCCTAATATTTTGAATAAGGGAACGGACAACCGAAACTGGATTAATTCCGGGATGAAACCGGAAATACCTGTCTTCGAAAAGCAAAACACATTTTTCATATTTGTTCGGCACTAAATCTACTTCCGGAAATCGCCACTGCTGGTCGGTGGCAATGCGGGCACCAAGCAACCTGCCATCGCTGCTTTCAACAACAGTTGAAAACGGGGTGTTAAAAAGTGGACGGGGAACGGAAAAAAAGAATAAAAGAAATAATACGATAAAGAATAAAAAGGAAAAAAGAAAACGCTTTCTTTTGAAAATGGTGCGATTAAGTAATGAGTTATTGTTTTTCAATTTACGTGTCATTTTGCGGCTCATGCAACGTTTGTTCTCTTTTGAACGGGCGTGGATGAGCCTGTTGTTTCACCCGCCTTCTAAACCCCAGCTTAAAAGCTGGGGCTGTTTTTGCTAAACATCTTCTAAAATCAGCACCAGTCTTAGAATGGTGACTTCTTGTAAAATCAGCACCAGCCTTCAGGCTGGTGAAAAAACGCGACCGGAAAGCCTGGCTTTAGCCATTAATTCTTTTTTATCTTCATTTCATTTTGCGGCTCATGCGTCTGCCATTATCTTTTGAACGAATATGAATGAGCCTTTTTTTCTCTTTTATTATTCCGATCCCCAACTTAAAAGTTGGGGCTAAATTTAGCACCAGTCTTCAGACTGGTGACAAAACGCGACCGGAAAGCCTGGCTTTAGCCATTAATTCCCTTTTCCTTTATTTCAATTTGCGGCTCATGCAGTTATCGTTCTCTTTTGAACAGACGTAGATGAGCCTTTTTTTCCTTTATTTCTTCCAAACCCCAGCTTGAAAGCTGGGGCTGGTTTTGCTAACTTCTTCTAAAATCAGCATCCGCCTTTCGAATGGTACTTCTTGTAAAACCAGCACCAGCCTTCAGGCTGGTGGTCTGTGATATCTCAGAACATCCGGGCTTCAGCCCTTATTTCATCTATTTCTCAACACCTACACTCACCCACCGTCCAGGATTTTGGGCACGGATACTAAAATCATACATCGCTTCACAACTTATCGGTGGTTGATAGTATCGACCGGTATAGGATGCATTCAGGTACAAGACAAAGGTTTTCTGCTCATTCATTCTCAGGTCGAAATAGGTGTAAACCCTGTCGTCGCGAATATCCTGGTAATCGAATGTTGAATTTTGGTTTTGCGGAATGTCGTTCAAACGTTTATTCAAAATCTCCCACCCCGATGGAAATACAGTGCTTAAAACCATTTCTTCGTAATCTTTTTCAGTTCCCGGATTTTTCATGGTCACTGCCATTCTGAAATCTTCGCCCTGTTTTAAGGTTTGCGGGTTTATTTCATTACCTGAGGAATCAAAGTATTTTACGTTCATTTGCAAAGCCTGTGAAACCGAACCAGAATCAATACCGGCGGGTATTCCTCGCGCCAAAACTTTTACAAAAGTTGGAGTTTCGCCTTGATTGGAGTATTCAATTTTAACTTTACCATCCGTTTTCAATTTAACCGGAATTTTCAGCACTGGAATTACAGAGCGTAAATTTGTTTTTTCGCCATTAATCACCATTTCGAAACGGGTTTCGGTATTGCCTTTAAAATATTCACGTGCAAATTGGGCAGCCGATGATAAACACCATGCAGCGGTTTGCGTGCTTAACCAATCCTCCCTGTTCATTTCATCCGAAATAGTTTGAAGCATTTTAAATGCCTTTTCTTTCTCCTTCATCAAAACCACCGTTTCCAAAATCATGGCCTTATCGCGCAAAGCCGAACCAAAAGTGCCACCCATTTCATTGTAATCGTTCACAATTATGGTTGTATTGTTTATCAGTTGCTGAGCTGCTTCGGCTTGACCAGCCAAAACATAGGCAGCAGCCAGTCGCCACGAAACTTCGGGGGATTTTTCGCTTTTTTCACGCAACCGGTTCATCGCTCCCAAATCGGGTGAACCAGCCAAAGCAATTGTGTATAAACGGTAGGTCTGAATAAAATCGGAATTTTGCCGGTTGAACCCACTTCCCGATGCACTCCAGTTTCGGGCTGTAATCCGTTGAAAATTGAGCCATTTATCTTTCATTCCAATGGGCAGCGAATAACCTTCATTTTCAGCTTTCAGCAAAAAATGACCGGCATAACTTGTTCCCCAATCGCTGACAATTGCATCGCCGGGCCAGTAGCCAAATCCGCCGCTGGGTAACTGGAAAGCTGGTAATTTCTGCAAAACTTCGCGAATATTATCTTCAGTTTTCTGTTTCTGTTCGGCAGAAAGTTCAGTTAAATCCTTTAAAAACAACTGCGGAAAACCACCCGAAACCACCTGTTCGATACAACCGTGAGGATAATTAATCAGATAATCCAAATGTTTGGAGAGATTTAACGATGGAAATCCAGAAATTTCAACCCAGGCTTCTGCATTGCCTGATTCTCCGGGAACCTGCAAATTTGCAGTCCAACTTTTTTTACTTTCTACCATCGCCGATTGTTCAACGGTTACAGGAGAATTTGGATTCCTGATTTCCAATTCAACTTCAGTTGTGGCCTTTTCGCTGCCGCTAGTGGCTTCTATTTCAATTTTTCCAACTCCTGTTTTTGATTTGGCCCTGAGTTTAAAATAAACCACTTTATCACCAACTTTTGAAAACTCAACACTATTCTGCGATTCGCCAGCCAGTTCTGCTAAATCGTTGGTTTTCACTTTTACCGTTACATTTTTTACGGTTTCCTTCATGGCAAAAACATTTACCGGGAGACTCACTTCCTCACCCGGCGCCAAAACACGCGGCAAAGTTGCAAGCAACATCAAACCTTTCCGCACCGGAACTGATTTCTCCGCATTTCCGTAAGCACCATTTTTACCGGCAACCACCATCACCCGCACCGCACCCACGTAGTTGAGCATGGTAAAACTGTGTTTGTTGGTTTGCCCTTTTTTAACCGTGAACGGCCCCGCGAACTGAACAACCGGTTTAAAGCGGTTCACCTCCTTTTTACCTGAAGGCGACATATCGCTGTCGCCGCCAACGGCTAAAGCTTTTTCGAGCCTGGCACCGTAAGCTCCGGCAACAAAATCGTATAAATCCCAGGTTTTTACACCAAGCGCTTCGCGGGCATAAAAAACAGCGTGCGGATCGGGAGTTTTGAAATTGGTCAGTCCCAGCAAACCCTCGTCAACAATGGCCAGTGTGTAGGTCATTTCTTTTTTGTTTGCCTCCGAAACTTTGATTGTGTATTTTGCTTCCGGCTCAATTTCGGCCGGAGTTTCAAGTACAGGTTTTAAAATCGTTTCGGGATTTTCAACCAACACAGGTAAAACTCCGTACAAGCGCAGCGGCGCATCGTTTTGGGTTTGTCCGTAAGGTTGAATTAAACTCACATGAATACAGAAATTGGGCGCCATTTCGGGTTTTACATCGATAAAAAAGCGGGTTTGTTTTTCCTGAGTTTCTACCCAGAAAAAATCTGTAACTTTTGTTCCGTTTTCCAAGCTAACCAGAGCTTTTCCGGCATTTGAAGATGGTATTGTAACCTCAATTTTTTCACCGACTTTGTACTTATCCTTGTCGGTTCGCAATGTCAGTAAAGTAGCTCCGTCAGCCAATCCATCCGAACGCCAGCTACCCCATTCCGACATATAAAAAGTTACACCTGTAGCGTGCCCGCCTTTTACGTCTTTCACCCAAAGCAGATATCTTCCGTTATCTTCCCAGTTGTTGTATTTTACATTGAGTTTGATGGTGGTTTTATGCTCTGCCCTGCTGATACTCCATGACGAAACAGGTTTGTAATATTTGCCCGTTACATAATGTGCCAGGTTTTCATCGCCCGATTCCCACCACCATCGCCAGTCGATTTTGTAGAGTTTGATTTGTAAATCGCTCCCCGAAACCGGTTTCCCGTTTTCGTCAACCAAAACAATTTCGGGGGAATAATCGGTGCCGGTTTTGTACCAGTTGTCTTCTGATGAAGGCATTTTCACACCCACAAAAGTGCTGAAAGGTGCAAATTTTGTTTGTGCCACATTGATACTAAAATCGCCGCCTTCTTCAAAAACACGGGTTGTAAACCAGGCTTTTACCATTCCCGGCGCATTTTCAAGCAATTTGAAATCGACAGGAACCGTAGTTTTCCCGCTTTCATTCAAACGACCTTCGAAAATGGTTTGCTCAGCAGGTTCGAAAACAGACGCCGGATCGGTAAATGAATACTTTTCGAATCCTTCAAAAACAGTTTTATCTTTTACAAAAAGAACATCGACTTTTGTTTTTAACGAACGTGCCGGAGAACCGTGCAACCATGCCGATTCAAGCGGAATACTGTTTGTTTTGCGTGTGAGAACGGTTTTGGGCAATCCCAGTTCCACTTTCAGCCGGTTGGGTTTTACTGTTTCTATTTTAATGCGTTTGGAGAAAGTGGCATTTCCCACTTTTACTTCAGCCTGCCAGTTTCCGGTGGGCGCATCGCCTGATGTTTTGGTTTTAAACAGATAAAAACCATTTTCGCTTTCGGTTTGCACCCTTCTGTCAACAACCTGACCGCCCGGATTTATGAGCTGAAAAACAACTGGGAAACCTGCCGGAAGTCCGACGCTTTCCTTTTCCACAATAAAACTTACAAAAATTGTATCTCCCGGGCGCCAAACACCCCGTTCACCATAAATAAATCCTTTTAATCCGTCAGTGATAATTTCGCCTGAAACATTAAAATTACTTGTCGAAAGCGAAGTTCCGTCATCGAGGCGCAGGTATCCAAACTGCTTCTCTTTTTGGGCAATGAGCAAAAATGGTTTCTTGTTCAGACTGACAGAGGCAAATCCCTGATTATCGGTTTTTACAGTTTCAATCAACTGATTCTGGTAATTGTACAGACGAAGTTCAACATCCTTTTCAGGATTGGTAGTTAGCAGATTTGTAATAGCAAATTTCAGTTCCTGATTACGCCCTTCCTTGGCAATAATTCCAAGTTGCGATGCAAAAATATTCCTCGAAACAAATCTGTCGAAATTGTAATAAGAAGCATGGCAGGGATTATTGCGTTGCTGCCAGTCGAAATCATCGGGGTAATAATAATCAGAATACCAACCCGGACTATCCCATTCCGTTTGATATGGTTCCTCCGTTTTTATTTCCGATTGCTGCAACTGATTTTCTTTTGGTTTCAGTCCGCAATTAAAAAGCGAATGTTCCTTTTTAAAACTGATTTGCACATTGTAAATCGCACCCTGTTCAATTCGAACAAGTTTTGCAAGATTTATACGATACGTACTCCAACGTTCCAAATCGCCCGGCTGGTCGGGCGTTAAGGCAACTTTACCAGTGTAAACCAAACGACCCACTTTTTTTAAATCTGAATTACTCTCCCACTGGTTATCCTGAAAATACTGTAAAATATTATCATTGAAAATTTCCACCACCCGAATTTCCACAACATTCAGATTTACTGCTTCAAAAGGAATTTCGAGGAATCCACTTTGTGGTACAATATTTCCCTTGCCCACAAACCTCACCGCTGGTTTTATACTTTCAAACTGCAACCTGAACTTTTCCGGTTTTTTGAGTCTGGTATAATTCATATTTTGTATTCCTTCAAAAACATTCAAGTCGATTTCTCCAGAAAGAATTTTGGAAGGCCAGGCGCTGACAACATTATTTTCCATGGTCAGCCGCAATTCGGTTCCGTCGGAAAGGGTAATCAAACCGGTAATATCCTGTGATTTAAGAACAGGATCGGAAAAGCGGATTTCGACATGCTGTTCAGGTTCGTGGATAACTTTTGCAGCAAGAATTGAAAATGCGTTTAATGCCGGCACTTCGAATTTCTCTTGTCCTTTTATATCCACTTTCATCGGCTCACCATTCCATTCAATTTTCAATTCGGCCGATTTTTCAGCGGGTCTTTCCAAACTATCGATACTAAAAAAATGCTTTCTCCTGTCTGGTTCATGAATCCAGTTAATCGTGACTTCCCTTTCGTCCAAAGCAGCGCGCAAAATTTTCTCGGTTTCTGCAAAACCAGCAACGTCGGCTGTTAACAGGTAACCGTTCAATTGCATTTTTTTGTAAAGTCCACCGTCGTAGTTTTTCAATCCATCGATATTAACTGAAAATGACTGTTTGATGGTTGAAAACTGAAAGGGCATTTTTTTCAGCCCTTCTTCGGTTTTCATTATTTCACCCAAAAGAAATTCGGCAGAATATACCGTTCCTGAACTCAGTGGCTCCGAAGGCCGGAACTCGATTTGCCGTTCATTCACAAAAACAGTTTCCCCTTTTATTTCGGGCGAAAAATTAAATAGTTTTTTACCGGTAATTTCAGGATTGGAAACCGGTTGATTCAAATACACCGAAATAGTTGATTCGGTTGAAATTATTCCACTGGTAAATGCCTGAACATATTTACCAAATGTGGCTTCAGTTTGTACCTGTTTTATTTTAGGTTGGCAACTGATTAGAAATAAAACGATTAAAAAGCCCGGAGAGAATTTTATTTTTTTCATTTATGTGATATTTTACCCCTGAACAGAGTTGTTCAAAATTACAAAATTTGGTTGATTTTCGGGGCAAACGTTTACTGTAGTATATCATTAAAAAATGTATTTTTATGAATTCATTACAATGAATATTCGACCTAAATGAAGAAAATACTAATCATATTTGCCCACCCGGCCATTCATAAATCCAGAATTCACAGGCGACTGACTGAATCGCTGAAAAATATGCGAGGTATTACTGTCAATAATTTGTACGAAAACTATCCTGATTTTTATATCGATATTATTCAAGAGCAGCAGTTGCTGATTGAACACGATATTATTATTTGGCAACATCCGCTGTACTGGTACAGTTCACCTGCCATTTTAAAGGAATGGTTCGATCTGGTACTACAGCATGGTTTTGCTTATGGCGAAAAAGGCCGCAGTCTGGAAGGGAAGCAGGTTTTATCGGTTATTTCGACCAGTGGACATAAAGAAGTTTATACAAAAGAAGGTAGAAATCGTTACACAATTAATGAATTTTTGGTGCCGTTTAAACAAACTGCAAATTTATGCCGGATGGAATATTTGCCTCCCTATGTAATTTTTGGGTCGCACACGTTAACACCACCTGACATTGATAATCATATTGCAAATTATAAAAAACTGATGATGGCTTTGCGCGATGAACAGATAAATGCAGCTAAAATGAAATCGGTAGCGTATTTTAATGAATTAATCGATTAGAATGTATAACCAGGATTTTTTCTTTCAGGCATTAATATATCTTGCAGCAACGGTTGTAACGGTTCCGATTGCAAAAAAACTCGGATTGGGATCGGTTCTGGGTTACCTGGTAGCAGGAATTATTATTGGTCCGTCAGTACTTGGACTCGTGGGTTTCGAGGCAGGAAAAGTAATGCACTTTGCAGAATTTGGAGTGGTTTTAATGCTTTTTGTAATTGGGCTCGAATTGCAGCCTTCGTTGCTTTGGAAAATGCGGCGTTCGATTTTTGGGTTGGGCGGATTGCAGGTGCTGATTACGGCCATTGTTCTGGCCGGAATTGCCCTTTTTTTCGATTTCAAAATTAACCGTGCAATTGCAATCGGGCTGATTCTGGCACTTTCGTCAACAGCAATTGTTTTGCAAACGTTAACCGAAAAAGGATTGCTGCAAAACGCGGCAGGTCGTTCGGCATTTTCAGTTCTTTTATTTCAGGATATTTCTGTAGTTCCAATTCTGGCAATTATTCCACTGCTGGCAGCCATCAACGGAAAAATAGATCTCAGCAATTCAGAACTCGACCAGCTTACCGGCATGGCTTCATTTTCAGGCTGGATTCAGTTACTCATAATAATTGCAGCTATTACCTTCATCGTTCTTGCCGGCCGGTTTCTGGCGCGTCATATTTTCAGATTGATTGCCCAAACCGGAATGCACGAAGTTTTTACAGCTATGGCACTTTTGCTGGTTATTGGAATTGCTTTGGCAATGTCGAAAATTGGTCTGTCGCCCGCTCTTGGAACTTTTCTGGCAGGTGTGGTTTTGGCCGACAACGAATACCGGCATGAACTCGAAACAACAATCAATCCGTTTAAAGGGCTTTTGCTTGGTTTGTTTTTTATATCGGTTGGTGCAAGCATCAATTTCGTACTTTTTATTGAAGACCCATTTATCATACTGGGGTTTGTTCTTATGCTGATAATAGTAAAATTTGTTGTTTTATTCGTTCTCGGACGGTTTTTCAGGTTACGGAAAGGGTACGATTTTTTGTTTGCATTTTTACTTGCACAATCCAGTGAGTTTGCATTTGTGTTGATTTCGTTCTCAAAACAAAACCAGCTTTTCGACGAGAGAACCGCGGGATTGATGCTTTTAATGGTCACACTTTCGATGGCAATTTCACCGCTACTGTTAATTTTTAACGATAAAGCAGTAGCGCCCATTCTTTCGCGTAAACAAAATAAGGCTGAATATGATATTGTGGAAAGTTCGGACAACCCGGTTATAATAGCGGGTTTCGGGCGTTTTGGTCTGGTGGTTGGTAGGTTGTTGCTGGCCAATAATTATAAAGTTACCATTATCGACAGTAATCCTGCCAATGTGGAAATACTCCGGAAATTTGGGTTTAAACTGTTTTACGGCGATGTTACCCGTCCACAAGTAATTGAGCAAGCCGGCATAAAACATGCAAAACTTGTTATTTTAAGTATGGCTGAATATGACGAAGCGCTAAAAGTAGCCGATTACCTGAAAAAAAATTATCCGCATGTTAAAATTCTGGCCCGTGCAAAAGATATTTACCATGCTTTCGAATTTTTTAAACGCAACGTAAATATTGTTCAACGCGAAGTATTTGATTCAGCTGCCGAACTTGGCGAAAAAGCATTGGTACAACTGGGTTTTTCGAAATACGAAGCTTATCGTGCTGCACGTACTTTTAAACACCACGAAAAACAGGTTCTGTTAGATTTGTACACGTTATGGAAAGAGGATGAAAACAGGTTTATTCAGGAAACAAGACGGTTTTCGGAACAACTGTCTGAAATACTTCAGGCTGAGAAAGATTATATTATACATGAGACAGATTATGCCTGGAATGAAAAAACAATTATTGATGATGAAGAAGCTGCCAATTCTTCAAAAAAAACATGATAATAAACAAATGTCAAAACTATAAATTTAGACTTTTTCTAAATTGTCGGTTTTCGTTTAAAACTGAATTTTGGCATTTCCAGATTCGCATAAAAGCCTAAATTTGCAAACCATAAATAGCAGAAATTACCAAATTTTGGAATCAAACATTAAACATACCGGTTTTGTAAAACACGTTACCGACGATAAATTAATCGTGAACATCGTTAGTGAATCGGCTTGTTCATCATGTCACGCAAACGGGGCCTGCAGCGCTGCCGACGTGCAGGACAAGGAAATTGAAATTACAAATTTCAGCAAAATATATTCTCCCGGACAGATGGTAACTGTGGTATTTCAGCAGTCACAAGGTTTTACCGCAGTTATCTGGAGTTATGTAGTGCCTTTCATTTTGGTTTTTGTAACATTGATAGTTGCCGTTTCGGTTACAGGAAATGAATTAATCGGAGGACTGGTAGCCTTGGCAATATTAGTTCCATACTACATAACTATTTACTTTTCAAGGCATTTATTACAAAAAGCATTCAAATTCGAGGTGGAAGAAAATAATTGAATTATGACAATAACCATTATTTATACCATTGCCACATTAAGCATTATCGGAACTTCATCAGCCGTAATTTTATACTTTGTGGCCCAGAAATTCAAGGTTTTTGAAGATCCCAGAATCGATGATACTGAGCAAGCTCTTCCAGGCGCAAACTGCGGCGGGTGTGGATTTGCAGGTTGCAGGGCATTTGCCGAAGCCTGTGTTAAAGCCAGCGACCTTTCGGGTTTAAGCTGCCCTGTTGGTGGAAATGAAACTATGGGAAAAGTAGCCGACATTCTGGGTTTGGTGGCCGAGAAAAAAGATCCTCGCATTGCTTACATTCGTTGCAACGGAACCTGCGACCATCGCCCAAAAACAAGCAATTTCGATGGCGCTTCAACCTGTGCCATTGCTGCTTCGGTGTACAGCGGCGAAACCGACTGCCAGTTTGGATGTCTTGGCTACGGTGATTGTTTCGATGTTTGCGAATTTGATGCGATTGATTTACGCTCCGGATTGGGAGTTCCGTTGATTATCGACGACAAATGCGTGGCTTGCGGAAAATGTATTGATGCCTGTCCGAAAAACCTGATTGAACTCCGCAAGCAATTCCCCAAAAACAGGAAGATTGTTGTGGCCTGCAGAAATACCGACAAAGGTGGCGTTGCACGTAAAGCCTGCTCCGTGGCCTGCATTGGTTGCAGTAAATGCGAAAAGGAATGTGCTTACGGTGCAATAACCATCGAAAATAACCTTGCATTTATCGACTCCGACAAATGTAAATTATGCCGCAAATGTGTTCCGGTTTGTCCGACAAATTCAATACTCGAATTGAATTTCCCTCCGCGGAAAATCGTAACAGATAATAAAGAAGAATGTAGCACAGTTAAATAATTCAGGAATGCTAAAAACTTTTAAAGTTGGTGGTGTTCATCCACCGGAAAACAAATTATCGGCAGGCAAAAAAATTGAACAACTGCCCATTCCTAAAACAGTTTTTATTCCGGTTGCACAACACATTGGAGCACCTTCGACCGCTGTGGTAAATAAGGGTGATGTTGTTAAAACCGGACAAATAATTGCAAAAAGCAGCGGTTTTGTTTCAACTAATATTCATTCATCGGTTTCAGGAAAAGTTAAAAAAGTTGATGTTTCTGCCGATAGTTCAGGTTACCCGAAACAAGGTATTTTTATTGATGTAGAAGGTGATGAATGGATTGAAGATATTGACCGTTCAGAAACCTTAATTAAATCATTTGATTTAGATGGGCAAAAAATCATACAAAAAATACAGGATGCAGGAATCGTTGGCTTAGGTGGGGCAACCTTTCCAACACATGTAAAACTGGTTCCTCCAAAAGGGATGAAAGCCGATGTACTGTTGATTAACGGTGTTGAATGTGAACCATATTTAACTTCAGACCACCGGTTAATGCTTGAAAAAGCTGAAGAAATTCTGGTTGGAACTCAACTTTTGATGAAAGCCATGAATGTTGAAAAAGCTGCAATCGGAATTGAAAACAACAAACCCGATGCAATTCAGCTTTTAAACGACAAAGCAAAAAATTATAAAGGAATTAGTGTAGTTGCTCTAAAAGTAAAATACCCGCAGGGAGGTGAAAAGCAACTGATAAAAGCGGTTACCGGCAAAGAAGTTCCTTCGGGAGGTTTGCCCATCGCAGTTGGAGCTGTGGTAAGTAATGTTGGGACAGCATTTGCGGTGTACGAAGCCGTTCAGAAAAATAAGCCACTTTTTGAACGCGTGGTAACCGTTACAGGAAAAAGCGTTGCCAATCCATCGAATTTCAAGGTAAGAATTGGAACTGCAACTACCGAACTTATTGAAGCAGCCGGCGGATTGCCTGAAAATACAGGAAAAATTATAAGTGGCGGGCCAATGATGGGACGAGCTGTTGTATCGCTTGACGTTCCGGTTACGAAAGGAACTTCAGGAATTCTCGTTATGCAAAACGAAGAGGCTAAACGCAGGGAATATATGGAATGTATCCGTTGCTCTCGTTGTGTTTCAGTTTGCCCGATGGGACTTGAACCGTATTTACTGATGACTTTCGGTCAAAAACAAATTTTCGATCGTGCTGAAAACGAACGCGTAATGGATTGCATTGAATGTGGTTCGTGCAGTTATACCTGTCCATCGAATCGACCAATACTCGATTACATTCGGTTTGGAAAAGCAAAAGTGGGACAGATAATTCGGACGAGGAAAAAATAAACGGTTTTTGGGTTGCAGGTTACAAGTTAAATCTTTAAACCCGGAACTTGAAACATGGAACCCGTAACATGGAACTTTAAATATTGAACTTTAAACATTTAACCATAATATGAGTAATTTACTAACCATTTCACCGTCGCCGCACATTCACTCGGGCGATTCGACCCAAAAAATTATGTACCGGGTGGTGTACGCCATGATTCCGGCATTACTCTGGTCGGTTTTTGTTTTTGGGCTCGATGCACTGCGCGTTACCCTCATTGCGGTTGCTGCCTGCGTTGCATTCGAATACCTCATTCAAAAATACCTTTTAAAAATAAAACCAACAGTAACCGATGGGTCGGCATTAGTAACAGGAATTTTACTCGCTTTTAATGTTCCGTCGAATTTGCCGTGGTGGATAATAATAGTTGGCGCCATTGCGGCTGTTGGAATCGGGAAATTATCGTTTGGCGGCCTGGGTAACAATATTTTTAATCCGGCGCTGGTTGGCCGTGTTTTCCTGTTGATTTCATTTCCGGTGCAAATGACTTCGTGGCCGGTGAATAGCAGAAGTGGAATCGATGCAATAACATCTGCAACTCCACTTGGAATTATTAAGGAAGGAATTTTAAATGGCACACCCATTTCAGAGATTTCAAAAAATCTGCCTGCTACAATGGATTTATTTTTAGGCCAGATTGGTGGATCACTGGGCGAAATTTCAGCAGTTTTACTGATTCTTGGTGGAATTTATATGTTGTTCACAAAGGTTATCACCTGGCATATTCCGGTTTCAATTATTGCCACAGCAGCAGTGTTTTCAGGAATATTCTGGATGGTTAATCCTGAATTGTATATCAATCCGGTGTATCATATCTTGTCGGGAGGACTTATGTTGGGCGCTATTTTTATGGCCACCGACATGGTTTCTTCACCAATGACACCAAAAGGACAAATCATATACGGAATTGGAATTGGCGTTTTAACCATTCTAATCAGGCTTTTTGGAGCGTATCCCGAAGGAATATCATTTGCTATTCTGATTATGAATGCTTTGGTTCCACTGCTAAACCGTTACATAAAACCAAAGCGTTTTGGAGAAGTAAAAAAACAACCGGTAAAAGGATAAGTTATGGCAAAGAAAGAATCGAGTTTTAAAAATATGACGATTGCGCTTTTTGTAATTACTGCTGTTGCCGGACTGGTTTTGGCTGCTGTGTACTCTGTAACAAAAGAACCTATTCTTGTTTCGCAAAAAGCAAAAATCAACAATGCCATTAAAATGGTTATTCCCGAATTTGAATCGATTAAAGACACTACAGTTTTGCCCGAAACCGGGAAAGACAGTATCAGGATTCATTCATTGCTAAAGGGAACAGAAAGCACTGGTTATGCTATTGAAACATACACCGATAATGGATTTAGCGGTAGGTTTACGTTAATGGTAGGTTTTACTCCCGATGGTTCGATTAGCAACATTGAAGTTCTGGAACACAAAGAAACACCGGGACTGGGTACAAAAATGGCGCTTCCGGCTTTTAAAGATCAGTTTAAAGGATTAAAACTTGCCGATTTGCCGGGCGAACAACTAAAAGTAAAAAAAGATGGAGGTACAGTTGACGCCATAACTGCTGCAACCATCAGCAGTCGTGGCTTTTGCGATGCCGTAAACCGTGCCTATTCAACCTATAAAACAGGAAAAAAATGAACCAACTCAACAATTTCACCAAAGGACTTCTTCGCGAAAATCCGATTTTAGTTTTATTGCTGGGAACCTGCCCTACCCTGGCGGTTACCTCATCGGCTGTAAACGGACTTGGAATGGGTCTGGCAACCACTTTTGTATTGTTTATGTCGAATGTTTTTATTTCGATGGTAAAAGGTTTTGTACCCGATAAAGTCAGGATTCCGGCTTTCATTGTTGTAATAGCAAGTTTTGTAACCGTTGTCGATTTACTAATGCAGGCTTACACACCGGGATTATCGAGTCAACTTGGCATTTTCATTCCACTGATTGTGGTAAACTGTATTGTGCTTGGACGGGCTGAAGCTTTTGCTGCTAAAAACAATGTGTATTCTTCGTTTATCGACGGTATGGGAATGGGACTCGGATTTACGTTGGCGCTGGTTATCATGGGTAGTATCCGCGAGATGCTGGGTGCCGGTGCTATTTTTGGATTTAAATTTATTCCTGAAACCGCCGATGGTGTACTGATTTTTATTCTTGCTCCCGGGGCATTTATTACGCTGGGATTCATGATTGCAATTTTGAAAAAGATCAATAAAACCTCATAATCTACAAATCCATGGAATACGTAATCATATTAATATCAGCCATTCTTGTCAATAACATCGTACTGGCACAGTTTCTTGGAATCTGCCCGTTTCTGGGTGTAAGCACAAAAATTGAAACTGCCATTGGAATGGGTGCATCCGTGTTGTTTGTAATGACGCTGGCTACCATTGTTACTTTTTTGATTCAGCAATATGTTTTAACTCCGCTAAACCTGGAGTTTTTACAAACCATCAGTTTTATTCTGATAATTGCTGCTCTGGTTCAGATGCTTGAAATCATTCTGAAAAAAGCAAGTCCGGCACTTTACCAGGCTTTGGGAATTTATCTTCCCTTAATCACTACTAATTGTGCAGTTCTTGGGGTTGCAATTCTTGTAATTAAAAAAGAATACAATCTGGTTGAGTCTGTAGTTTATACCATGGCTACCGCGGTTGGTTTTGCCCTTGCTCTTGTCATATTCTCAGGTATCCGCGAACAGCTTGCCATTTCCGAAGTTCCAAAAGGAATGAAAGGTATCCCAATCGCACTTGTAACCGCCGGAATTCTGGCAATGGCTTTCATGGGTTTCTCGGGGTTGGTGTAGGAATAAATGCGTGAATGCGAGAATGCTTGAATGCTTGAATGAAAAATGGGTGAGTGAGTGATTGGGTGATTATGTAAATCGTGGATTTTTATAGGGTGGTTGTCGATATTGAATTCTAGGTTGAATTGCTCTCGATTTCTATTTTGTAATACTCTCTTTCAATAAGGTATAACTGTTTGGCCCCTCGTTAAAAAGTAAGTCCAGAATACTAAGGTTGGGCGTAAATCCTAGTTTGTCGGAAAAAACCTGGGTATAAGGAGCTGGATGAAAATGCGGGTCGGGTAAAGTTTTTCCCTTGGGAGAAATGCGTTCGCGGTAATTTATTGTGTCAACTGGAACCTTTTCAAAATCGGTTGTGAGAACAATCCGGTTTTCCAGTTCAAATAATTCCGTTACAATTTCATGAATTCTTAAATTATAATCGAACAGAAATTGAAATTTTCTTTCAAAAAAAGGAAGCAAATCATCGGCATAATATTCAAAATACGGCGATGTATTGTATGCCGAAAAAAGTGTACGCCAATGGTTTCGCTGCCAGTCGGTATCGTAAGATATTTCAATGTCCTTAATAAGAATCTTTGGACCGCGCCCTTTTACAACAGGTACAATCAGGTCGATAGTGCCATTTCCACCCAAAACAGTGTAACGGTTGCGCCAGGTTTGTTTAATAAAGTTTTCGTATTGCTCGATATAAATATCATTGTACATCAACATTTTAGAGTAATACTGAACTGGTGCAAAACATGCGGTGCTTAATAAAATGGTTTCGTTCATTTAATTACTATTTTTTCAGATATGGACCTCCCCTTTTTGTCAATCAGTTTGACTATAACAATTCCCGGATTAAAAGAAGAAACATCGATACGAATTGCTCCGGCATTGACTATCGGATTTGAATAAATTATTTTTCCTGTAATATCAAAAATCTGAATAGTCGAAATAGCTTCACAGGAAAGAATGTTCAATTCGGTAGTTGCCGGATTCGGAAAAAACCTGACTTCCTTGTTTTCAGCAACCTGATTCACATTTACTGTCGAACATTTTCCAGGCATATTTTTGTCGAGCCAGGTCAGGCGTTTGACAATCCAGTTTTTTAGCTTTTCCACTTCGCCCTGGTAAGTAACCGGTTGTGTATCAATTTCCGGAGTGCCTACGTTTATTCCCAGTATCTGCCATTTCTGAAAATGTTTTACCTGTGCATTCTTTACAACGTTGTAAAGTGAGTCAATCATAGAAAAAATTGCTTCGTTACTTAACTGGTTGGTACGCGCTTCAAAATAACCGCAATTCACTTCGTTCTTAAAATTCTCATCCTGGAACAATCGTTCCATCCAACCCGGCGATTTCACATCAGGATTGCAGTCATTTACTTTGTACGACCATCCGGAACCATCGGTGGCTTTAAAAATAAAACATTCGTCGATGTTTTTCCAGGCCCAGTCGAAATCCCAAACCGGGCCGGCAACTATTTTCCCGTTTTTGTCTTTATGAAAATACTGGCTTTTTTTAAATCCGTCGTTGTTACGCGAAATTTCGCTTACAATAAAATAATCGATAAAACTTTCAATATCGATATATTTGGGAAATCCCTGGTTTTCATCTTTGAAACCGGAACCGTACAATACTTTTTCAAAAGATGTTACATAACTGCTGATATAACTTTTTTGCTGACTGGTGAGTTCGTCCCAATCGGGATCGTGATACACAAAATGTATTTTGTAATTTGAATGGTTAATTGGCGAATAAGGTGATTCCCAACTGTTGCTGCTGTTCCAGTAATCGATTTTGAAGATATAACCACCGGTAAGTTCTTCTCCTGCAATGTCTTCTTTTCTGAGTTTGGCAATATTTACCCGGTTTGAGTCTTGTTTTATTTTTTCTGTAAGCACATAAATTCCCTGATACTCATTGTTCACAATTACATCCACCAATTTTGCCCGGGGAGCGTAGTTTCCCAGTTTTTCGAAGATTTGAAAACCAAGAATATTGCGTATCAGCGATTTATCGTTGTAGTTCGAAAGCAATATCCAATCTTTCTCCTTTGGAAGACCAAGTAACGGGAAGCTAAGATTCTGGCCTGCTGCATCGCGTGTTTCAAATAAATAGGGCTTTTGCGGATATCCGATAGAACTGCTGCCGCGCAATTCTATTCCCACATTTCCGTTAAAATCGTTAGGCAAATCGGTAAACTTATTTACTGTACCAGTGTTGTTTACAATTTTCATTTTAGCCTGAATTTTTGGATCATCAACAATGGTTTTTCCTTCGGTATGGATTATAATCAATGGCAAATCTGTTGAAAAATTGCTGATTCCCTGCCCATAAATGTGTTGGTGAGTACTCGCAAAAACAATGACTAAAATGAAAATCGTTAAATATTTAATATTCAATTTTATGAATAATGATTTTACCACGGTTTGTTGCTTCAATTTTATGTGAATATAAAAAAAGGACAACAGTTACCCGTTATCCTTTGTATATTTTTATTTACAGATGTTTAGACTCAAGGCACAAGACTCAATATCCAAAACAAAAATTCAAAATCTAATTATCCTGATAATTGAGTCTAAAAATCCTGATACTTGTGTCTAACAATCTTCTTCTCTAATGAATTGATCTGAACATTCGTTTTACCCTGATTTTGGCAGGAAAATTTTTGTCTTTATCCATCGAAAGCCAGATGAACTTAGCTTTACCAACAACATGATCTTCCGGCACAAACCCCCAGTAACGCGAATCGGCTGAATTGTGCCGGTTATCTCCCATCATCCAGTAGTAGTCCATTTTAAACGTATAACTGGTAGCAACAACACCATTAATTTTTATTTCGGTCCCATTCACTTCCAGTTTATTTGCCTCATAAACACTGATAATGCGGTTGTAAAGCGGTAAATTATCGATGGTTAACTGTACAGTTTTGCCTTTTTCTGGAATGGTAATCGGTCCAAAATTATCGACATTCCATTGAAAATTCGGATGTGAAGGAAAAATCTGACTTTCCCATCTTCCGGGCTCTTCAATCGTTTTTTCAACAGAAACTACATTGGCAAACTCTTTCATTTTCACCGCATTCTCGTCGGTCAGCGGAAAAACGTACTGTTCACTTGAATAAGATTCGCGGTCAGCAACAGCAATATTTAGTTTCTCCAAAGCTTTTGGATTTAATGAAGTTCCATTGGTTCTAACAATGTATTTATGTTGCATTCCTTCTAATTTTTGCTGCGGTTTTCCGTTAACAAAAAGTTGTCCGCGCTCCATTTTAATTTCATCACCATGTATGGCAACACATCGTTTAATATAGTTTTCGCGTTTGTCAACCGGCCGGGAAATTATTTCTCCAAAATTACGTTTGTCAGTCCAAACCCTGTCGCGGCCATATTGTCTAACAAGCTGATAATAACTTTGTGCTGCAAAATTCAACGACACTGTATCACCTTCAGGAAAATGAAATACCACAACATCATCGTTTTTAATTTTGCTTAAACCTGCCATTCTGTGATAAGGATTTTGAATCCATTCAAGATACGATTTGGTACCTTTTGTAAGTGGCATTGTATTGTGTACAAAAGGAAACGACAACGGAGTATTTGGTGTTTTTGGCCCGTAGGCAGTTTTACTTACAAACAGGTAATCGCCTACCAGCAACGATTTTTCCATCGATGAAGTTGGAATAGTGTAAGCTTCAATAAAAAACATTCGGATAAAAGAAGCAGCAATAACCGCAAAAATAATGGCGTCGATCCATTCAACAACCTTGGTTTGTCTCCCGTTTGGCGGATTTTTCTTTTTCCAGAACGACCAGTGTACTTTTTCGGTAACATAAATATCGAAAATAACTCCAAGTCCGATTAACCACCAGAAATTGCCCAGCCAAATCACCCAAAGCAGATACAATCCGCCCATGGTGCTGAATTTAAACCATTTGTTTGAAAGTATATCTTTCATAGTATTGATGTGTTTTTAAATGTTCAGTAAATCTTTCATTGTAAGAATGCCTTTGTGACCAAGGCAGTATTCGGCAGCGAGTACAACACCAAATGCAAGACCCTTGCGGCTTTTTGTGCTGTGAGTGATTTCCAGGAAATCAACCTCCGACTCATATTTGATGGTATGAATGCCCGGCACTTCGCCAATGCGTTCAGATTTTATATTCAAATCGTTTTCCGAGGGAATTTCATCATTCACCCAACCCGTTTTCCAAGGTATAATTTTCACAATGTCTTCGGCCAGGCTGATTGCAGTTCCACTTGGTGCATCCAATTTATGGATATGATGAACCTCAGTCATTTCAACGTTATAATCACTGTAATCTGCCATCAAATGAGCCAGTTTTCGGTTCAATTCGAAAAAAATATTTACACCAATTGAAAAATTACTGGCATAAAAAAAAGTTCCGTTAGCTTCAACGCAATTACTGAATACTTCTTCTTTTTTTTCCAGCCATCCGGTTGTTCCGCTAACTACCGGAATTCCTGCTTCGAAACAAATATTGTAGTTTTTAACTGCCGAATCGGGAATAGTAAATTCAATGGCTACATCGCACTTTTGAAGATTTTCAATGGTTAAATCCAGTGGATTGTTGATATCGATTATCAGGTTGATTTTGTGTCCTCGGGAAACTGCAATTTTTTCAATTTCCCTGCCCATTTTCCCGTAACCGATAAGTGCTAAATTCATATAAATTTTTTGTTCTTTTAAAAATTAAGGCACAAAGATAAAATATTACACAAAGAAAGCAGCAACCGGCAAAAACTAAAAAATTATTCGACAAACAGTGTTTAATGAATGACGAAAAGGATTTTGCGAAGCTTTGTTTCGACTAGGTTATTACTGAATTACTAACTTTAACATTCAGAAAAATTAAACTGATGAAACCGATTTTGAGGGAATTCCAGATTTTTGTCAAACCTGTAGGAAGTTTATGCAATCTGCATTGCAGTTACTGTTATTATTCAGTCGAAAACATCAAAATTGGAGAATCACCGGTAAAAAGAATGGATGACAATTTGCTTAAAAATTATATCCGTCAGCACATTGAAGCCACAACTGACGATGTAATTATGTTTTCGTGGCATGGCGGCGAACCAACTCTGGCAGGAATCGATTTTTACAGGAAAGCATTGTTAATTCAGAAAAAATATCTTCCGAAAAGAAAAAAGCTAATAAATGGAATTCAAACCAACGGAACTTTATTGAATGATGAATGGTGTGAATTTCTTGCAAAAGAGAATTTTCTGGTTGGAATCAGTATGGATGGACCAGAAGAATTTCATAACCGATTTCGCATCGCAAAAAATGGGAATGAAACTTACAGCAAGGTTTTAAACGGGTACGGTCTTCTGCAGAAATATGGTATTAATGTTGAAATTCTTTGTGTTGTAAATTCGTTTAATGCCAATTTTCCATTCGAAGTTTATCGTTTTTTTAAATCTTTAGAAGCCAGGTATATTACTTTTCTTCCTTTGGTTGAACTCCAAAAAGATTCATCATCAGAAGTAACGAATAAAAGTGTTCCGGCAGAATCGTTTGGCAGTTTCCTTGTAAATATCTTCGATGAATGGGTGGAAAATGACATCGGAAAAATTAAAATACAGATTTTTGAAGAATCTTTGCGAAAAGCCTTTGACAATGAACACACGTTGTGCATTTTTAAGCAGAATTGTGGTGGCGTTCCGGTAATTGAAAGCAACGGGGATTTTTATTCGTGCGATCATTTTGTGAATAAAAAACATCTTTTAGGCAACATCCGCACAAAACCACTTTCATATTTTCTTGATTGCACAAAACAACTTGAATTTGGAAAAGCTAAATCGATGTCACTACCTGAATACTGTAAAAAATGTGAGGTGTTGTCGATGTGTAATGGTGAATGTCTCAAAAACCGTTTTAGTCAAACTCCCGATGGTGAACCGGGATTAAATTATTTGTGTGCAGGTTATAAAATGTTTTTCAAACATTGCCAGCCTTTTATTGAAGCCATTCAACTGGCAAATGAAAACTGAGTTTAATTAAAATAAAAAAGGACGGGTCAACACCCATCCTTTTCACTAACTAAACCAATAAAACTAATCAAACCTAAACTTATGAACTAAAACTTTGATTCAAAAATAGGGGTTAAAAACCAAAGCGACGTTAACTGAATGTTAAAAAAGGTGTTTTACAGCATATCTTAATCTAATGTTAAATTCAGGAAATAATTTAATGATATTAAATAAAAAAGCCTTTCGATAAATATCAAAAGGCCTTTAATAAATATATATAAAAGGTTAAAGTTCCTTTTTGCCCTCACCGGCAATAGAATCGCGCATGGCAGTATCAGCTCCAATATTTTTGTATTTCATATAATCCATAATTCCCAGGTTTCCATTTCTGAAAGCTTCAGCAATTGCCATCGGTATTTTTGCTTCTGCTTCAATTACTTTTGCTTTCATTTCCTGCGCTTTTGCAATCATTTCCTGTTCAAGGGCAACTGCCATCGAACGCCGTTCTTCTGCTTTAGCCTGTGCAATATTCTTATCGGCATTGGCCTGGTCCATTTGTAAAGAAGCCCCAATGTTTTTACCAATATCGATGTCGGCGATATCAATTGAAAGAATTTCGAAAGCTGTACCGGCATCCAAACCCTTTTCCAAAACCACCCGCGAAATAAAATCGGGATTTTCGAGTACTGATTTGTGTGAGTGCGATGATCCAATCGACGAAACAATTCCTTCTCCAACGCGGGCAAGAACAGTCTCTTCACCTGCTCCCCCAACCAATTGTTTAATATTGGCACGAACCGTTACTCTGGCTTTGGCAATCAACTGAATACCGTCTTTCGAAACAGCAGTTACCGGTGGTGTATTAATAACTTTCGGATTTACTGACATTTGAACAGCTTCAAAAACATCGCGACCAGCAAGGTCAATGGCGGTTGCCATATTAAAAGTAAGATCGATGTTTGCTTTTGAAGCAGAAACCAATGCATGAACTACCCTTGCTACATGACCTCCTGCAAGAAAGTGTGCTTCAAGTGCGTCACGATCCAATGGAACTCCCGCTTTGGTACCTTCAATTAATGCCCGTACAATAACTCCCGGAGGAACCTTTCTGAAACGCATTAAAAAAAGTTGCAACAGCGAAATCTTCACCCCTGAAACCAGCGCCGAAAACCAAAGCCCAATTGGAATGAAGTACAGCATTACAATAAGTAACACTATTACTCCAATAACTAATCCTAACAAACCCACAGATTCAATCATATTATTCTTCTTTTATTGGTTCAACAATTATTTTATTCAATTGTATTTTTATTATTCTGATATCAGTTTGATGGTCGATAAAATTACCCGATGACTGCGCTTCAACAACTTCTCCGTTAACTTTTATTTTTCCCATGGGAGCCAGTCGTCCGATGGTTTTTCCAACATCACCCACTTTCACTTTATCATGACTGAAATTTTCCACTTTTCCGGTGATTTCTGAATCCAGTATCATTTTTTTCCCTGCTCTCGATTTGAACAAATAATAAATCATAATGGGAGATGCAATCAATACCACAGCCAACGTAATGAATCCGGCAATTGTCCCCAAATCGGCAAAAGCGATATAAACACTGGCAGCAAGTAGTAAAAAACCTCCTATCCCGGCAATGGTTACGCCCGGAATAACTGCAAACTCGATGAGTAGTAAAACCAATCCGAGAATAATAAGTAAAACAATTGCAAGTATGCTCATATCAGTCTATTGTAGCGTTTAGTTCTCTTTCAATTAATGCTTCTTTTAAAGGTTTTAATGCTTTAAAACCACCTTTTTTAACGTCGCATTTTCCTTTATAATGAGTTATTAAAGTGCATTGTGATGCCTGTTCAAAACTATGTCCACAGACTTCAATCAGGGCATGAGTTACATATTCAAACGAGTGCACATCGTCATTGTGCAGAATCAGAAAATTATTTTCAACTGTGTCACTACTGAAATTTTCTGTTGGCTTTCTTTTAGTTTCTCTCGACGTCATTTCTGTTTTTCTGTTTCTTTTGCCTGTTCCAAAGTTATTCTTTTTCCATTCAAATAAGCCGCAATAATCGGATCTTTTATGCCTTCCTGTTTTATCTGATTTTGCATCAAAACAGCATCATCATAATTCGTAAGATTGCCTGTTGTATAAACCACAACTCCTTTCTCATCAGTGTAATTTTCAACTTTTCTTATCATCGAAATTTTATTGAATACTGATTTCATATTATTTGGAATTCCACGACTGTATGCGCCAAGTTGGATTTTATAGGTAATTCCGGATGTCTTCGCTTTGGGGGCTGTGGATTCAACTTTTTCCTTTTCAGCAAAAATTGGTATTACAATGAGTGCAGGTGTTTCAGTAATCTCCTCTGCGTTTAAATTATTTTTGTTTTCTTCGGCAAGCAAGGCATTTAATTCCAATATAAATTTCTCTGTTTCTTCAGGCGTAGCGTTTTGCCAATATCCGTTTTCAACAGTTTTTGATTGCAAAAACAATTGATTAACCACACTTTTTAATTCATAAGTCTGGCTTTCCAAAGCAAGAATCTGTAGTCCAATAGAATCTTTTTCTGCTCTCGATTTCGCGCTTGAATATTTTGTACGAAGATTTTCGGTTTCTTTAGTTACAGCATTTAATTCGGTTTGTTTAATATTTCCTTCCTTAAAGTACAGCTCTCCTTCTGCCGTTTTAAAATTTGAAAGATTCAGATAAGTGATTTCATTGTTAACAGTAAAATCTATTCTCTCCTCTGCAGGTTTAATATCAATAACTTCTGATATAGGATTTTCAGCAGGTTGCAGAACTGACAAAGTATCTTGTTCTGATTCAAAAACTTGCGTAATACTGTCATTTTCCGCTTCCATTTTATATTCTTCAGCTTCTTTTTCAGTTTCTTTTTCTATTTCAGTGTTTACAGAATCGATTACAACCAATTCCGGTACGTGCAGATTCTCTTCTTCTTTCACGGCAACTCCTGCTGTAGTAACCGCACTAACTTCGGCAACACCAACAACCGGAACTTCTGATATTTCCTTATTTTCCAAATTTTCAGAAGAAGAAACAAACGGATTAACATGGTTTACACATTGTTCCATTTTCTGACTCAGATTTGCTTTTTCCTGCTCGTTGGCGCTGGCAATTTCCTTGTACAATTTATAATAAACCAAAGCTTTGTCCCACTGATTTTTTGCGTGATACTGAACCGCAAAATAGTAATCGATGTTAAGCGGAGTAACCTCTTTACTGGCTTTAATCAAATAGTTTAAATCCTGTTCGGTGTAATGACCGTTTTCAGTGCGGCAGGCTCCGTAAAAATAATTAACCATAAAATCATCGGGACGCTGATCGAGTAATTTTTTAAAAAGTGGTTCAGCTTCAGTATATTTCTCCTTATCGAATAACTGTATGGCTTTTGTTAACGGATTTTCCTGATAAGTTTTTGATTCGGACCTTAACGGAACAAACAAAAGATGAAATAATATTGTTAAAAATAATATGGTCGATTTTTGTTGCATATGCAGTGCGCTCAAACATTGTTCATGGTAAAAATAAGAAAAAAACATTGTCAGAATTAAATTTCAAAGGCATTTCGAACAATAATTATGAATTGCAATTAAGGTGAGATTTATCATTAATAACATATATTTGTAAAACTTTTAAAACTGGTAATTATGTCAAAATTTGCAGCAGGCGATAAAGCTCCAATGTTTGAAGGAGTAAATCAGAAAGGAAAAAAAATCAGTTTAAATGATTTTAAAGGAAAGAAATTAATCCTGTATTTTTATCCGAAAGACGACACTCCGGGTTGTACTGCCGAATCGTGCAATCTGAATGAGAATTATGAAATGTGGTTAAAAAAAGGTTATGATGTTGTTGGTGTAAGTCCCGATAACGAAAAATCGCACGTAAAATTTATTGACAAATATGGTCTTAAATTTAATCTTATTGCCGACACAAAAAATGAAATTCTGGAAGCATACGGTGCCTGGGGCGAAAAAAGTATGTATGGGAAAAAGTATATGGGCGTGCTTCGCACAACATTCATAATCGATGAAAGTGGCATTATCAAAGAGGTATTCGAAAAAGTGGATACAAAAAATCATACAAGTCAAATTTTAGAGGCGTTAAATATTTAACCTTAACAAAACATGACAAAAGACGAAAAATTAGAATTGAACAAAGAGAAGCTGAAAGCTCTTCAGCTGACGATGGATAAAATTGAAAAAAGTTACGGAAAAGGTTCGATTATGCGCCTTGGTGACCGGGTTGTTGACGAAGTTGCCGCTATTTCATCGGGCTCAATTGCGTTGGACGTTGCACTTGGAATTGGTGGATATCCAAAAGGCAGGGTAATTGAAATTTTCGGCCCTGAATCATCAGGAAAAACCACACTTGCCATTCATGCCATTGCTGAAGCTCAAAAAGCTGGGGGTATTGCAGCAATTGTTGATGCAGAACATGCATTTGACCCCTACTATGCCAAAAATCTCGGAGTTAATATCGATGAATTGTTGATTTCGCAACCCGATAACGGTGAGCAGGCACTGGAAATAGTAGATAGCCTGATTCGTTCGGGAGCAATTGATATCGTGGTTATCGACTCAGTAGCCGCATTGACACCAAAAGCTGAACTCGAAGGTGAAATGGGCGATTCGAAAATGGGTTTGCAGGCACGTTTAATGTCGCAGGCGTTGCGCAAATTAACTGCCAACATCAGCAAAACGAAAACCTGCTGTATTTTCATTAACCAGTTGCGCGAAAAAATAGGTGTAATGTTTGGCAATCCTGAAACCACAACCGGAGGAAATGCTTTAAAGTTTTATGCATCGGTTCGTTTGGATATCAGGAGAATTGGTCAGGTGAAAGATGGAGAAGAAGTCCAGGGTAACAATGTTCGGGTGAAAGTAGTGAAAAACAAGGTAGCACCACCCTTCCGCAAAGCCGAATTTGATATTATGTACGGCGAAGGAATTTCAAAATCGGGCGAAATTGTCGATTTGGGAGTACAATTTAATATTATCAAAAAGAGTGGATCGTGGTTTAGTTACGGCGATACAAAACTCGGACAAGGACGCGAAACAGTTCGTAAACTGATTATTGATAATCCGGAACTGGCGCAAGAACTCGAAACAAAAATTGTGGAAGCAATTACCGGCAAAACCACATTGACATAATTTTTTTTTAAACAGGCAGTAATACTGGGTGAACCGATTCTGTCGATTCATCCAGTTTTTTTTAAATAAAAGCAACGTTAAAATGAAAGTTTTAAAATTTGGTGGAACTTCGGTTGGCACAGCCGAAAACATCAGAAAAGTAAAAAGCATTGTTGATGGTCAGAATTGCGATGTAATTGTTGTGGTTTCGGCTCTTGGAGGAATCACCGACAAAATTTTAAACGCGGCGCGCAATGCTTCGGTTGGTGCAGGAGATTTTCACAAAGAATTAGCCGAAATAAAAACACGTCACGAAGATGTCATTCAATCTCTTTTTAATGGCACTGGATCTATAAAAAACGTTGTAACCGGCCTTTTAGACGAACTTGAACAAATTTTAACCGGTATTACACTTGTTGGCGAATTAACATCAAAAACACTTGACAGAATTGCCGGAATTGGTGAACGGATTTCGTCGAATATTGTTGCTCAATACATTGGTGCCGAACGATTTGATTCTTCTGAATTCATCAGAACCGACAGTAATTTTGGAAAAGCTGCAGTCGATTTTAATGTTACAAATAAAAATATCGAAACCCTTTTTGCCGGTTTTAAAGGAGTTGCAGTGGTGCCCGGTTTTATTTCGAAAAATATAAAAGGCGAATTTACAACCATTGGAAGGGGTGGATCGGATTACACGGCTGCTATAATTTCTGCAGCTTTAAATGTCGAAATTCTTGAAATCTGGACGGACGTAAACGGTTTTATGACTGCCGATCCCCGGATTATCAGTAAAGCTTACACAATTCCGGAGCTAACTTATTCTGAGGCAATGGAATTGTCGCATTTTGGTGCCAAAGTAATTTATCCGCCAACCATTTTGCCTGTTTACAAAAAAGGTATCCCCATCCTGATAAAAAATACGTTTGAGCCTGAAAATCCCGGAACCCGCATTACGAGCGTGGTTGAAAATGGAATGGACCGCATCATCAAAGGGATTTCATCCATTTCAGGAATTGCACTTGTAACTTTGCAGGGAATCGGAATGGTTGGTGTTACCGGTATTTCGATGCGATTATTTACAGCACTGGCGCGTGAAAATGTTAATGTAATACTTATATCGCAGGCATCTTCAGAAAACTCAATCAGCATTGCAATTGAAGAAAACGCAGTTGAAATTGCCAGAAATGCAATACAAACCGATTTTGAAAAGGAAATATTAAATAGTCAGATAAATAAAATATCTATTGAAACCGACCTTTCGATTGTAGCAATAGTTGGCGAAAACATGAAACATTCGACAGGAATTGCAGGCAAATTGTTTTCAACAATGGGGAAAAGTGGTGTAAATATTATTGCCATTGCCCAGGGTGCTTCAGAATTAAATATTTCGTGGGTAGTTAGAAACGATGTTTTGCGAAAAACACTGAATGTTGTGCACGAATCATTTTTCCTCTCAGAAAATATTGAATTGAATGTTTTTCTGATGGGAATTGGCACTGTTGGCGGCAATCTGCTTCAGCAACTGCAAAAGCAACAGGAGAGATTATTGAAAGAAAAACACCTTAAAATAAAATTAACAGGTGTAGCCAATTCCCGAAAAATGATTTTTAATCGGGAAGGAATTGAAATCGCCACATTCAGGGAAAATCTGGAAAAGTCAGACAAAATCTCCAGTTTACAGGGATTTACAAACGAAATTAAAGAAATGAATATTTATAATTCCGTTTTCGTCGATTGCACTGCTTCTGACGTTGTGGCTACAATTTACAAGGATATTCTCCGCTCAAACGTTTCAATTGTTACTGCCAATAAAGCAGCCGCCTCATCCGACTATAAAAATTATGCCGAAATAAAGAAAATTGCCAAGCAAAAAGGGGTCAAATTTTTATTTGAAACCAATGTTGGCGCGGGTTTACCAATTATTAATACACTGAACGATCTGGTAAATTCGGGTGATAAAATTCTGAAAATTGAAGCTGTACTTTCAGGAACATTAAATTACATATTCAACACCATTTCATCTGAAATTCCGTTAAGTAAAACCATTAAAATGGCCAAAGATGAAGGGTATTCCGAACCCGACCCGCGAATTGATTTAAGTGGAGTTGACGTTGCCCGAAAAGTTTTGATTCTGGCCCGTGAATCAGGTTATCCGATTGAAATGGAGGACATTCGGATAAACCGCTTTATTCCCGATTCGTATTTTACAGGATCGCTCGATGATTTCTGGATAAACATTTCGCAGCTTGATAACGAATTTGAAGAAAAACGAAAAATACTGGCTACCGAAAATAAAAGATGGCGGTTTGTTGCCAGGTTCGAAAACCAAATTGCAGAAGTTGGATTACAGGAAGTAGATCCCAAACATCCGTTTTACGATTTGGAAGGCAGTAACAACCTGGTAATGTACACCACCGAAAGATATAACCAGTTTCCAATGCTGATAAAAGGTTATGGTGCCGGTGCATCGGTTACTGCAGCCGGAGTTTTTGCCGATTTAATTAAAGTCTCGAACATTTAGTTGGAAGCACGGAGCAGAGGGCAAAGAGCAAAGAGACTGGGAGGGTGAGGAGATATTTTAACAAACAAAGTAAAACAAAACAATGAAATACATTATTATACTCGGCGACGGAATGTCGGATGAGCCACTTGAAAATTACGGAGGATTAACTCCATTACAAATGGCTAAAAAGCCACACATCGACTGGCTGGCAAAACATGGAAAATCGGGATTATATACTACAGTTCCCAAAACAATGCACCCAGGCAGCGAGATTGCCAACATGGCTGTTTTAGGTTACGATGTAGAAAAAGTTTTCGAAGGACGTGGAGTACTTGAAGCTGCAAGCATGGGAGTTACGCTTCAGCCGGGCGATTTGGCACTTCGTTGCAATTTACTTACCATCGAAGATGAAAAAATAAAGAATCATTCTGGTGGCCACATTTCAAGTGCGGAGGCAACAGAATTAATTCATTTTTTAAATGATAAATTAGGTACAGAATCAATCAGGTTTTATCCGGGAGTTTCATACCGTCATTTGCTGGTAATAAAAAATGGCATTAAAAATATGCATTGCACTCCCCCACACGATGTTACAGGTACGCCGTTTAAAGATGTTTTGATTAAGGCAAAAACCATGGAAGCACAAGAAACAACAAACTTGCTGAATAATATGATTCTAGAGTCACAAAAATTGCTCGAAAATCATCCGGTAAATATTAAACGAAAATCACTTGGGAAAGATCCGGCAAACAGCATTTGGCCCTGGTCGCCAGGTTACAAACCGGCAATGCCCACTTTAAATGAAATGTTTGGAATTGAAAAATCGGCCGTTATTTCAGCTGTTGATTTAATTCAAGGAATTGGCGTTTATGCAGGAATGGAAGTAATTCATGTTGAGGGCGCAACCGGCTTGTACGATACTAATTACGAAGGAAAGGCTAAAGCAGCGGTTGATGCTTTGAAAACACACGATTTTGTTTATCTGCACATTGAAGCCAGCGACGAAGCCGGTCACGAAGGTGATGTTGAACTGAAAACAAAAACCATTGAATATCTCGATTACCGGGTAGTAAAATACATTTTGGAAGAAACAGCCAAATTGGATGAAAAAGTTGCTATTGCGATTTTGCCCGATCATCCAACTCCATGCGCTCTGAAAACCCATACCCACGATCCCGTTCCGTTTACCATTTACTATCCTGAAATTCAGCCCGATGAAGTTGAACAATATGATGAGTTCAGTGTTAAAAAAGGTGCGTTTGGTACTATTGAAAGAAACCAGTTCATTAACACATTTTTAATGCGCACATAATTGTATGTCAATTAAATTTATGATATTTGTCATGAATTTATATGACAATAAATTGAAACAATTCTTTTTCCAGTTGGTTATAGTAATGTGAGTTTTTTACATTCTATTTATTGAAGTTTTTGTGTGTTAATTTTTCTAAACTATTAAATGAGATATTATAGCACTAATAAAAATACTCCGGACGTTTCGCTAAAAGAAGCTGTCGTAAAAGGACTTGCCTCTGATAACGGACTTTTTATGCCCGAACACATCAATAAATTTGAACCTCCTTTTTTTGATAATATTCATAATCTTACATTTCAGGAAATTGCTTTTGAAGTAGCAAAAAAATTCTTCGGGGAAGACATTGAGGAAGCTAAATTAAAGGAAATTGTATATGATACGTTGGAATTTGATTGCCCTGTTGTCAAAGTAACTGATTCAATATATTCACTCGAACTTTTTCACGGACCTACCCTGGCTTTTAAAGATGTGGGTGCACGTTTTATGGCTCGGTTACTTAACTACTTTTTAAGCGATCGCGAAAAACAGGTAAATGTGCTTGTTGCAACCTCGGGAGATACCGGAAGTGCTGTAGCAAATGGGTTTTTAGGTGTTGACGGAATTCATGTTTTTGTTTTATATCCCAAAGGAAAAGTAAGTAAAATTCAGGAATCTCAATTTACCACCCTGGGTAAAAATATTACAGCACTTGAAATTGAAGGTACTTTCGATGATTGTCAGCACCTGGTAAAATCAGCATTTCTGGATGTTAAACTAAACAGGGAATTGATACTTACATCTGCTAACTCAATAAATGTAGCCCGGTTTTTACCCCAGGCATTTTACTATTTTAATGCTTATGCACGGCTAAAAGAGTTGGGTGTTCTGGAAAATAAAGAATTGATTTTTTCGGTACCAAGCGGAAATCTGGGTAACTTAACTGCTGGTCTTTTTGCAAGGGAAATGGGTTTGCCGGTTGCGAAATTTATTGCAGCAAACAATGCAAACAGTGTGGTTTTCGATTATCTGAAAACCGGAAAATACCAACCACAGGCTTCAGTTCAAACTATTGCAAATGCAATGGATGTTGGAGCGCCAAGCAATTTTGCACGTATTCTCTATTTGTATAATCATTCATACAAAAACATTTCTGAAATTTTAAAAGGTTACTGGTATTCCGATATCGAAATCAGAGAAATTGTAAAAAGAGTTTATCTGGGGAGCAACTATTTATGCGATCCGCATGGTGCATGTGGATTTGAAGCTTTAAATGAATACATTGAAGAAAATCAAATTGGTGTTTTTCTGGAAACTGCGCATCCTTCAAAATTTGCAGAAACTGTAGAAGAAATAATTGGCAAAGGAAATTTACACATACCCGAAAAACTTGCTGCATTTATGAAAGGTGAAAAGAAAAGCATATTACTTGACAAAAATTATGAGACATTTCGGACTTATTTGATGGAAATGGTTATTAATAAATAAAACTGGCATTTGTTGTTACTGAGCGTTTGTTTATACGTATAAAATTTATATTGACACAAATTATAAAATATTAAAAATTTAAATCCGTTGTTTATCGATTTAATGTTTATAAAATCAACTTATGAGACAGCTTAAAATTTCAAAACAGGTTACCAATCGCGATACTTTATCGTTAGATAAGTATTTGCATGAGATTGGTAAGGTGGAGTTGCTTTCTGCTGAAAAGGAAGTTGAATTAGCCAAACGAATAAAAACCGGTGATCGTGAAGCCCTCGAAGCACTTATTAAAGGAAATCTTCGTTTTGTAGTTTCTGTATCGAAACAATACCAAAACCAGGGATTAAGTTTACCCGATTTAATTAATGAAGGTAATCTTGGATTAATAAAAGCTGCTGAACGGTTTGACGAAACAAGAGGTTTTAAATTTATTTCGTACGCAGTTTGGTGGATTCGTCAATCTATACTTCAAGCACTTGCAGAACAAGCCCGCATTGTTCGTCTTCCATTGAACAAAATTGGTTCAATAAATAAGATTAACAAAGCATTTAATAAACTTGAACAAGAGTTTCAAAGGGAACCTACAATTGAGGAAGTTGCTGAATTAATGGAAAGCAGACCTGAAATAATTGAGGATTCGCTTAATTTTTCTAGTGTTCACATATCAATGGATGCCCCGCTGCGAGAGGAAGAGGCAAGCAATTTGTACGACGTAATGTTAAACGACGATTCGCTTGACCCGGAAGAAGAATTGATGAATGTTTCGCTGAGAAAAGAAATCGAGCGTTCATTATCGACACTCGGTGATCGCGAAGCTGAAATTCTCAGGTTTTACTTTGGGTTAAACGGTTATCATCCTTACACTTTGGAAGAAATTGGCGATGAGTTTGGATTGACACGTGAAAGAGTAAGGCAAATTAAGGAAAAAGCGATAAAAAAATTAAAAAATCAATATCGGAACAGGCTTTTAAAAGCTTATCTTGGAAAATAATCAGGTTTAATAAATGACAAGAATCATCGCACCTTCAATTCTGGCTGCCGATTTTAATAATCTGGGCAAAGATATTGAAATGATAAACAGCAGCGAAGCCGGTTACATTCATTTCGATGTAATGGATGGTGTTTTTGTACCAAATATTTCGTTTGGAATACCGGTAATCGAACATGTAAGAAAAATCGCAAAAAAACCACTCGATGTTCATTTAATGATTGTAAATCCTGATGAATTGATTATTCCGTTTATAAATGCAGGAGCTTCTATAATCACTGTGCATTTCGAAGTTTGTACGAATCTTCACCGTACCATTCAGGTTATTAAAAGTAAAGGTGTAAAAGCAAGTGTTTGTCTTAATCCACATTCCCCGGTTTCACTTCTTGAGGATATAATTACCGAACTTGACATGGTTTTACTCATGTCGGTAAACCCGGGTTACGGAGGACAGGTTTTTATTGAAAACACTTATAAAAAAGTAACTCAACTTAAAAATCTCATCGAAAAATATAACCCTGACTGTTTAATTGAAGTTGATGGTGGCGTAAACTACGAAACAGGTAAAAAGCTTTTTGAACTAGGTGCAAATGTGTTAGTTGCAGGAAGTTTTGTATTTAATTCAGCAAACCCAACCGAAACAATCCGACAACTTAAAATATTATAGTTTTTTTCTGGATTCTATTTCTCTACACAATTCCTTATTCTTTTCAATTAATGGTTTTGAAGCATTCCGAAGCATACATTCGGCAGAGCAATCATTGCAATCGTGCGCCATTTTTAAATTTTCCTTTTTGAAATTTAATTTCCCCGACGGTTTCCTTTTCCCTTTTATTTTACTAAAAGATTTTGAAATTGCCAGAGCAATTGCAGCACCTATAATCATGAATGTAATAATTTCCTGAATCATACTAAACCAATAAATTGCCAATATTATAAACTAAAAATGCTGCAATCCAGGCCAGCGATGTAGTGTAGAATATGGCAAACATAGCCCACTTCCACGATTCCGACTCGTTTTTAATTGCAACCACAACACCAATACACGGGAAATATATCAAAATAAAAATTAAAAAAGCAAGTGCCGAAGGAGAAGTAAAAACAAATTGTCCTTTTCGCTTACCCGAGTCAAATTTCTCGTTTTTAAGTTTTTGCTGCAGGTTAACCGTAGTTTCATTGTCGCTGGATTGATATAAAACGCCCATCGTACTGATTACTATCTCTTTGGCTGGCAAACCAGCAAGTAAAGCAATACTCATTTTCCAGTCAAATCCAAGTGGCCTCATGACAGGTTCAATGAACTGCCCTACTCTACCTAAATACGAATTTATAAGCCTTTCCGATTCTATTTGAACATTCAGTTGCGAAATTGTTTTCTCTCTTTCAGTGAGATTTAACGCTGTGTTTTGTTCAATTACCTTAATTTGTTGTTTTAAAACAGCAGTATTTTTTGTCTCTCTTGGAAAATATTCCAACGCCCAAACAATAACAACACCGATTAAAATAATCGTTCCAATTTTTCTGAGATAATGTTTGGTTTTATCCCACATGTGGTAAATAACATTTCTCAGAGTGGGCAATCTGTAGGTAGGCAATTCCATAACAAAAGGCGTTTCCTTATTCCTGAAAAAAGTTTTATTGAGGATTTGTGCCGTAATAAACGCAAAAACAATTCCAACGGCGTAAATTCCAATTAAATAAAGCGGTTGATATTTATCGAAAAAAGCAGAAATAATTAGGATATAAACCGGTAGCCTCGCGCTGCACGACATAAACGGAATAATTAACATGGTTAGAATCCTATCGCCTCGATTTCTCATCGAACGTGTTGCCAGTATTGCAGGAACATTACAACCGAAACCCATTATCATTGGAATAAACGAACGTCCGTGCAAACCAAAGCGGTGCATTATTTTGTCCATAATAAATGCAGCCCGTGCCATATAACCAGTTCCTTCGAGCAACGATATAAACAAAAACAAGATGAGAATATTGGGTAAAAATACCAGAACACTACCCGCGCCATTAATTATTCCATTAACGAGTAAATCCTTTAACATTCCGTCAGGCAACAATCCCGAAACAAAATCACCAAATGCTAGAACTCCCTTGTCAATCCATGCCATTGGATATGCTCCCAATTTAAATGTGACAAAAAATACCAGAAAAAGGATGGATGAAAAAATTGGAAAACCCAATACAGGATGCGTTAAAATACTGTCAATTTTCTCTGATTGTGTTTTATCGCCCTCATTTGTACTTCTGAAAGTTTCTTTCAGAGCACCGGTAATAAAACTGTATTTGGCGTTGGTAATTATGGTTTCACTTTCTTCATTCTCAAGTGCCTGAATTTTATTAATCTCCTTCAGAGTGCTTTTCTGAATTTCAACAAAGTTCTCGTAATTCGATAACAGGTTCGAAACCTGACCATCTTTTTCCAAAAGTTTTATTGCCAGAAATCTCGAAGAAATTTTATCGGTTATGGGTTTGTTCTCCTTAATTTTTTGGCGTACAATATTTATCGCATCTTCCAGATCTTTCCCGTAATTTATATGTATGTGCCTCGAAATTTTATCTTTCCCCTCGAAAACCTCAATTACCTTATCTATAAGGTTTTCAAGACCAACACCTTTGGAACTTATTGTAGGTACAAACGGAATTCCAAGAAGTTTAGCCAATTCATCCTTGTTAAAATAGTATTTCTTTTTCTCCAGTTCATCGTACATATTTAATGCAGCAACAATGCGCAGGTCCATGTCGATGAGTTGCGTGGTTAAAAAAAGGTTTCTTTCCAGATTGGTGGCATCGAGAACATTTATTACTATATCAGGGGTTTGTTCATAAATAAACTCTCGTACAAAAATCTCTTCTTTCGAATAGGCTGTTAAACTGTACGTTCCGGGCAAATCGTAGAAATTAAATGTGTAACCCCGGGTCTCAAATGTGGCTTTTTTAATATCGACAGTAACCCCGCTGTAGTTTCCAACCTTCTCTTTCGAACCCGAAATAAAATTTAAAAGAGTTGTTTTACCGCTGTTTGGATTTCCAACAAGAGCAATATTAATAATCTTGGTCCTTTCCGACTGATTGACCAAATCAATTTCTCTGTCGATTACTCCCTGGTAATTTTCATTTACCGATTTTACAAAATCGTTTACAGGAATTACTTCGATTAATTCAGCTTCCGACTTTCGAAGTGAAATATTATAATTGATAATTTTAAATTCAAATGGACCGTTAAAAGGTGCACTTTTAATTACTTTCACTTCTTTCCCTTTAACAAAACCCATTTCAGAAATTCTTTTCCGAAATGAACCGTGCCCCAGAACCTTTGTAATTACTACAGTTTCGCTATTTTTTACTTCGCTTAATTTCACCTCTCCTCTTTCCCCGCTTAATATTTAAAATCATTACAAATAAGCCCGACAAATATAACCCAATTCCCTTCATTTGACTCTCGTTTGTTTTAACAATCGTCAATTGAAATGTAAATTTTATCCAATCGTTTTTAATCATGAATAATTTTAATAAAAGGCTAAAACCCATGCAAATTGTGCTTTTCAGCCAATAGAAGTTTTAAATGATAGAAATAATTTGGAATTCCCCATTACTTATAGTAACAAGTAACTATTTTTGTTCGAATTATTCAGAATAATGGAAGAGAAACATTTTTATCAAAATATCCAGAAAGTTCTTGAGAGTTTGCCTGACAATTTTAGCATTCTCGAAGAACAGATTGATATTGATATTCAGGTTAAATATTTCGATCTTGCAAAGAAAATTCGTTCGAAAACCAATGCAAACGACAGTTTTGAGAAACGTGAAGAACTTTTTTCGGAAGAGATAACTGTTGATAGGAAACGGCAAATTTTATTGTCGATTGCAACAATTGATGATGTAAAGGCATTTCGCACCATTGAGAAATTTGCAGGTATTGCCAATAACGAATTAAAACAATGGGCAATTCTGGCATTACAGGAAAGCAGGATGCTTATTCAAAGTTCGCTGCTCGACGAACAACAGGTTTTTATATCAACCGGATTAGGTGGGAAAGGTCAGAAATTAAGGTATTATGCGGTATTTGTAAACAAAAACAGAAATGAAATTTTGTCGGGAACCCAGCAAAAGTTACTTAAAGAGGAACTGATTTTCGAATTGAACCAAAATGAAGGAGAATTTGAAACGATGGATTTTTCAGAAGGATTTTCAACGGTTATGGTTATGTTGCCATTACAATCCGATATAAAAAGTGTTTTCAGGAATGTGATAGACGAATGTAATCAATATGGCGATTTTCTGGATGATGACATGATTGTTACCAATGTAAAAATAATGTCGCGTAACGAAATCATTGAAATGCTGAAAAACAGTAAGTATCAGGAAACTGATGAATTGGATTTTGATGATGAACAGGAAGAAGATTGAAAACGATTGTCCGCTCAGTTTTTAAACTGTAATGAGCGGGAGATAAAATTTGAGTTATAAATTTGAAATTTTAGAATAGTTATCAAAAAGTATTATATTTGCACCGCTTTTTAAGTAAAAATAAAATGGCCCTGTAGCTTAATGGATAGAGCATCTGACTACGGATCAGAAGGTTGGGGGTTCGAGTCTCTCCAGGGTCACAAAAATAGAAGAGTTGCAAATAAAAATTGCAACTTTTTTTGTTTCACATTTTGATATCTGTTTTACCATTTTTTGGTATGAAAAAACATAACTTAAATTCCCTGTTAAATATTCTATTTTTTTAATTGCTTTGTTAAAAAAACAAGAAAACTCAATCTGTCATTGATTTAATAATTCTGAAATGAAAAATATATACCTGTTTTTCCTTCTTTTGACATGTACTTATTCCTATTCTCAAACCACGCTGTTTGACAACAACTGGCTTTTTCATCTGGGAGGGGCACAAAGCGCTGAAAATACAATGTTTGATGATTCGAAATGGCGAATATTGGATTTACCCCACGACTGGAGTATCGAAGATCTACAGGGTACTCAATCTCCTTTCAGTCCCGGCGCTGTAAGCCAGACAAGTGGTGGTTTTACAACAGGTGGAACTGGTTGGTACCGCAAATCCTTTCGTATTTCAGAATCTGAGAAAGGAAAAATTATTCAGATAATTTTTGATGGTGTTTACATGAATGCCGATTTTTGGCTGAACGGTGAACATATTGGCAAACATCCTTATGGTTATACAGGCTTTTGGTTCGACATTACCAATAAAGTAAAATTTGGTGCAAATAATATAATTGCCGTTCAGGTAAAAAACGAAGGACTAAATAGTCGTTGGTACACTGGTTCTGGAATTTACAGGCATGTTTGGTTAAAAATAACAGAACCTGTTCATATCGAAACCAATGGGGTTTACATTGTAACTCCCGAAGTGAGTGTCAATTCGGCCCAAATAAATATTACAACCAGTGTTTCAAATTTCATACAAGAAAAATCAAAAATAAAACTGGTTACCCGGATTCTGGATGCAAATGCAGTTGAGGCCGGTGTTGCAATTTCAGAATTTTCAGTAGATCCCAAACTAAAACACGAATTCACTCAAACTGTAAAAATTAGTAATCCGAAATTATGGTCGATTGAAACCCCCAATTTATATACGGCAGTTTCCGAGGTGTTTGCAGGTGATAAACTCAGCCATCAGACAGAAGAAAAATTTGGAGTACGTACGATTTCATTCAGTGCTGAAAATGGATTTACATTAAACGGAAAAACGATAAAACTGAAAGGTGGCTGCTTACATCACGATAACGGTCCGCTGGGCTCCAGGGCATACGACCGGGCCGAAGAACGCCGGGTGGAACTATTAAAGGAATCAGGTTACAATGCCATACGTTGTTCGCACAATCCGCCATCGCCAGCGTTTCTCGATGCCTGCGACCGACTTGGAATGCTTGTTATTGACGAAGCGTTTGACATGTGGCGAATTGAAAAAAACCCGTACGATTATCATCTTTATTTTGATGAATGGTGGCAAAAAGATATTGAAAGCATGATAATGCGCGATCGCAATCACCCATCCGTTATTTTATGGAGCATCGGAAATGAAATTAGCGGAATGGAATCCCCTGAAGTAATTGAAGTAGCCAAAATGTTAGGAAACTATATCCGAAAAATTGAACCCACCCGGCCGGTTACAGCTGCTGTGAATTCATTGCGGCCTGAAAAAGACCCCTTCTTTGCAACTCTTGATGTTGGCGGTTACAATTATGCAACCGGTGGCGACCATTTAAAGGGAAGTATATATCCAATAGACCATACCAGGGTTCCCAACCGAATTATGGCTGGCACCGAATCGTATCCGCTGGAAGCATTTGGGGCATGGATGGATGTGCTGGATAACAATTACCTTATTGGTGATTTTGTGTGGACTGCTTTCGATTACATTGGAGAAGCGAGTATCGGTTGGCGCGGTTACTGGCAGGAAAGTAACTTTTATCCGTGGAATCTTGCTTTTTGCGGCGATATTGATATTTGTGGATGGAAGCGTCCTCAGTCGTTTTACCGTGATGCCCTTTGGAAGGAAAACCAGGTTTCTGTTTTTGTGAAACCGGCAGAACCCAGTTTCCCGCTGAATCCAAACCGGCAGTCGTGGAGTAAATGGCACTGGCACGATGTTGTGCCCGACTGGAACTGGGCAGGACATGAAAACCAAAACTTTGAGGTTTCTGTTTACTCTTCTTGCGAAGCTGCTGAACTTTTTTTAAACGGAAAATCGCTTGGTAAAAAGAGTACAAACAGGGCAACGCAGTTTAAGGCTTTGTGGGAAGTTCCGTACCAACCCGGTGAATTAAAAGCTGTTGGATACAATGGAAACAAAATAATCACTCAATCGGTACTAAAAACTTCGGGTGATTCCAAAAAAATTAAATTATCGCCAGACCGCAATGAAATCGATGCAAACGGACAGGATTTAAGTTATATAACCGTTGAACTGACTGATGAAAATGGCCTGAAAAATCCAAAGGAAGACAGGCTGATTTCGTTTGATATCGAAGGAGAAGGAACCATAATCGGGGTTGGAAATGCGAATCCGGTAAGTATCGAAAGTTATCAGGCTCCCAATCGCAAAGCCTGGATGGGAAGATGCCTTGTAATAATTAAATCGAATGACAAACCCGGACAGATTAAAATTACTGCATCTGCCGATGGACTTGAAACTGAACAGGTAATAATTCAGAGTAAATAAATCAGGATAATTACTTCTGGTTTCACATGTACTGTCTCCTGAAAAAAGGAAGAAAACCATCATTATATTATTGCCCGATATGATTACAACTCTAACCGGAACTATAAAATTCATTGATTCTTATTCAGAATAAATAAGAATAACACGATTCCTTTCCTCCCCTGAAATTATTAATCAATTCATAATCAGCATAAAACTGCAATTGCTTTTCATCTGAATTTGTTCTAAATTGTATTGAAAATGTTTTCAATTTATATTGAAACAAAGTTAATAACTTAAAAAGCAGGTAAAATAAGTAACAGTCAGGATGAAAATGAAAAAGATAAACTCTTTCAAAGAAGATATTGCGATACAATTTTGAATTCTTTCGTCAGAAAATAAATAAACAATTTTAAACTTAGGTAATTATGACAACAAAAGCAGAACAAAAAGCCCTTCGTAAACAAAATCGTGAATTGAGAAAAAAACTCAGAAAAGAGAAAAAAGTAAAATTCGGTGCAATCGTTGATGCAGCAGCAAAAACCAATATTACGATTGATCTTGATGCCGGGGAACCAAAATTTGTTGATGTATTTAAACAAATTTGGCCATTATTAAAACCTGTTTTGGAGTATGCCGAACTGGTAAGAATAACCGGTCAGGGTGCCGATAAAGTTATCAGAACAGTGATTGATCTTGGAGAAAGAATTTCGTCGGGGACAGCAAGTGACGGGGAACAAACTGCATTTATCAGCACCTTGGATACCATTTGGAATCCGACTAAAACTGTACTTGGTATAATTGTAACCTTTACCGATGATAAAGTTGATAAGATTATTAACGATATTATCGAAATTGGTGACTGGATTACACAGGATTAATTTTCTTCAATACAAAAAAGGCTGTCCAACAATTATCGGATAGCCTTTTTTTACTTTATAAACCCGTTTTTACAGGGTAAAATAATTCAAACTATTTCAGAAAATCTTTATTAAAACCATCGATTAACAACTCGCGTTTATTTGCATCGAATTTCGAAAATCCGCGATCGAAAATTGTAAATTCAGGCACCCGAACAGCGCTTTTCATAGCAATTACTTCTACTCCCGTAATCTCTTTAAGTGCTGTCTTTAACATTGCTTCTGATTTATCACCCAGCGAAATCGGCGAAAACAGATCATCTTCAACCGGAATATCAGCAACAAATCCATCCTTAAAATCGGTAACACCCAAAGAATTAGCATATTTTAAAATGATGGGTTGAACGGCCCAGTTAATAAAATCTTTAAAATCTATAGGATTATCGTAAAAATCTTCGGGCTTGAGTGTAATTGAGGCCGTGTATTTACCATATGTTGTTTCACCAATTGTTTTAAACATTCATGTATGGTTTTAACCCTGTAATGGTTAATTCTGATGCCGAAGCGGTGCCCGGCCCTGTAATGATAAACAATTTAGTTAACCCCAATTTGACTGGAACTGTTGGAATAAAACTAATTTTTAACTGATCTTGAGTATTGTTCTCTTCCCAGTATTTCTGGTATTTATCGTTCCATTGGAATTTTACAAGGGTTTTTTCAGCATTAACTACCTCAATTGGGGCAAGAGAACTGCAAAGATGCTCAGCAGCAAGAGTCGTCCCACCTGGATTGTAACGTAAATCAAGTACCAAATCGGTTATCTGATTATCGCGAAAATACTGAAGGGCAGCATCGATGCTTGAATTAAAATTACCAATATACTGTGCATAAAAGAGATACCCTATTTTATGCCCTCCGTGTTCAATAATTTTGGTAAACTGAACTGGATCGAGGGTCAATTCAAGAGAGGTCATATTGGCTGTTTTTACATTCGCAATTCCTGATGAAGTATATTGCCCGTATGTAAACGACATGCTGGCGCTGTTTATTAAATCCATATAATCATTTTCAGTTATATCAGCGCCATTCTTTTTATAAATCAGGTCGCCCCGCTTAATACCAGCCTTTTCAGCGGGTGTGTTTGGATAAACAAATTCTACAAGAGCAAAAATGGTTTGGGTATCTGAAAATTTTCCAAATGCCAGCGACCAACCATAAGAAGTTTCCTTTCCTTCGAAACTGTCTTCAAGTTTTTTAACATCATCGGTAACAAATGACCATTTGTCTTCGATATATAAAAGTTTTTCAAAATATGCTTTCGAATCGAATTCATAGCGGATATCAATATCAGGAACTTCTTTGTACCAGAGGTAAACATCGGTCATAACCGTTTCAATAAACTCGTTAATGGCAATTGTTGTAGCCGGTGCTTTTTGTTTTTCTTCTTCGGGTTCAGGCTCAGGTACCGGATCATCGCAACTTATCAGTATTCCTGAAAATAAAACAATCAGGAAAATAAATTTTCTCAGTAATGTCATCTTGTTTTCTGAAATATACATGGTTCTTTTCTTTTAATGTCACAAAAATAATTTCTTTTTATTCAATCTCCTCTTTTGGGTATTCTATTCTGACGTGATAAATGTTTATTAACTTATTTAACAAAGTTTCTTTAATAATGTTAATGTCGCTAAAAGTTAGAAGCGAACTATCGAGCTGGTTTAGTTTTATTTTATCATCTATCATCTTATTTATCAACTCTTTTAAATTATCATAAGTTTTGTCTTTTAAACTTCGCGAGGCTGCTTCAATGCCATCAATCAGCATAACCACCGATGCTTCTTTCGATTTTGGCAGTGGACCGGGATAAATAAATCGTTCATTACTGGCAGATTTATCCGGATTATCATGCTTGTGTTTTAAAAAGAAATAATTTGCTTTTGTTGTGCCATGATGAGTGGCAATAAACTCAATTATTGGCTCCGGAAGTTTGTATTTCTGCGCCATTTTAACCCCTGTTTTTACA
Organism: Draconibacterium sp.; assembly: GCA_041737765.1. Taxonomy (GTDB): domain Bacteria; phylum Bacteroidota; class Bacteroidia; order Bacteroidales; family Prolixibacteraceae; genus Draconibacterium. The sequence goes on along the minus strand of JBGSRA010000051.1, from coordinate 52,798 downwards.
TGATCAATTACCAGTTCAGCACTTTTTACATAACTTAAATCGTCATGCGGATTCATTCCTACCGATTGATTTTCGATAAAAAAATTAGGACGCGAAATTTTACCAATATCGTGATAAAGTGCACCGGCCCGAACCAAAAACGGATTTCCACCAATTTTCAGAATTACTTCTTCTGCCAGATTGGCAATTTGCAGTGAGTGTTGAAATGTTCCGGGTGCCTCTTCGGCCAGCTTTCGCAATAACGGCTGATTACTGTCAGAAATTTCAATTAAAGTAACATCTGAAATAAATCCAAACAACTTTTCGAAAATATATACCATGGGGTAAACCAGCAGAATAAATACACTGCTCATGGCAAACCACTTCATAATGTTATAATTGAAATTGAGAATTGTTCCCTCAAAAATCAGGTTGAGGGCAGAATATACAAACCAGTAGGTAAACATAACAAACAACATTGCTTTTACCAGATGAACCCTGCGGTGCATTTTATTCAGGCTAAAAACAGCAACTACTCCCGCTGAAAACTGCAGTAATATGTATTCATAATTATTTGGTGCGTAAAAACCGATGATTAAGGTGATAACAAAAAGCATAAAAATAGCTGTTCGCGAATCGAAAAAAGTACGCACAATAATGGGGAATATGGCCAGCGGAACCAGGTAAATATGCAAACTCGGAAAACTATTGATAAAATAGGAAACCGCTATCATTCCTACCATAAACAACAATAAAAATGCAAGTTTCCGGTGTTGAGTTAAAATATCGTGACGATAAATAAAAATAAAAACGAAAACCAGTCCCAGCATCGAAAGAATGAAAAAAATCTTGCCAAGCGAACTCATATACGACTTAATTCCCTTGTTGTTTTCCTGTTTAAAACTGTTTTTTAACGATTCGAGAATCTGGAATTTAGCATTATCAACAATTTCCCCTTCCAGAATAATTCGTTCGCCAGCCTGCACCATACCCCGTGTTGGCGATAAATTTGATGTAATTTCTGTTATTTCCTTTTCGGTTGTTATTATGTCGAATTCAAGATTCGCAGTTATATATTTCTCAGGTGAAATACTTAAAATCCAATTCTTTAGTTCAGGATGCGATTTAGTTTGTTCAAGCAAAATTTCGTGAATTTTATTGTATGCAGTTTTTTCTGAAAACAATTGTATTACAGGTACCGTTGTTACATTCGCCCCCACCCTTTTCTTGATTTCTGTTTTATCCTTCAGTTCCTCGTATGATTCGACCGAACGCTGCAAAACACCAACATTGTAAACTTCAGTCAGATTCTTTTTTAACGAATAATAAATTTTTGCTTTCTCCTTGCCCTCTGAATCATCAGATATTTTAACATCACTGGCAAGCACAGTCAAATTCTTTTGCAACAGAGTTGTATCGAACTGAAAATAAGGAAGAACTGATTTTAACAGTTCTGACTTTTCGCCTGCCAGTTCGGTCTCCGATTTAAGTATGGCAAAATCAAACGGAGCAACCAGGTTCTCGTGAGGCCAAGGAAATCCTTTCTGGTATTCGTATTTGAATTTAGGCTCACCCGGAAGTATCAAAAAAAGCAAAACAGTTGTTACACCAAAAACCAAAATCCAGTACAAAATAAGGGCGTAACTATTTATTTCTTTTTGGAAATCATTCATAAATCATATTCATTAAACAATTATCAAAAGCACAAAATTCCTTTATCTGCCAGTTAAAAAGCATTAAAACAAAAATTAGCGAATAACAGCACACATGTGACATTATTTTTTTAATAGTTTTGTAAAAACACGGTTGTAAAAGAACATTTCTGTTTAAAAAATAAAATTAAGAAATTATTTGAATGAACTACGGAATTTCAAACCTCAGTATTATTCCTGTCAGAAAAGATCCATCGGAAAAAAGTGAAATGGTAACACAGATACTGTTTGGCGAACATTTTGAAATGCGTGAACAAATGGTAGGCTGGACTAATGTAAAGCTCGATTATGACGGTTATGAAGGTTGGGTTAATTCGAATATGATAACGCCAATTCATGAACGGGTGGTGAATAAAATCGAAAAAAATGCTATTGCAGTAACCACCGACGTAATTACGATTGTACCTGTGAATTCCGAACAAAATTTAATGCTGGTTGCCGGAAGTACTTTGCCGGGTTGGCGGCCTTATCTGAAAAGGTTTACTGTTGGAAAAGAAACCTACCCGTCGTCGGGTGATGTGTGTTACGGACAAATTGAAAACCCGCGCGAAGTGGCGATAAAACAGGCTTTAAAATATTTTAATGCACCTTATTTGTGGGGCGGACGGACTCCTTTTGGTATCGATTGCAGCGGATTTACCCAGATTATTTATAAAATGATTGGGATAAAACTGCCCCGCGATGCCAGCGAACAAGTGAAAGTTGGGACTGCAATGAGTTTTGTTGATGAGGCAGAACCTGGTGATTTGGCATTTTTCGATAATGAGGAAGGAAAAATTGTACATGTCGGAATTATCTGGAAAAGAAACAAAATTATTCATGCTTCGGGGAAAGTCAGAATCGACAATGTTGACCAGTTTGGAATTTTCAATATCGATACACAACGTTACACCCACAAAATGCGGGTGATGAAAAAAATTATTAAGCCAAATGGAAAGAACTAAGTTGCTGATTTATATAGTAATATTTGTTATTGCCGTACTTTTGGTTATAAAATACTGGAAAACAGGTAGGAAGAACTAAGACTGTTTCGAGTTTAAAGTTCAATGTTTAAAGTTCCAGGAATAAAAATCAGTAGAACTAAAAAGACTTCTAATCTTTTTCCAATGACCAAGGCCAATTTCTTCCAACTTCGGTCTTCCCTCTTTCTTCCATTCAAGCAATCCTGCATTCACGCATTCACGCATTCACGCATTTGTCTGTTACAGGAATTTAAAACCTACCGAAAGCATAAAAGTCTGGTTTTTCCCGGCAACTGTAGGATCTGAATAAAACTCTCCCAATCCGTTTTCCATTCTGGCATCAAAAGTTAAAAACAAAACATCAACGCCTACTCCATACTGAATACCAAAATAGTTGTCTTCATAAAACGATTTATTTACCAGATTGCTTCCTTTAATTTCTTCCGAAGAAATACTGCTAAAAACCGGTCCACCAACAACATGTAAATCAAAAATCTTTCCTTTAATTACGCTAATTCCCAGTAAAACAGGAATATCCATACTTTTATAATTAAAAGAAGTCATGGTTGATGTTAAATCGGAGGTCACGTCTCCACCTTTTCCACTAAAATAAAATTCGGGTTGAATAAAAATCCTGTCCCACCCAATTCTGCCAAATGCACCAAAATGCGATTTTGTAATCGATTCGGCAGAATAATCTTCTTTATCGAAACTGATCTTTGAAAAGTTTACACCTCCTTTTACTCCCAAATCAAATTTCAATTGTGCAAAAAGCGATACTGTTACAAACAGTAATAAAAATGACAATCCTAACTTTTTCATAATATTCCTGATTTTTCTTTTATAACGGTATAATTAAAATTAAAGTATTTTTTTGATTTACAAAACTTCACTGTAAGATAAACTGAAGGTTCAAAAGATTAATTGATACTCTAAAAACAAAATATACAAAACATTATAAAAGGTATTTTTTAAAATCTCTGGAATCTTTTACAATTTTTACTGAACGTGGCAATTCCGGATTGAGTTGCTGAATTTGCCATCCTGTAATAAATACCTTCTGATGGTGAAAGTTTTCTTTTAATTTAACAAGATAACTTTCCAAATCGTCTTTTGTTAATGGATTAATGAATGCAGTAAATACATGATCAATTTTAATATGGGTATGTACCTTTATTAAATCATCGAATGGAACAAACTGACCCAGATAAATAATATTATATCCATATTTTTTTGCCAGATATGCGTAAAAAAGTAAACTCATTTCGTGCAGTTCCCCATCGGGTAAAAAGAAAAGTATTGTCATTCCATTCAGGTTCTCAAAACCCAGCTTGTCGGTTTCGGCAATTATTTTCTGGCGTAAAATACTTGTTACATAGTGTTCCTGTGCCGGAAAAATGGAACCAACCTGCCAATAAGTTCCAATGCGCTCAAACAATGCAAAAAACACTTTTCCATATGATTCTTCCAATCCTTTTTTTGCAATAATTTCGTTTACAAGGTTATAAAATCCAATGTTGTCGAAATTCAACATATACAAAATCAGTCGTTCGATATAATCCTGTTCAGCAGTGTTTTTCTTTGTTACTTCCAGCACAGATTCTTTCATTTTAAAATCATCAAACCGGGCAACTTTCGAAATCTTAATACCATTATTTACCAGCAACGAAACATTTATAATCCTTCTGAGATCAACATCACTATAAAACCTGATATTGGTTTCTGTTCGATTTGGAGTGAGTAAATGATAACGTTTTTCCCAAATTCGAATGGTGTGTGCTTTTACTCCTGACAAAACCTCCAAATCCTTAATAGAATATCCCTCAGTCTTCATTTTGATTTATTAATTTATTTTTTTTAATGTTAAACAAACTAACAAAAAAAAATTGATTTTGTTTAATGTTAAGTAATCCTATTGTAAACAAGACTAAATAAAATGAGTGTGGCACCAAAAAAGCACCAGTTCAACCTTTAAAAAAGGATATGATAATATTTTTTAACCTCACTTAATTATGGCATTTTTGCAACAATAAAAATGATTAGAAAATGAACCTGAGAAGAATTCTTTTTACTGTATTTTGCGTTGTAACCGTTGTTTTAGCTACCGGGCAGCAAAAATATACCATAGTAATTCATGGCGGAGCAGGTGTGATGTCGCAGGATAAAATGAGCGTTGAACAACAAAATGAATATAAAGCAAAACTGGATGAAGCACTCAAATTGGGGGAAAAATTACTGAAAGAGGGTTCAACTGCAACCGATGTTGTAGTTCGGGTAATTAATATAATGGAAGATTCTCCCCTTTTTAATGCCGGTAAAGGTGCGGTTTTTACAAACGACGAAAAGGTTGAACTTGATGCTTCGATTATGGATGGTAAAACACTAAAAGCCGGAGCAGTTGCCGGAGTGCGCGACATTAAAAATCCAATAAATGCTGCACGTGAGGTTATGACTAATTCTGAGCATGTTTTTTTAAGCGGAAAAGGTGCCTCTGAATTTGCAAAAAAACAAGATTTGGAAATAGTACCAAATAAATATTTCTATACAAAACAAAGACACGATTCATTAATTGAACTAAAGAAAAAAGAACGCGAACGAACAAAAAAAGACAATATCGGAACGGTTGGTTGCGTGGTTTTAGATAGTTACGGAAATCTTTGTGCCGGAACTTCAACAGGCGGAATGACAAACAAAAAATATGGCCGGATTGGTGATGCCCCGGTTATTGGAGCCGGAACTTATGCCAATAATAAAACCTGTGCAATTTCTTGTACCGGGCATGGCGAATATTACATCAGGCTTGGTTTTGCCCGCGATATTTCGGCACTTGTTGAATATAAAAACCTGGGCGTTACAGAAGCCTGCCGTGAAGAAATAAGAAAATTAACTGAACTTGACGGTACTGGCGGTGTTATTGCACTTGATACCAACGGAAATATTGCAATGGAATTTAATACCAGTGGAATGTTTCGCGGATATATTAAATCGACAGGTGAAAAAGAGATTGCAATTTTTAAATGATGAATGCCAAAGATTCACAGATTATTAAAATATCGTTAGTAATTAATCATATAATCAGATAATGAAATTCCTTTTCCCTACATTTCTATTTGCGCTTTTTACAATTGCCATTCCTATTATCATTCATTTGTTTAGTTTCAGGCAATATAAAACGGTGTATTTCAGCAATGTCAGCTTTTTAAAAGATATCAAAAAGGAATCGAAGAATAAATCGAGGTTAAAACAGTTACTGATTCTTCTGGCTCGCATTTTAACAATCATTTTCCTGGTTTTTGCCTTTGCACAACCTTACATTCCGGCAACAACCGATACAAAAAAACAACCGAATCAGATTGTTGGTATTTACATCGACAATTCATTCAGCATGAATGCCCTTTCTGAAAATGGTCAGTTACTTGAAGTTGCCAGAAACAAAGCACTTGAAATTTGTATGGCTTACCCTGCCGGAACAAAGTTTAAACTGTTAACCAATGATTTAAAACCAAAACATCAGAACGTTTTTAACAAGGAACAGTTTATTCAGCAGGTTGCCGAAATTCAGCCATCACCGGCTGTAATTCCACTTTCGATGATATACAACCGTTTTGCAATTCAAAATCAGGCGGTAAACGAAACTTCAACCGACAAACACCTTTATTTTATTTCCGATTTTCAGCAATCTATTTCCGATATCGGTAATTTTAACGACGAACCGGTTTTTAGTTACTTCATGCGGTTGAAACCGAATGATGTAGCCAACTTATATATTGATTCGTGCTGGGTTGAAGTTCCTGCTCACCGCTTGAAACAGGAAGAAGAATTTTTTGTCAGGATAAAAAACAGTTCGAACCAAAACTACCAGAACCTGCCATTAAAACTTATTTTAAACGACTCCATAAAATCAATTACCAATTTTTCGGTAAATGCACAAAACGAAATTACAGCCAGTTTGAAATACACCAACAATTCAAGTGGTTTACAATTGGGCAATATCGAAATATCAGACTATCCGTTTACCCACGACAACAATTGGTTTCTAAGCTATTATGTTGAACCACAGCTAAAATCACTTGCAGTTTTCAGTAATACAAAAGAATCGAAAGAAGGATTGGCTTATATTTCGGCATTATTCAGAGATGACAATTATATTTTGCTCGATGAAATGAATGAGCAAAATCTGCAAATCAGCAAGTTAAACGATTACAATACCATATTTTTAATCAATCTTGAAAATTTTTCAACAGGATTTTTAAGCGAACTAAAGAATAGTGTAGCCAACGGATCGTCTGTTGTAATTTTTCCAGATGAAAACAACAATCCGGAATTACTAAATAACTTACTTACCTTGTTTAATGTAAGTCAGGTTATTGGAAAGGATACAACCCGACAAAAAATTTCCGGAATCGATTTTGAAAACAAATTCTTTAAAGATGTTTTCCGCAAAAAAGAGGAGAATCCGATTTACCCTGAAATAAAAGGGCATTTACAGTTCGAAAACAACACTTACTCCGCCGAAACCCGTTTGCTTTGGTTTCAGAATTATGACAAAGCTTTGTCAACCGTAAATTTTGAAAACGGAAAAGTTTGGATTTTTGGATTCCCGCTGGTGAAGAAAAATGAGTCGTTTGCTCGCGATATTCTTTTTACACCCAGTATATATAATATTGTTTTATACAGTTTGCCCAACGAAGAAATGTCGTACATAGTTGGAAGAAATACCTTTTACGAAATTCAGGGCAGTAAAAACATCAACTTAAATTCAACCATTGAAATACTGAATAAGAAAAACGGTGAAAAGTTTGTTCCGGCAAAAACCATATCGAACCGCGGAACACAACTTGAATTTTTCGATCAAATTCAAACCGACGGACATTACCTGATTCAAAATGAAGATACAACACTTTCGTCGATGGCTTTTAACTATGATAGGAAAGAGTCTGATTTAAAATATTTTGACGAAAGTGGATTACAGGATAAAATTGATGCTGCGCAGTTAAAAAATGCACAGGTAGTGCAAAATACCGACCGTAATTTTTCTGAAATATTTGATGAAATTCAAAACGGAAAACAACTTTGGAAATGGTTCTTAATACTGGCTTTAATTTTTATTTTAACCGAAGTTGCACTTACCAGATTTTGGAAATAGTCCTTAAAACATGACGTTTTTCAGTGCTTTTTAACACCACTCTTTATTTTGTAATTCCTTGTTAAAATTGTAATTCTGTACAAATTTTAAAACGAAATTATGACATTATTAACATCACAAGATTACATGGCCAAAGAAGATAAATTTGGCGCACACAATTATCATCCACTGCCGGTAGTACTGGCAAAAGGCAACGGAATTTATGTGTGGGATGTGGAAGGAAAAAAATATTTTGATTTTTTATCAGCGTACTCAGCAGTTAACCAGGGGCACTGTCATCCGAAAATTACAAAAGCATTAACCGAACAGGCAAATACACTGGCACTGACTTCGCGCGCTTTTTACAACAATGTTTTGGGCGATTGGGAAGAGTATATGACCAAATTGTTTGGCTACGATAAAATGTTGCCCATAAATTCGGGTGCCGAAGCGGATGAAACTGCTTTAAAACTCACAAGGAAATGGGCATACAAAGTGAAAGGAATTCCGGCAAACGAGGCAAAAATTATTGTTTGCGAAGGAAACTTTCATGGCCGGACAATTACCATTGTTTCGATGTCGTCAGATCCTGACGCATACAATCATTACGGACCTTTCACTCCCGGGTTTATTCATATTCCGTTTAACAACATTGACCGGCTTGAACAGGAATTGCAAAACCCAAATGTTGCCGGATTTCTGGTTGAGCCGATTCAGGCCGAAGCAGGGGTTTTTGTTCCCGATGAAGGTTATTTGAAAAAAGCGGCCGAACTATGTAAAAAATACAATGTCCTATTTATTGCAGATGAAGTTCAAACCGGCCTGGGACGCACTGGTAAATTGCTTGCCTGCGACCATGAAAATGTTCGTCCGGATATTTTGATTCTTGGTAAGGCCGTCTCGGGTGGAGTTTACCCGGTTTCGTGTGTTTTGGCTGACGATGAAATAATGCTGACCATTAAACCCGGTGAACATGGCAGTACTTATGGCGGAAATCCAATTGCAGCGAGGGTTGCAATGGCTGCACTCGATGTTATTCAGGATGAAAATCTGGTGGAAAACTCAAATCGAATGGGAGAAATTTTCCGAAATGAGATGAAAGCCGTAGATTCGAAAATGATTGAAATTGTGCGGGGAAAAGGCCTGCTGAATGCAATTGCAGTAAAACCTAACAATGGTAAAACTGCCTGGGATGTTTGTTTGCGACTCAAAGAAAATGGGTTGATTGCAAAACCAACTCATGAACATATTATCAGGTTTACACCACCACTAATTATTACCGAACCTGAAATGATGGAAGCGATTGAAATTATTAAAAAGACTTTTAACGAGTTTGAAGATTGAATTTTTAACGATCAAAGGAACCGTTCTTTTTCTAAATAAAGGAGACACGCTGGAAACAAGGCTACTAACTTTTATAAATGAGAGAACGGTTCCCTCGTTTTAAACTGGTTTAATTTGCCCCCTCAATTTTTGGTTGTCCAATTACCCTTTGTCTTTCAACCTCAAAATTGCGGTTATACGAAATTACTGAAACCCCTTGATTCATGAACCCTCCAGCCGATGAAACTCTTTTAAAATAATAATTTCCCTGTAAAAGATCAAGGTTCAAATAAGGAAGACAGGCATTAAAATCTTTTCCATAATAATATAAAGCGTTCAAAAAATACCAGGCAGCGTCAAATCCCTGAATACCATAACTATTGGGTTCAGTTCCAAAACTGACAACAAATTTTTCAATATAATTTTTGGTTGTATTTTTCGAATAATCAATCCAGTACGGATTGATATATTTTAGTTTAAGGTTATGATAATGAGCAACTTCAATACTTGGATACTTTTGTTGGTAATTACTTGTTCCAATTAGTGTAATCGAATACTCGTCGGCGAGGTTGTTGATATTTGAAATTGCAACACTTAATTCCCCCTCATCTGACGATGGAATGAAAATAACGTTTTCCATATCGGGCAACAAAATATTTTTTAATCCGCGCGACCTTTCCTTTCTGAAATCGTATTCAGTATATTTTCCACCACCTGAATCCAATTTTTTCCTTATATATTCCACCATCTGTCCTTCGGGAGTTCCTGCGTAAGATGATGTTCCAACGACAATAAAGTTAGATTCTGCATACCCGGCAACAATCATATCAATTGTTGTTTCAGCTAAATATTCGCGGGTTGGATTAATTTGATAAAACTGCGGATTACTGCTAATAATACCTGATTTTGGGGTAAACGGAGAAACTACTGGAATTTGATGTTTTGCTGCGATCAGGGCAACTTCTTTTTGCACATTTTCATAAACAGGCCCTAAAATCAAATCAGTTACAGCAAAGTCTTCACTGTTAATTATTTTTCTTACCGATTCAGGATTATCTTTCGTGTCAAACACATTCAATTCAATCTTCATTCCGGCTTTTTGCATCGAATCAACAGCAATCAAAACTCCTTCGTAAAACTGAAGAAAATTCTCGCTGTTTCCGTAAAACTGGCGGGTCAGTTGTAACGGCTTTGCCTCTTCAATAATTGTGTCGGAAATCGCAATTCCTTTCACTTCTTCAATCTGGCTCAAAGTATCTGTTTCTTCTAAAATAATTTGGTTATTCAACTCATCGTTTGCATCAAGAAAAAGAGGTAAAAAAAGTGCAACAACAAAAGTTTTGTTAGTTATTCCCGATTTTTCCTGTACACAATCCACCGGGATTTTTAAAGTTTGTTCAACTTCCGAAACAGGTTCTGATGTTTTATTTACAAACTCAACAACGTCATTTATGGTTTCTGGCTGATTTAAATTATTTTCCTTTACCGGAATTTTTAAAACTGTACCCGTCCGAAATGAAGTACTCAGTTCAGGATTTACCGATTTTAATTCATCTTCAGTTACCTGATATTTTTTTGTCAATCCAAACAAAGTCTCTCCCGAAACAATAGTGTGATTTACATATTTACCTTGAACAGTTTTTTCAGAAGCAGAAATACCAGTTTTATTCTCAGCCTGTTTTACAGGTAAAAGCAGTTTAGACCCAGCCCTTAGATTTACAGCATCTGGATTGAATTGAATTATCTCACTTTCAGTTATTTGATATTTTTTACCAATAGAATACAAGGTTTCGCCCGATACAACAGTATGTTCAATCAAATCTTTACTGGTTTTATTTTGATTGATAACTTGTTGTTCCTGCACATTTTCGTTTATGTCAGTTTTAGGTTTAAAATTCCATTGAGGTATTTTTAACACCAAACCCTTTTTAAATCGCTGAACTGTTGGATTATATGCGTAAACTTCCTCAACTGTTATCTTGTAAGTCTTTGAAATTGAATAAGCCGTTTCGCTGTTAGAATTAATGGTATGACTTAAAAAATCAGTTGGATCGCCTTTTTTGATATTCGGAAATTGCGATAAATCAACATTTTCGTTAAACGGGATTTTCAGAATATCACCAATACTTAATCCTTCAGAAATACCCGGATTGTGTTTTTGCAGCAATGTCGATTCAATTTTGAAATCGCGCGAGATAGAATAAACAGTTTCACCAGTTCGAACCTGATGAAGTACAAATCTCTCACCCTGAATTACAACCAATTCATTCTCCTTTATATTCTGGCTGTCTGCAATTTGAGAAAAAGCAAAAAACAAAAAAAACAACATTAAAAATTGATAAATCTTCATTGACAGTCAAATTTATAATTCGCCAAAAATAATAATAATTGACCAACCCAACTTTTGAAACGGTTTTATTTGAAATTAATTTTTGCCCGAATTGAACTAATAATGAATTGGTTTTTCCTTTCTTGTTAACATCCGGTTCATTTTAATGAACAAACCAATTTTATTTGTGGTGTAATTTTTACTTTTGCCTTTAATTTTACGACGATAAAAATATTTTCATGCAGGAAAAAATTCTGATTCTTGATTTTGGTTCTCAATATACACAGTTAATTGGTAGAAAAGTGCGCGAATTAAGCGTGTATTGCGAGATTTATCCATTTAATCATTTCCCTAAAATCGATGATTCGGTAAAGGGAGTAATTCTATCGGGCAGTCCGTTTTCGGTTCGCGACAATGATGCGCCTAAACTTGATCTTTCAGAAATAAAAGGAAAAATTCCAATTCTGGGGGTTTGCTACGGTGCGCAATATATGGCACATTTTTTTGGAGGCGAGGTAGCACCATCAAACAGTCGTGAATATGGCAGGGCGAACCTTGGTTATATCGATCATGGCTGTAAACTTTTCAACAATATAAATCTGCACACTCAGGTTTGGATGTCGCATGGAGACACAATTGTACGCATGCCAAAAAGTTATAAAGTAATTGCATCAACTGAAGATGTAAATTTTGCTGCCTACAAAATCGATGATGAACCAAGTTGGGGAATACAGTTTCACCCCGAAGTTTACCACACAACCGAAGGCAAACAACTTTTGGAAAATTTTGTTGCCGATATTTGCGGTTGCAAACAAAACTGGACTCCTGATTCGTTTGTGGAAACTACGGTTGCCGAATTAAAGCAAAAACTTGGAAACGACAGAGTTGTACTTGGCTTGTCAGGTGGAGTGGATTCTTCCGTTGCCGGAGTTTTATTGCACAAGGCAATCGGCAAAAATCTAACTTGCATTTTTGTTGATAATGGTCTTCTCCGGAAAAATGAGTTTGAAGATGTACTGCACTCTTACAAAGACATGGGGTTGAATGTAATTGGAGTAGATGCAAAACAAAAATTCTGGGATGGTTTAAATGGAATTACGGATCCTGAACTCAAAAGGAAATCGATTGGCAAAAATTTTATTGAGGTTTTCGATGAAGAAGCGCATAAAATTCAGGAAGTGAAATGGCTTGCACAGGGAACAATTTATCCCGATGTAATTGAATCGGTATCGGTAAACGGACCATCGGCTACCATCAAATCGCATCACAATGTTGGCGGACTTCCCGAAAAAATGAAATTGAAAATAGTAGAACCACTTCGACTTTTATTTAAAGATGAGGTTCGTTTGGTTGGTAAAGCACTCGGAATAAAGCAGGAATTACTGGGGCGACATCCTTTTCCGGGACCAGGTCTTGGAATCAGGATTCTGAGCGATGTAACACCCGAAAAAGTAAGAATATTACAAGAGGCTGACTCAATATTTATTAACGGATTAAAAAACTGGGGTTTGTATAATAAGGTATGGCAGGCTGGTGTAATGTTACTACCGGTGCAATCGGTTGGTGTAATGGGTGATGAGCGTACTTACGAAAACGCTGTTGCGCTCAGAGCAGTGGCCTCCACTGATGGAATGACTGCCGACTGGGTACATTTACCTTATGATTTTCTTGCAAAAATGTCGAATGAAATCATAAATAAAGTAAAAGGAATAAACAGGGTTGTTTACGATATCAGCTCGAAACCGCCCGCAACAATAGAATGGGAATAATTGTTGTGTATTAAAAATCACACGGTTATATTTGGAATGGTTATTGACTGAGTGGTGAGATGTTTAAATTGAAAATACTATGATTATGCAAAATTTATTATTCGATAAAATTAAAAATACTTCAATTATCTTTTTGCTTACAATACTTTTTGTAATCCCTGTTATACCTGTTTCAGCGCAGGAAACAGTGCAGCAAAATCAACTTAAGTTTGGTAGATTATTAAGACTGATTGATAGTTATTATGTCGATTCGGCCAATGTTGATGAACTAACTGAAAAAGCAATAGTAAATGTTTTAAGTGAATTGGATCCCCATTCGGTTTATATGTCGAAGGATGAAGTGGACAAAATGAATGAGCCACTGGTTGGGAATTTTGAAGGAATTGGAATTTCTTTTAATATTTTTAAAGATACTTTACTTGTAACTACCACAATTTCAGGGGGACCATCAGAAAAAGTCGGACTTTTGGCTGGCGACAGGATTGTTGAAGTTGACAATAAAAATATAGCCGGAATTGGCTTGAAAAACAGCGATGTTTTCGATATGCTCAGAGGAGATAAAGGAACCACTGTCAATTTAAAGGTACACCGGAAAAATAATCCGGGACTATTGGATTTCTCTATTGTTCGCGATAAAATTCCAATTAACAGTCTCGATGCTTCGTACATGATAAACCAAAGCACAGGATTGATAAAACTGAATAAGTTTTCGGCCACAACAACTGAAGAATTTGTAACTGCAATTAAAGATTTGAAAAGGCAAAACATTCAGAATCTGATTTTGGATTTGCGTGGGAACGGTGGTGGTTATCTGACAAAAGCTATCGAATTGTCTGAACAATTCTTAAAAAATGAAGATTTGGTTGTTTATACCAGTGGATTAAATGAGCCCAAAAGAGAATACCTTGCAACCGCAAATGGTGAATTTAAAAAAGGGAATCTGGTAGTTTTGGTTGATGAAAATTCGGCTTCAGCCAGCGAAATTGTTGCGGGTGCTATTCAGGATTGGGACAGGGGAATTATTATTGGGCGACGTTCGTTTGGGAAAGGACTTGTTCAAAAACCTTATTATTTAACCGACGGTTCGATGGTTAGGTTGACTACTGCCCATTACTATACTCCAAGCGGCCGGTGTATTCAAAAACCTTATGAAGAGGGAGTTAAAGAATATAGGAAAGACTATGAAAAAAGATTAACAAGCGGAGAAATGTTAAATGCCGATAGTATTGTTTTTTCAGATTCACTTAAATTCAAAACACTATTAAACGGCAGAACTGTTTACGGAGGTGGTGGTGTAATGCCCGACATTTTTGTACCCGTTGATACTTCAAAACATTATCCATATGGTAACAGTTTACGCAGAAACAATATCGTTTACAATTTTGCTCTCGATTACATTGATAAACATCGAGATGAATTAAAATCAAAATACCCCGAGTTCAAAAACTTTGAATCGAAATTTGAAATAACAGATGAAACAATAAATGAAATTGCAGAAAACGGTGTAAAGGAAGGAATTGAAAAAAACGAAGAAAGTCTGTTGTTTATAAAAAATGATTTGAAGAAAGAGGTAAAAGCATACATTGCCCGCGACTTGTATTCGCGAGATGATTTCTACAAAGTTCTGTACAGTGATGACGAAACAGTTTTAGAGGCATTAAAAGTGATTGGAAATCAAAAAGAATTCAATAAACTTTTAGTTTCCAATCAACATTAAAAAATGGCCGGAACAATATTAGAATGGCTCGATAGCAATAAAACTGAATTGCTGGGAGCCATTCTTGGTATTTTATATATACGTTTTTCGACAAAACAAAACATCCTAACCTGGCCAACTGGCATACTTACATCGTTGCTTTATGTTTTGGTCTTTTACAAATCAGCACTTTATGCTGCAATGAGTTTGCAGGTTTATTATGTTGCCATAAGTTTTTATGGTTGGTATTTCTGGTTTAAAGGTAACGAAACAAATAAAAAATCACCGCTCCTGGTAAAATTAACTAACAGAAAATTATGGATAAAACTGGGAACCGTTTCAATTCTGATTTATGTTATCATTCTCTTTATTTTAATCCGGTTTTCTGATTCTGATGTTCCTTTTTTAGATTCGCTTACAACCACACTGAGCATTATTGCAACCTGGATGCTGGCAAAAAAATATCTGGAAAACTGGATAATCTGGATTTTTGTTGATTTTGTTTCAACCGGATTATATATTTTTAAGAATCTTTGGCCAACTGTTATTCTGTTTTTAGTTTATACAATAATGGCATTTTTCGGTTATTTTGAATGGAAGAAAGATTTAAAACCTGAAAATTGAAAATTCAACCTAAAATAATTGTTATTACCGGCGCTGAATCAACCGGGAAAAGTACGTTGACAGAAAGGCTGGCCAACCATTTTAAAGTTCCGTTTATTCCCGAAATTGCGCGTGAATATGTTGAAGTTCTTGGTCGGAAATACAACTATTCTGACATTGAGAATATTGCAAAAATTCAGGTTGAACAATTTAAAGAACTGGTAAACATTGATAGTGAATACATTTTTTTGGATACCTGGCTTATTGTTACCAAAATTTGGTTTGAGTTTGTTTACCACAAATCTCCCGATTGGATGATAAATGAAATCCAAAATACAAAGATTGATCTGTTTTTGGTTTGCGATATCGATTTACCCTGGATAGCCGATCCTGTTCGCGAAAATGGTGGTGAAAACAGAAAAATACTTCAAAATAAATACATCGAAAACATTACAGAATTTAATTTCAAATACAAAATAGTAAGCGGTTTTGAAGACAAAAGATTTCTGAATGCATTAAAATATATATCCGAATTGAAATAATTCGTCAACAACAAAAAGGATTGTATGTTTAAATAAGAACATAGTAAAATAGTATGTAGTTTTGAAAATCAATACTCCGATAAAAAATGACAACAAACGAATTCGAAAACAAAATAGCACGAACAATTCAAAAACTTAGCGACCCGGCGTCCTATCAAATTGTTTGTCATCAGCATAAAATGGGCGAACCCCTACCCTCAATTGCCAAATTAAGCAAAGTTATTGATTTGGTTCGCGAAATACTTTTCCCTGGTTATTTTGGAAATACTTCGTTGAGAACCAATACTACACAACATTATATGGGTGTTTATGTTGATGAACTTTACGAGATTTTAAGCGAACAGATTTTAGCAGGAATGTGTTTTGAATGTGTTGATGAAAAAGCCAATAAAGTTGAAAAACATCAAGCCCGGGCAAAGCAAAATGCCATTGAATTTATTGAATTTCTTCCTGAAATACGACGACAACTGGTTACCGATGTTGAAGCTACATTTTTAAATGATCCGGCAGCCAGAAATCTGGGCGAAGTTATTTTTTGCTATCCGGCAATTCGTGCAATAACCAATTATCGTGTTGCGCATAAACTTTTGCAATTGGATGTTCCTTTAATTCCCCGTTTTATATCAGAAATGGCGCATGGCGAAACTGGAATTGATATTCACCCAAAAGCTCAAATAGGCGAAAAATTTACAATTGACCACGGAACAGGAGTAGTAATTGGCTCAACTTCGATTTTAGGTAATAATGTAAAAATTTACCAGGGGGTTACTTTGGGTGCAAAAAGTTTCCCACTCGACGAAAATGGAAACCCGATTAAAGGAATTCCCCGTCATCCAATAGTTGAAAATGACGTTGTGATTTATGCAGGTGCAACAATACTTGGGCGGGTTACTATTGGGAAAGGATCGGTAATTGGAGGTAATGTTTGGGTTACAACCGATTTACCGCCGTATTCCAAAATTGTACAATCGAAGGCAAAAGAATCAACTTTTTCGCATGGAGCAGGTATATAATATCAATCTTTTAAAATAGGCATTTTGAAAAATTTTCGTTTGGTAGCTAAAACTACTTCAGGCCTCGAACAGGTATTGGCCGATGAAATAAAAGACATTGGTGGACAAAACATTACCTTGGGAAACCGTGCAGTTTTTTATGAAGGAGACCTGAAAATCATCTATAAATCGAATTATTTATTGAGAACTTCCTTACGTATTTTAAAAGAAATTGAGTTTTTCCGTTTTAAAAATATCGAACAGTATTACATCAAATGCAAGGAAATCGATTGGCAAAAGTATTTTGGAGTTGATCAAAGTTTTGTAATTCACAGTACAGTTGGCAACACAAAAGATTTTACCAACTCTATGTTTGCATCATTAAAGGCAAAAGATGCAATTGCCGACCATTTCAGAAATAAAGTAGGAAAACGCCCCAATGTAGATACTGAAAATCCTGAAATTGTAATTGATTTACACATTCATGAAGACACTTGCACTATTTCTTTGGATAGTTCCGGGGAATCTCTTCACAAAAGAGGGTATCGGATAAATCAGGGAGAAGCACCGTTAAACGAAGTTTTGGCCGCAGGAATGATTAGATTGAGTGGCTGGACAGGAAACTGCGATTTTATGGATCCGATGTGTGGCTCAGGAACATTACCAATTGAGGCAGCAATGATTGCATACAATATTCCGGCAGGTAAATTTCGGAAAAACTACGCTTTTGAAAACTGGCGCGATTTTGATCAGCTACTTTTGGATGATATCAAAAAAGAAACTAAAAAAAGAGAATTCAAACATCAGATTTTTGCATCCGATATTTCAGGAAGTAATCTATTAAATGCGCAAACCAACGCCAGAAGGGCTTTGGTATTTAATAAAATCAAATTTCAGGTTTCCGATTTTAAAGATTTAAAAATTGACATCAATAACGGGATGATAATCATCAATCCTCCTTATGGCGAAAGGTTAAAGGAACGTGATTTAAATGAATTATATGGAATGATTGGTGAAAGATTGAAACACCAGTTTGCCGGGAACGTTGCATGGATATTGTCTTCGTCGGTGGAAAGTTTCAAATTTGTTGGTTTAAAACCAGATGTAAAACTGGATTTATATAATGGTTCATTAAAATGCAAGTTTAACAACTATAAACTTTTTAGCGGAAAACGAAACGAAAGAACAAAATAAAAGGGAATTAAAACATCTGGTGTGTTTTAACCCCCTGAAAAAATTATTATCTTAATCTTAATTGGGTCTGTATTTTGTACTTGAAAACTCTTTCCTGAAGAATCAGCTACTTATTTTTTAAGCCAATTCAACAAAACAGATAAAAACGTTACTTCTTCTGAACTGGCTGCATTTCGCTGAGTAAATGCTGCGACATCCGGATCCCAAACTTCACGTGGCCGTGTTGTTGGTTTTGGAACCTCTGCACCTCCACGAATACGAAGCATTTCATCAGTGCTTAATAATTCAATACCTGATTTCGGAAAATTATTATGTTTCATAATAATTTTTTAGTATATTTTGGATAGAAAAAATTATACTGTTTCAGGATCCCAAACTTCACGAGGTTTAGTTGTTGGTTTTGGAACGTCTGCACCACCACGGATTTGGTTCATTTCATTTTCGTTTAAAAACTCAACTCCGTTAACTCTGAATTCTCTTGTTTTGAAAGATCCCAATAAATTTTTCATGATAAATAAAATAAAATTGTAAGACTTAATAACCACACATTCTGTACATATATTCTCAAATAATAAAAAAGGTAACCCACTATTAGAAAAAAAAACAAATTCTTGTTAAATTGCCCTTTGAAAAACTGAATTAAATGACTATAAATAAGAAGTATAAATATCTAATAGTTATTATTTTATATCCTTTTTTCTGTCAAAGTCAGAATTCTAGTTTTATATCAGATAGTATTCAATCTGTTAGCCTCTATAAAGAAGCAATTTCGTTTTATCAAAAAGGATTATATACAAAAGCACTTGACACATTCAATGAATCACTTAATCTAAGAAAAAAATTATTCGGTTCAAAAAATAAAAATCTGGCTGGAGTATATATAGGAATAGGCAGAACGTATCGAAATCTTGGACAATTAGACCTGGCTCTTCAAAATTATGAACTCGCTGAAATCAATTATTCACTTGCCGAAAAATATCCCTATCTTCAGATGGCTAACCTTTTTATTAATATAGGCAATGTATATCGAAGTAAGTTGGATTATATAAAAGCTTTGCAGTATTTTGAACATGCGCTTCTAATATTTAGAAATGAAATTTCATCTTCTCCCCAAGAAATTGCAGGTTTAAATTACAGCATTGCTGATCTATATTACATTACTAACCAAACAGATAACGCAATTGAAATAGCAAATAGAAATTTAAAAATTGCATATCCTGAGGATCAGGTATTATTTTACGATTTGCTTGCCTCTATTTATCAGATAAAGGGTGATATGTCGAAATCAAAAGAATATTTTAAGAAAGCGATTGATTTAAATGTTGAATTAAATAAGGATAACTATTTAAACATTGCCACTTCCTATATAAAATACTCTGGTTTTTTAATTTCCATTGATCAGTTCACTGATGCAGAAGAAATGTTAAATAAAGCATTTCAAAACATTCAATTATCAAAAATAGTTAACGGTATTGTAATGTCAGACTATTACAAAAATGCTGGCCTGCTAGCGGAAAATAAACCTGTTGCAACTCAAAATATTGAAGGATTTAAAAAACAAAAAGTGCATAACTTAAATGACGCCATTATCTTATACAAAAAAGGTTTAACTGCACTTAATTTTTCTCAGAACTATAGTATTGAAATTGTGAATGAATCACCGAAGTGGTTATCTCTAATGGATTGTATTTTAATTTTAAAACTTATAGCTGACAACTACTATGAACTTTCAAATCTGGAACAATCAAAAGATGCCATTATTTTAAATGAATCAATGTTACAGGCAATCAATAATTACGAAATATTAGGTTCCTTAATTCAACGGGCACGAAAAGAAATTTCGGATGATGCAAGTAAAATTCAGTTAACTGAACTCGAAAATGCTACTTTTAATCAAATAGTTAAAATTTCGTACTCTGCTTATTCAATAACCAGGGATAATAAATATCTCGAACTGGCATTTGAAAATGCGGAACGAATTAAAAGCAGTTCGGTGTTCGAGAAAATTTCCGATCAACTCGCGCTTGAAAACAGCCTTGTGCCTGACAGTTTATTGAATTTAGAGAGAAAATTTAATAATACCATTACCATATTTTCGAATAAACTTCATGAAGAAAACAGTAAATCAAATACGGACAGTGCATTAATTATTGAATATAACAAAGAAATTTTTGCTGCGACCAGGAACCGTGAAGATTTAAACAGATTGATGGAAAGTGAATATAAAGATTTTTATGATCTGAAATATTCCAACTCAATGTTATCGGCAAAAGAAATTCAGCAAAAACTAAAAAAAGATCAGGTAATCATCGAATATGTTCTAAATGAAACGGATTCGGTTACTGAACTTTATTCATTTTTAATAAGTACCGGCAATCTGGATTTCTATAAGTTGAAAATTGAAACAAACTTCTCTAAATCAGTTAAGGAAATGTTTGATTTTATGTCGAGTACCGAATATATGTTTACAAAAAAAGAAGATGTAAGACAATTTTGTATCTTTTCAAATGAACTTTATAAAAGTCTGATTTTGCCCTTCAAAAATCAAATTGAAAATAAAAATTTAACCATTATTCCTGATGGAAAACTCAGTTATATTCCTTTTGATGCTTTACTTACAGAACTTCCCGACACTTCAAAAATTATTGAATTCAATCAGTTAAACTATTTAATTCGAAATTACTGTATTAACTACTCAAACTCGGCAAATTTACTTTTCAAACATGTTTCTGCCGGGAAAAAATCGAAAATTAAAGTTTTGGCATTTGCACCGGAATACAAAGAAGGAGATTACATTGAAATTGAACAAAAAAAACTTTCGTTAATTACATTATCCGGTGCTCAAAAAGAAGTAGCCCAAATATCGAAAATAATAAAAACAAAGGCATTTTTTGGAGAGGAAGCCTCTGAAGAAAATTTCAGGAAAAATGTTGAAGATTACGATATTTTGCATCTTGCAATGCATGCATTCATCAACGATTCTTTGCCTGCTTTTTCAAGTCTTACATTTGCACAAAATAAATCCGTAGATCCCACCAATAATGGACTAATTAACACTGCGGACATTTACAATTTTAAATTAAAAGCAAAATTAACCGTTTTAAGTGCATGTAATACAGGAACCGGGCAATTAAAAAAGGGGGAAGGAATTATGAGTCTTGCACGCGGTTTCCTTTATGCCGGATGTCCAACTATAATTATGTCATTATGGGAAGTTGAGGATGAAAGCGGAACAGAGATTATGACTTCGTTTTACCGAAATTTAAAAAAGGGCAAACCAAAGGATGAATCATTGCGACTGGCAAAACTGAATTATCTCGAATCGGTTAATTCAAGGAGGGCACATCCGCACTACTGGCTGGGTTTTGTTAGTATTGGCGATAATACACCTCTGTATAATAGTTACGATTTCTATTTTTTCGTTTTACTAATTTTAGCCATTCTTGCAATCGGAATCGATCAGGCTATCCGTATAAAAAAAGCCCGAAAGAAACGGGCTTAACAGAATGAATTTGTATTTCTTACTTGTATTTTATTTCATTAACAGAGACAATTTTAAAAAATAATTTTTTAGAATAGAATGTGTGGTTTAAAAATTATTTTATTTAAAAGAATATTTAAGTCTTCTAATTACTGCTTTGGCCTGGTTTTCATAATAACCTTTCTTCTCAATAACCGCAAGTAATTCAACTTTTGCCCTTTGCTTATCTCCAGCCTTCAGATAACATATGCTTCTGTACCACTCCGCTTCATTAACAAATAAGTTATCGCCATTATTTATTACTCGTGTATATGCAGCTATAGCTTCGTTATATTTATTCATATTTTGCAAACTTGCTGCTATATAAAAATCAAAAACCGGGTTTTCAATATTTGATACAGTTGCCTGTTTTAAAGTTTGAACTACTTTTTCATAATCTTCATTCAAATAGGCTCTGTTTGCTGTCTGTAAAAGGGTAACATCGCCGTTAACCGACCTTTCCGGTGACCATGACGGTGCTTCAAAATAACTATCATAAGTTCTGCTAACAGAAATAAAGCCATTCGATAGAACACCTGCCAATCCAACCAAAACAATAAATATTGCAACGCTCCTTCGCCAGAATTTTATTTGACCATCTTTTGTCTCAGGAATTAACATTTTTACCTTCTTAATTTCTGACGATTCCCTTGCAACCTTTAGTTTTTCCCGTAAATCCAAAACATCCTTCTCGAGTATTGAATTATTAACCTGCTTTCGTAATTCAACTTCAGCAATTAAATCAATATTATCCTTCAATTCAATTTCAAATTCTTCAAATAACTCTCCTT
This sequence comes from Draconibacterium sp., assembly GCA_041737765.1. Lineage (GTDB taxonomy): Bacteria > Bacteroidota > Bacteroidia > Bacteroidales > Prolixibacteraceae > Draconibacterium. The sequence goes on along the minus strand of JBGSRA010000051.1, from coordinate 30,261 downwards.
CCAAAACGCCATCAATATAATCTTCAATACTCTTTTCACTTACATTCCATGAAGTTTCTGAACGAAGAATAACAGAAATCTGGTTTCGCAAATCCATAATATCATTTTCCTGTAACGATTTTTCAATTTCGCGATGCAATTTTACTTCCTGCCCCAGTGATCTGCTTTGAATCAAATTAGTTTCAAAATCGATGTAATCTCTTTCAGAAATTTCTCCTGTTAAGTAATCATCTATTTCCTCAACTGAAAACTGAGGTTCAATTGATTTCGCTACCTGTTTTAATGTTTGTCTGAACTGTAAAATATCTTTTTCCAGAATTGCTTCTTCCAATCCCTCAAACTCATCAAAATCCAAATCACATGAAATGTCATCTGTTTTTACATCTTCTGGGTTATTTTGCGTTTTATAAAATTGATGAATATTTTCGTTTGAGGTTGAAATATGATGATAAGCATGAACCTTTGGCAATGAATCATAGAACCTAACTAACTCTTCGGAGGAAAGCATTTCAGAAATTTCCTGTACCTCTGCAAATTCGTTTAATAATTCAAAAGATTCGTCGAAAGAAACATTATTTGTGTTCTGCCGGGTTACTTTCTCCAATTCATTTCTGAGGGATAATATTTCTTTTTCTCCTATTGCTTTTTGTAAATCGCTCCAAAGATTTAACTCTTTTTTCAGCCCGTTATTTTTTAAAAGTTCGGCTTCAAATTTAAGTTTTAAATCTTCGTCCAACTGCTCAAGGCAGTAGTCTTCGATTAAATCGAAAAAGTCTGTTTTAAGTATCATCTTCAAGTATTTTTTTAAATTCTGCGTCCTGTTTTATTCTGCTGATAAGCAATTCCTTGCATTTAAATTTTCGCTTTTTGGCATATTTTTCACTTTTGTACCCCATAACTTTTGCAATGTCCTTGAGCGAAACCTTTTCAAAAAACAACTGCATCAGCTTCTGACAGTCAGTACTTAATGTACCAAAATGCTTCTGATATAATCCATACCTTTCATTTTTTTCTACCAGTTCATTCAAACTATCATCATACAAATCTTCCTGGTAGGGTAATGAATCATTTATTTTTTCTTTTTCAATTCGTCTTTTCTCGAGTTGCTTTAACCACAAAAACCGACAAACCGAAAACAAATAGCCTTTAAAAGAACTCTTTTCGAAAATTAAATCGTTCTCTTTAATTTTCCTGTAAATAATAATTACAGCTTCCTGAAATATGTCACTTGCATCATCTTCGCTACCCTGATTTTTTCTGATAAAATAATTTATATTGTAATAGTACTGTTTGTATATGTACTGCAATATTAAATTATCATGTCGCAGTATTCCCTTCAGAATTTGCTCGTCACTATATCCTATCATCTTCTGTTATATTATTCGATTATTACTAAAAAGGTAACCCTAACTTTAGAATTATTCTTATACTCTGTTAGCTCAAATTGGTTTTAATATTAGAAATTTAGCTTGTAAACAATCAATTAGGTGTAAATATAAAAAGTAAATTAATTATAAAAGAAAAAAAATAAATATAAATGGAGGGGTGTATTAAGATTCTATATAAAATCAAAAAGGACGGGTTCAATAACCCATCCTTTTCTCATTAAACTAACTAACCTAACTAAACCTAAACTTATGAAAATAAACGTACCACAAAGATAAAAGCAGTTTTGGAAATGCACAAAACAATGTTGTTAAATCATGTTAAAGATAAAACTGAAATAACATTTATTTACTGCGCAATAAAATTATAATGAATGGTTCCTTTCTGATTTTGAGGTGCTTTTGGGTCTGAGTTAAATACAGTTCTTAAAGCTGCTGTTTGAGCATAATGAATTATTTGTTCGTCGCGCACCTTTTGACCAGCTTTTGGGGTTGCCTGAATTACTCTTCCCTGGCGGTCAACAACAATTTCAATAATTATTTTTCCTCCACCCTGTGTAAGATATACCGGAATTGGTAAACTTAAATGGTATCTGTTTTCAAGATAATAAACAATATTGCTTTCTCCGGTATAAATTATATTTTTAATCGAATCGGGATTCATTCCATCTGTTGTTTCAACTGGCATTTTTATATCATCGATGTTTACTTTTTCTTTTGAAAGCTGATTATTTACGTTTGAAACCAGTTTTTTGGCATCATTTACTTCTTTCATGTAATCATCGTCAAAAAATTTTTCGGTTGATGATGTATTATTTTTTACCGATAGCCTGTTGGAAGCTGCATTTGTAAGGTTATTGTCGGTTTTATTTACGGGTGCAACTAAATCTTCTTCTTTTTCTTTTTCTTTTTCAGGAACTATTTCCTCTTTCTCGGGTAAAATATCCGGAAATTCAATTAGCAATGGCTCGTCTTTAATGTTGCCCTTAATTTTAACTTCAGCAAGTAAAAATGTAGCAACTAAAAGTATATGAAACACAAGTGTTCCAATTACTCCGTAAATATTACGCCGGTATATTCTGGTAAAATAATTCACTCAGCAAAAATATAAAATTAAGTCCGATTTGATATTTATGATTTATATAAGGTAATTTGAAATTAATAAATAATCTCAGGTCTCTTTTAAATTCGTTTAACTTAATTTAACAGCTGCTTTTTGAGACGACTTATCTTAATTTCGTTAATTTTCAAAATAGAAATTCAAAAGTATTAATATTGACCTGTCACAATCCGGGTTAAATGGAAATAAATGATAAGATTTTTATTTTCTATTGTTATCACTGTTGCTTTAATTCATTTTAAATCAACCGTTATTTTGGCTCAATCAATTGAACCAGATACAATTGCAATAGAAGAATATCATTCTCAAAAACAGGAACAATTTTACGATAGTTTAAAATACAAGGCCAGTCAACGTAAATTAACCAGACTCATTTACGATTTTCTGATTTCACCACCCCGACCTTATGTTGACAAAAAAGCGCTTGCACTCAACTATTACAGTCAACTGGAAGGCAAAATTATTTCAGAAATAAACATAAAATCTCTAGATGTTTTTGGCCCGACTTTTCAGGACACAGCAAAAAAAGCAACCAGTAATATTGAAAAAACAGCAAATAAAATTCACACAAAATCGAATCTGAAATCAATTCAGAAACTTTTACTTTTTAAAGTTGGAGATATCGTTGATCCAGAAGTTATTTATGAAAATGAGCGTTTAATTCGTTCATTATCATACATAAAAGAAATTAATATCATTCTCGAACAAGACCCGGTTTACTCCGGATTTGTAAAAGTTTATATACTTATTAAAGATCGTTTTTCATTCGGGGCAACCGGCAATGTCAACGGTATTCAATCGGCTGCTTTTGAATTATACAATAATAATATTTTTGGGGTTGGACACGAAATCGGATTTGTATTTGCCGGACACGTAAACAAGCAACCTTACCTTGGACTTGAAACTTATTACAAAATAAAAAATATTCAGGGCAAATTTGTCGATATTTCCTTTGGGTACCTGAATACTTATAAAAGTGAGGGATTTAAATTCAATTTAAACAAACCGTTTATTACTCCATCTATTAAATGGGGTTATGGTGCAACAGGTATTCGAATGTTCCGTACAAACTGGGTTTTTCAGAACGATGTTATTTATTCTGAATTACCAATGGATCTGACTTATTATGGCGCATGGGCGGGACACAGTTTTCAGGTTAAAAAAAACCAACCTGAAAATGCTCAGATTGTATTGTCAGGCGGGTTTAATTTTCAGGAATTTTATAAACGGCCCGATTTTGAACCAGGAAGTAAAAGCTACTTCTCCAACCGAACATTTCTTTTAAGCAGTGTAACTTTTACTCAAAGAAGATTTGTGCAGGATGAATTGGTTTATAGTTATGGTATTACTGAGGACATTCCTGAAGGATTTAAAAATGAAATTGTTTACGGTTACGATTTTAATGAATTTGGAAATCGCCATTATGCACATTTACTGATGTCGAACGGAAATTTGCTTATTAACAGAAAAGGTTATTTGTATATGGCCGGCGATATTGGAAGTTATTATAGTAAACGTGGGTTTGAACAGGGACAAATTGATGCAAGGATTTATTTTATATCGAAATTATTTAATACTGGACAGAAAGGTTCCAGGTTATTTGTAAAGTCGGATTATACAATTGGTATGCACAGACTAGAAATTGAAAACCTGAATTTGAGCAGAAATAATGTAATACGAGGTTTTAGAAGCAGGGAAGTTGTAGGTAAACAACGACTAAGTTTAAACCTTGAATATGTGCTTTTTTTGAATCATGAATTCTATAAATTTAACATGGCGCTTTTCGGATTTACCGATATTGGCATAATTGGTTCGAATAAAGAATTTATTTTAACGCAGAGTTATTACAGTGGAATTGGATTGGGAATCAGGCTACATAACGAAAACCTGGTTTTTAAAACCATTCAGTTACGGTTGGCTTTTTATCCATTCCATCCTGACGATATGAGTTTTGTTGGCTTTGTTTTGGAAGAACAGTCAAAAAGACAGTTTTACAGCTTTGAACCAATGCAACCAATGCCTTTAAGATTTGAGTAGCTTGATTTACCATTAAATAAACAGCTCATTCAGAGCACCAAAATAATCCTCATCCCATCCATCCGAAATATTTTCGTATGCATCATCGGGAATATTTGTATGCACCAGTTCGAGGCTTGTTCCCTTTTTATGTGGATGCAATTTTAGTGTAACAATTGAGTCTGTATTTTCTTCATCAAAAAACCATTGCTGAACAATTTTTTTATTCTCCTCAAATTCAAGATTTATACCCGTAATACTGCCATCCCATAATGAAAAACCGGTTCCCGGAATTGCTGCCATTTCAGCTGTTTCTCCAGTCCATATTTCGAGCATAGTCTTATTGGTCAGTGCATTATATACATCTTTTGGTTCGGCATTTAAAATATAATAACGTTTAATGTTTTTCATTTTTAACTATTTTTTCTCAAAAGTAATTTAAATCAATTGTTTTTTGCTTTTGAGTTTATAAATCGCAACAGAAAACCGCATTCCTAAATTCCAAAATAACCTTTATTTTTACCCGGTATTGATTAACCAAATGAAAAGACTAATAAACTATTCAAGACTTGTAAAATTTGAACATACTATTTTTGCATTACCATTTGCACTTACCGGATTTTTCTTTGCAATGAAGCAGGATTCTTCAACCCTGAGTATTAAATTATTAATAATGGTTTTGTTATGCATGGTTTTTGCCCGAAATGCAGCCATGGGATTTAACCGATACCTCGATCGCGAATTCGATAAACTGAATCCCAGAACGGCCTTTCGTGAAATTCCTGCCGGTATTCTGGAACCTAAATCGGTTTTGCTTTTTGTGATTTTAAATTCCTTGTTTTTTATTGTTACCACGTGGTTTATAAATTCGCTTTGTTTTTTTCTTTCGCCGGTGGCACTTTTTGTGATCCTTTTTTACAGCTACACAAAAAGGTTTACACCACTTTGCCATTTTGTATTGAGTTTAGGTCTCGCAATTGCCCCAATGGGCGCATACCTTGCGGTTTCAGGTAAATTCGACTGGCTGCCGCTCATGTTAAGTTTTGTCGTGTTTTTCTGGGTCAGCGGATTCGATATAATTTATGCGTTGCAGGACGAAGATTTTGACAAAAATCTAAATCTGAAATCCTTACCATCGATTTTAGGAAAAACAAAAGCGCTTCTTTTAGCTAAGGTAATTCATTTATGTTCGGCCATATTTATAGTAATAGTTGCAGTTTTAACCCCGGCAAACTGGCTGCATATATTAGGCGCCATCGTTTTTAATGCATTACTGGCCTACCAGCACACTCTGATAAAACCAGATGATCTCAGCAGGGTAAATCTTGCTTTTTTTACTACCAACGGAATTGCCAGTGTACTTTACGGACTGTTTGTTATTGCCGGTTTATGGATTTAACGTATTCGTTTTGAATGTTGAACGTTGTGATTTATTTTATAGGTAAATCCAATTGAAAAGAATTCCTTGATCTGAAGTTTTGGCTTCTCTCCAATTTGTACTTCATTATCATCATAAACCGGGAAAAGAACATTATCGTCATAAATAAAATGAACCAGAAACCTCATGTTAATATAATTTGTTAACTTCATCACGAAGGTATTTTCCCAGTTAATATCAAATTTCTGAAATGGTTCCTTGTAGTTGATGAACATTTTATACTTGGTTTCATAAGAAATATTTTCAGTGAGTGCCTTTTTAAAATATAAATCGCCCATTAAACCAGGCTCCCAAAAACTCTTCTTATTAGCTTCAATTCCAAATTTTGTTTGATCTATCATCGTTGTATCGCGCACATAAACATTTTTTATCGTAAACGGAGAAAGTAACAACGAGAATTCTTTGTTGGGTTTATATTCCATACCTAACTTAAAAAACATTCTCGATGGAGCCATAAACGCCGATATCGGTTTCTCGTCCACTTCTCTTGGATATTCAAATCCCTTGAAAAACTGCGTTTCAAAATTAAACTCAGCACTGTAATACCATTTTTTATAGGCACTTAACCCAAATCTCGATGTAATCTCAAACTTATCGTCGTTTTTCTGAAGTTGCTCCTCATTTCCACCCGGACGGATCCATCCGTTTCTAAACTCCCCGCTGTTATCCCATTTAATAATACCATCGGGACGCCTGTAATTGGCAAATCCTTTCATAACTATTAAAGAAGATAATGCACTTTGTCCCCCCTTTTTCCAGTTTTGCAAATACGTTTGAGAAAATCCGACATTTCCTTCTCCTCCAATAATCCATGGAGTTTCAATCTCATACGTTTTCCCGACTGATTTTAATGATGATATATTTTTTTCAAGCGATCGGAAATCAAAATCTTTTGTTTCTTTTTGTTTGTACCTCGAAATGGTGACACCGTCATCAATCAGCATAAACATTCCACGTTTGCCAACGCTCCTCACAAGCACGCTCAGCGAATCATTCTGTACATTTTTCAACCAAAAACGGGCAAATTTTTCATCACCGCTTTTTAATTTTAATTCTGAAGAATCGCCCGAAAGATTGTACATCGAAATTTTTGTTGAATCGATAAAATCGGCATAGTCGGCTAAAGTTTGCAATACTGCAGAAATTGAATCGTTTACAGCATTTACCACTGTTTCGTTATACAGCCGCAACACATTGTAATTGTTAACCTTAACCGAATCGGTTAATCTTTTAACCTGATAAATATACTCCAGTTCAAATGCCTTCTGACCATATTCATTTTTAACCGAATCGGTGTAAGCTGTAACAATTGAATCATTAAACTGAATTCGTTTTTGTTCGACATAAGCCGCACGAACGCTGTCAATTCGAACCAATTTTTGAAACTCTGCAGGAGAATTAATTACTGAATCGGGAATTACCTCAGGGATTTGTAAATCAGCTGGCATTTTATAAATCCCTTCCGAAAAAAGCTGCATTCCTTTTCCTTCGGGAATAAGTTTTAGTTTTTCTTCGAGATTGGTAAATAAGGCAGGAGGAATATTTGCCTGTTTTACTGCAAATTCCTTTTGAAGATTTGCTTCAATACTCGCTAAAGATTGTGCAACCTGCTGATTTGGAAAATACCCGGGAACGTTTAAACTGTCCGCCACATTTTCGGGTAACCTGAATACATATGTTTGTTTTTGGGAGAAAGATTTATACATATTATTAATTACCGAATCAATCGGGTCGTCTTCGATAAAATTTATTAATCCCTTTACATCTTTTGCTACCGATGGTTTTGTAATGTACCACTGATTATCTTCGTAAAAATAACGCTTCAGAATTTGAATTCCCATTTGCAGGGCCTCATCTTCATCATGTTTTTCAGTTGTTTGTGCTGTAATTTGAAATGTGGTGATTAAAACGGCAATAAAGAGTAAAAGAGGTCTCACTTTTTCAAAATTCATATTCTAATTGTTTTTAGCTTTCTATTGAAAAAAAACGTAAAAATAGTATTTATGTTATTAGAACAGCAAAATATTTATACCCATCGAAATCAGAACTGATTGATTAACTGTCAATAATCACCATTTAGAATATGGATTTCCTGACAACCACGAATTATAATATCTGTAATCGTAACTAACCTCTTCCCCAACCCATTCGGGTAAATCTACTTTCTGCTCTTCACTGGTCAGTTCAACTTCAGCCATTATCAGTCCTGAATTTTCGCCACTAAAAACATCTATTTCCCAGGTCACTTCGTCCTTTTTTTCTTTATATCGTGTTTTTTCCACCGGAAAATCAAGGCACATTTTTAAAAGTATTTCAGCTTCAGTTTTGGGAATTTCGTATTCAAACTCAGGCCTTGTAAAACCAGTTGGTTTTCCCTTAATGGTCATATAGGCATTTTCACCTGCAATCCTCACCCTTACAATCCTTCCCGGATCAACAGAAAGATAGCCCTGCTTTATTTCAACACCTTTACCCGCGGGCTTCCAGAGATTTTTCTTAATCAAAAATTTGCGTTCAATTTCTACCATTTTATTCGCTTATAAATATTCATTCAAATTTTAAATGCCAAAAATATTATAAATTTATCGGCATAAAAACCACAACTTAACTTTGTTTAATATGATCTCTAGAGAAGAAGCAGTAAAACTGTTAAAAGAAAATGTTTCGTCCGATAATATGCTAAAACATAGTTTTGCATCGGAGTCGGTTTTGCGGGGAATAGCAAAAAAACTGGGTAAAAACGAAGATGAATACGGCATTGCCGGACTTTTACACGATATCGATGTGGAGATTACCAACGCTGATCCTTTTACTCATGGTCCGTACGCTGAAAAACTACTAAAAGGAAAAGTAACAGACGAAATGCTTGACGCAATTGTTATGCACAACGATATAGCCACAGGGAAGGAACGGACAACTGAATTCCAACATGCACTTGCCGCAGGTGAAACCATTACCGGGCTAATTACAGCAACAACCCTTGTTTACCCCGATAAAAAGATTGCATCGGTAAAACCAAATTCGGTTACCAAACGAATGAAACAAAAAGCTTTTGCTGCATCCGTAAAGCGGGAAAATATACTCGAGTGCGAAAAAATCGGAATTCCTCTCGAAGAATTCGTTGAGCTTTCAATCCATTCAATGTCAGAAATAAGTGAAGTTTTGGGGTTATAATTTCATTTCAAAAAATACTGTTGTTTATAAATTCATTGGTTTAGTGTCATTTTTACCTTTTTTTAATGATATTTTTTTCATAATTTGCGTTTATTAAACGATAACCATTAATTAAACAAAAAATATCGAAACTTAGATGCTAAACGATCTGAATTTCAAATCATTTATAGCTAACGGTGATCAAAAAAAATTCAGGCAGTTAATGGAACTGACTTCGAATGAACTGCTTTGGTTTGCAATTGGGTTTCTTAAAAACAAGGAAACTGCTGAAGAAATTGTAAGCGATGTTTACGTAAAAATCTGGAATAATCGCACACAACTGGTAAAAATCATAAATCTGAAATCGTACCTGTTTATTTGTGTCAGGAATGGCTGTTTGTCACATTTGCGTAAAAATAAAAACGAGAAGATTGTTTCTCTCGATACCGTGGGTGAGTTTCAAATGATACAAATTGAAGGACCTGAAGAAGCAAACATTGAAAAAGAAATCATTGAGCAAATTTATGTTGCAATTGAAACTTTACCCTGCAAATGCAAAATGGTTTTTACGCTGGCAAAAATTAATGGTTTAAAATACAGGGAAATTGCTGATGTTTTAGGTATTACTGAAAAAACAGTCAACAATCATCTTGTTTTGGCGGTAAAAAAAATAACCGAACTACTGCACGTAAACAAAAAACACAAGGAAAAAAAATCACCGCTTAAACAGGCAAGTTTGTTTAATTATTAATATCAAAATAAAAACTTTTCTGATTGGGTGGATTTCTCCACCTCTGCGTCTTTAAAATTAAAGGAATATGCAGTGGAAGAATTAGAACAACGATATGAACTGATTACTAAAGAATTAACTTCTGAAATTTCAGATGAAGAAAAAGTTATTCTCGACAATGAAATTTCGGAGAATCTTGAATTACGGCAAAAGAAAGCTATTCTGCAATATTTCTGGTTTAATTACTTCCCCAAACCCCTACCTAATCAAATCATCAAAAAAACAGAAAAAAAACTGGGTTTGAACTTACAACCCAAGTCTCATATTCGAATTGGGGAACTTTATAAAGTAGTAGCAACAGTTTTGCTAATTATTTCGCTTGGTTATATTTCATACCAGCATTTTAATCCCGAAATCAACGTTTCATTAAACGAATATGTTGTATTACCCGGAGAAGTAAAAGAATTTGTATTGAGCGACGGAACAAAAGTCTGGCTAAATTCTAAAACAGTTTTAATTGCTTCGGAACCTTTTGTTGATGCAAACCGTGAAGTATTGCTGATTGGAGAAGGTTATTTCGAAGTTGCCCACAACCCTGAAAAACCTTTCATTATTAAAACTTCAGGATTGAAAACAACCGTTTTGGGAACTCATTTAAATATATCAGCTTACCCAGGTGATTTAAAAACAGAGGTTTCGCTTTATGAAGGAAAAGTAGAATTAAATGACAAAAATAAGCCCCAAAACAAATTGCAAATGAAACCTGGTCAGAAAGTTACTTTTACAAATGATGAAAATAACTTTTACGTAAAATCGAACGAATTGGAAAAGCGTGCTGAATGGCGCGAAGGAATTCTTCGGTTTTATGATGAAGATTTAAATTCAATATCTCAAAAACTGGAAAGAAAATTTATGACAAAAATATTTATTACCGATGAAGAAGTTGGAAAGCTAAGGTTTACAGCAAGTTTCGATACTGAACCCGTTGATAAAATATTAAGCCTTTTAAGTGGGGCACATGAATTTAAAACTGAAAAAACAACAAACGGAATTATCATTAAATCAATTAAAAACAACATATAACGACCACAAGTAAAAAGCATTATCTAAACCAGTTAAATTGAAAGACAAGAAATCCGGTCAGTTTCAAATCTTTCAAAAAAAGCGAGTGTTTATTTTATTAATTAATCAATCTAAACTATGAATTGTATGGAACAATGCATTAATGACATGCCTTCCATGATTCGAAGAAGGCTAAAAAGGCTTCGCCTGGCAAGTGGATTACTCCTCTTTCTGCTGGCGATGGCAATCAATGTTCAGGCAAGTATCTATTCTGAATCGGTTAAGTTCGATTTAAAAATGAATAAGGTCAGTCTGAAGGAAGTTTTTCAAACCATCACTGAACAAAGTGAGTTTAAGTTCATCTACAACAACGATGTTGTAAACGACAAGCAAAAAGTTTCTGTAAACACCGATGGTGCGAGAGTAGAAGAAATTCTTGATGAAATTCTTCCCCAATTCAACCTTGAATACAGGGTTGTTGATCGCCAGGTGATTGTTTTTCCGGCTGAGGAAAAAACAAAATCTGAAACAGGTTCATCTTCAGATGCACAGCAACAAAAAACCATTTCAGGTAAAGTTGTTGACGACAAAGGCATAGCACTACCCGGTGTTGCAGTTGTTGTAAAAGGTACAACTGTGGGTGTGGTTACCGATATCGACGGAAACTACTCTCTTGCAGTACCTGCTGATGCAAAAACACTGCAATTTTCGTTTATTGGGATGACTGCACAGGAAATTGAAATCGGCAGCCAAACATCAATTAACATTACTATGGCAGCTGAAGTAACCGACCTTGATGAAGTGGTTGTTGTAGGTTATGGTACCCAAAAACGTGCAAATGTAGTTGGTGCGGTAACAACGGTATCCGGTGAAAAACTGGCTGCAATTCCTGCCATGAACGTTTCCAACGCCATTTCAGGACACCTTGCCGGCTCAACTGTAATTCAGCAGACCGGTGAACCAGGCCAGATGACACCCAGAATATTGGTACGTGGCCGTACAACGCTTGGTGGCACCTCAGGAACTTATGCTTCCAACACAGCCCCACTGGTGGTTATTGATGGCGTTCCTGGTCGAAATATCGACGAAATTGACCCAAATGATGTTGAAAGTCTTTCAATACTAAAAGATGCTTCGGCAGCTATTTACGGAGCTTCGGGGGCAAACGGTGTAATCCTTATCAAAACGAAATCGGGTGCAGAAGGAAAACCACGTTTAAATTACCAGTTCTACTCTGGTATGATGACTCCAACTATGATTCCTGAAGTTACTGATGCAGCTGAATATGCAACAATGCTTTCAGAATACCAGGTTTACCAGGGAAAAGCACGCAGATATACCGACAAGGATATCGAACTTTTCAAAAGTGGTGTTGACCCATGGGAACACCCCAATACCGACTGGTACGGCGATTTAATTGAAAAATGGACCAATACAACCAGGCATAATGTTACATTGGATGGTGGAGCCAAAGGAATGAAATATTACGTATCGTTTGGTTATAAAACAGATGATGCCATATATAAAGAATCTTCCACAAAATATAAACAATACAACGTACGTACAAAACTGGAAATGCCTATTAACGACTGGTTAAAAACTGGTGTTGAACTGGCAGGATTCCTGAACGACAGACAATATCCGTACAAAAGTGCCGATGCAATTGTAGGTCAGTCAACACGTCTGGTGCCAACCAACTGGTCTTTCTGGCCAAAAGAAGGCCGCTATCCCGGACCGGATATTGAATATGGTGACAACCCTGTTGAAACATCAACGTTAAGTGCAGGTGTAAACGACCAGAAAACTTACAGGTTGTTAAGTTCGTTTAATGCAACAATCGATGTACCGTTCGTAAAAGGTTTATCTCTTTCAGGTACATTCAGTTACGACCTCACCAACTATTACAACAAGGCATTTTATCAACCATGGACGTTGTACTATCCAAACTGGAGCCAGGCAACCCGTGGCGCCGACGGTTATATTACCGACATGCCTTTAACACCAACTTTAAGAGGTCTTTCAACACCTGAAAATAACGAACGTTACAGTCGTACAATCAACCAGAATACCATGTTCAATTTCAACTATGTTAAAACAGTTGGCGATCATAACATGTCTTTCTTTGGTGGCTACGAACAATACCAAAGCGACTGGAACGAATTTTATGCTTATCGCAAATACTACATTTCATCGGTTATACAAACCATGAATGCTGGTAATCCAAAAGACCAGAATATTACAGGTACTGCAACAATTTACGCCCGTAAATCGTGGATTGGCCGTGCAACCTGGGACTATAAAGGAAAATACCTGGCCGAAGTGGTGTTCCGTGCTGACGGTTCGCTTAAATTCCCTGAAGACAACCGCTGGGGTTATTTCCCCGGAGTTTTGTTGGGATGGCGTGCATCGGAAGAAAATTTCTGGAAAGAAAACCTTTCTTTTGCCAACTACTTTAAACTAAGGGCATCGTATGGTAAAATGGGTATGGACCCGGGAGATCCTTACCAGTATATGAACAAATATAACCTGTCAACAGGTATGACCTTTGGCACCAGTGGCGCTATTGGAACGGCTGTTGGCCCACCAATAATTGCCAATCCTTTAATTACCTGGGAAACTCAAACTACCTACAATCTTGGATTCGATTCAAAATTCCTGAATGATCTTATCACTTTGGATGCTGAGTTTTTCTACCAGAGAAGGGAAGACATTCTTACCACCAAAGATGCTTCGGTTCCTAACTTTACAGGTCTTTCATTACCACAGGAAAACATAGGTATCGTTGATAATAAGGGGATAGAACTCACTGCCGGATTTCACAAAGCTATCAATGAAGATCTGTTCATCAATTTTGGAGGTAATTTCGCTTACAACAAAAACGAAGTTGTATTTATGGACGAACCTATTAAAGCAGTGGAATGGCAACAACTTGAAGGACATCCCTACGGGGCACAGCTGATGTACAATGCCATTGGTATATACAAAGATCAGGCACAGGTTGATGGAACTCCACATGTAGCAAATGCAAAACCAGGTGATGTTATTTTTGAAGATGTTTCAGGTGACGGACAAATTACCAACGACGACCGTATTTTGGTTGACGAATGGGATTATCCGTTTGCTTTTTATGGTATAAATGCTGATGCAACATGGAAAGGTTTTACTCTTTCCATACTTTTACAAGGTCAGGGCAAACAGTACAAACGTTCGCAATACGATAACCGCAGGGGTGAAGCAGGTAACTATTACCAATGGCAATATGACGACCGCTGGACACCGACCAATACTGATACGGAAATTGCACGTTCATACAACCGTGACGACCTTTACTGGTCACCCGATGTGCGTATGAGTACCTACTGGATCGACAATTGTGCTTATCTGCGTTTGAAAAATATCGTTCTTAACTATGCAATTCCAACACAATATTATTCAAAAGTTGGTATTGCAAAAATAAACGTATATGTTTCCGGAAACGACGTTGCTCTGCTGTACTCGGCAAATAAAAAATGGGATCCTGAAGCGAATAACCCAGGCGTATATCCGCTGATGAAAACATTTGCCATCGGTGCAAATATTACTTTTTAATCAATTATTTAACTTATAAACAGTTAGAATATGAAAAAAATATTTTATAACATATTGACAATTGCAGTACTTCTGTTCATGGCAACTTCGTGCGAAGATGTACTTGATCAGTCGGCAGTTGATACGTTTAATGAAGAACTTGTTTTTTCTGATATAAACGTTGTAGATGCATACCTGAATAAAACATACGACCGTATGGGTGGTAACACCGATGCAGGTATTCTTGGCGCCCGTGAAGACCTTTTGGTTTCAGGAACCGATCAAACCCTTTGTATTCACCGTCCGGCAAACTACGTAATGATAAAAGGTACGATGAGTCCCGACAACCTTGGATTTTTTGTAAACGACGGATTGGGTGGTTATACACGTTGGAATAACTTGTATGCCAACATTCAGAACGTGAATAAAATTCTCGATGGTATTAATGATGTGCCTTTAAAAGAAGGACAGGAAGCAATGAAAACCCGTATGGTTGGTGAATGTTATTTTATTAGGGCATATGATTATACTTCCTTATTAATGCTTTATGGTGGTGCAATCCTTCAGGATAAAGCTTTTTTATTAGGCGAAGATTACCTAACCATCAAAAGGTCTTCTATTAAAGAAACACTCGATTTTATTTTGAAAGATATCCAGAGCGCTATCGACAATTTACCTGCCTCAATGGAACAGGGACGTGCCAACCGCGCTGCTGCGGCTGCCTTAAAATCAAGAGTTTTACTGTTCTGCGCAAGTAAACTTACCAATGGAGGTTATGAAGCTTCTAATACTTTGGTTTCTTTCCCTGCCGGAAGTCAGAATGGATTGATGCAACAGGCCCGCGATGCTGCAAAAGATGTAATGGATGGAAAATATGGCAACTTCTCTTTGGTAGGTTCTACATCCGACCCGGTTTTACCATTATCTGCTGCTGATGTTCAGAAATATGCCGATACTTATTTTGGCATTTTCAACCAGAAAGCCGGCTGGAACAGCGAAACTATCTGGGGAATCCAATTTCCGCTAACAGGAGGTAATGTAAACAATGCCAACCTGTGGTATGGACCAAACGGTTATCACAACTGGGGAAACAACAATCCAACTGAACAATGGGTAAGAACTTATGAAATGGCCGACGGTACTAAATTCCAGTGGGATAAATACGACCCGGGAAACATGGAAGTTCGTAAAGCAACCGCTGCCGAACTTGCCGCTGATCCATTGCGTAACCCATACAATGGTCGCGAACCACGTTTTTATGCGTCTGTTTTGTATGACGGAGCTCCATGGCAACAACGTCCATCCGACGCTGCAGGTCTGGAACCTGAAAACAAAGTACAAACAGGCTATTACCTGAAAAACGAAGGCGATGCAACCGCGTACAAAAGTGGTCTTGACACTCGTCAGGGTTTGATTGAAGCATGGAATGGTACTAAAGTTGGATATTACATCAGAAAACTTTGCGATCCGGCAACTGCAGGTCAGTATTTCAGAAATACAAATACATGGGTGGAATTCCGCTATGCCGAAATTCTGATGAACTACGCCGAAGCTTGTATCGAATTGGGTGGCGCCGACCTTCAAAAAGGTGTTGATGCCATGAATTTGGTTCGCAACCGGGCCGGATTACCCGACAGGGTAGCAGGCGACCAGGCAACTGCACGTGAATATGTAAGGCATGAAAGAAGTATTGAGTTCTTTGCTGAAGGTCACCGTTTCTATGATATTCGCCGTTGGATGATTGCCAACCAGGTTATCGAAAATGTTTATGGAACAAGGGTTGAACATTATGATAATGGCAGTACCATGTGGAAATGGAACAAGGCCGATAAAGCTGATGAACGGACATTCACAGATAATAAATTTTACTGGGTACCACTGTCGCGCGACGAAATGAACAAAGCGCCACAGTTACAGCAAAATCCCGGTTACAATTAGTTTAATTTGGTTAGTATGAAAAAGAAAGGCCGGCTCCAATCGAGCCGGCCTTTTAAATTCATATCGTTATAAAATTGATTTATAACCCATTTTAAATAATATCAAATATTCCCATTTGGGGTTAAAACCCCTGATTTATTGGCCTTTATTGAATCCATTCACGAAAGTGAATGGCAACATTTAAGCTTCAATTTATCCTTTTATCGGTTTTTATTACCGTCAGCTTTAGCTGACGGATGAAGCAAAACACTTAATGTATGGGCTTTAGCCACATTATAAAACAACCTTATTTAAACATTAAACTAATTAAATTATGGCCAGGTTCAAACTTTCAACAATGATGTTACTGCAGTACATGATGTACGCGGTTTGGTGGGTTCCGTTAGCGGCATACCTTACCAACCTTGCGGTAGGCAGCACTCAAAAATCATTAATTCTAAGTTCAATGGCCATTGGGTGTATTGCATCACCCGTTATTGGTATGCTGGCCGATCGTTTTTTTGCAGCGCAGAAAGTACTGTCGGGTTTGAATATAATTAATGCAGGAATGTTGTTTTGGGCCGGAACCACAAATAATCCGGATGTTCTATTTATTTGCCTGATTGTTGCCATGTTGGGATATATGCCTTCGTGGGGATTGACAAGTTCGATTGCAATGGTACATTTACCTGCCGAGCAATTTCCAAAAGTAAGGGTTTTTGGTTCAATTGGCTGGGTAATTTCAGGACTGTTCAGTGTAATCTTTATCAACTTCCTGAAAATTGATTTCGATGGAACAAACATCCCGTTTTACTGCGGAGCAGGCGTTAGCCTTTTTGCCGCAATTACCAATTTATTTTTGCCAAATACTCCCCCGTTGGCAAAAGGCAAAAAAGCTTCATTAATCGATGCTTTTGGGTTGGGAACCTTAAAACTGATGAAAGACAGAAATTTCACTGTTTTTATTATTTTCTCCTTTCTTTCGTTACTTCCTTTCGCGATGTATTATTCCTATTTTTCAGAATTCCTGTTGAATATCAATACCAAATATATTTCAGTTACAATGAACTGGGGTGTTCTGGCCGAAATGGGATTTATGCTAATGATTCCGGGAGCCATTAAAAAATTTGGTTTACGAAAAGTGATGATTTTTGGATTAATTGCACTTGTAATTCGATATTTATCGTTATACGCAGGTGGAGTTATAGACCAAAGCTGGATGTATTACATCGGTATTTTAATTCACGGACTTATTTTTGGATTTTTCTTTGTAGGCGGCCAGATTTATATCGACAAAAAAGCCCCTGCCGAATTACGTTCACAAGCTCAGGGTTTTATTTTCCTGGTAACTTTTGGAGTTGGACTTTTGATCGGAAACCTGATTTGCGGTAGAATAATTCATCATTACAAAAGTGTTGAAGGTTATAACTGGGATGCTATCTGGGGAATAACTACCATCAGTTCAGTAATTCTTTTGGTCCTTTTCATGCTGTTTTTCAAAAGGGAAAAAGAAGCTTAAATCTATTTCTTACCTGAAAAATACATGATACCAGTAGGTATCTGAATAATCACGTAACGCGGCCTGTGCCTGTTGTTTGTTTTCGCTGTTCTGCTGGAAGATTTTATAATACTGGTTAAAACGGATTACTGTCTCGGGCTGAATTGTGAATCCTTCAAATTCGGGATATTTACCCAGATTTAAAAGATTGTAGGCTACAACCGCCTCTTCAATATTTTTGGGAATCCTCTCAAATCCGGCACTTTTCAGCAATGGCAAAAGTTTGGTTACATTCTCAAAGTCTTTTTGTAGTAAAAGTCCCGCAAATTTGTATTCAACTGCTATCCGGTTGGTTGAATCGTTGGCTATAATTAAATCGATGTTGGCAAGCGGGTTTTCTACCATCACAAAAAAATCCTGTTTTGTTTTCAATTGCTTTTTGGGTCCCAGTTCAGCATCTTTCTCCATTGCTTCATCATTAAACAACAGGTTTTCGTATTCCCGGGCTACATCCCGATAAAAAACCGATTGTTTTAAAATCGAAACATACTTCTGTGCCACCTTGTAATTGCCGTTTACCAGTTCGGTTTTTATGAGCATTTTTATTCCTTCCGGAGTATTCCCGTGCATCACCATGTATTCGTATGCCCAGCGTTGCGACTCATTAATCATTCCCAGCGACCAATAAAAATATCCTCCACGTTTTAACACTTCAACTGCCAATTCCCACTTCAAAAACAAGGTACTTCCATCCATGCTTTGCGGATACTGAAACAGCACATCGTTCAGTTTTCCGGTTTCAGCCAATGCAATGTTGTTCAGAAAGTTTGTCAGGATATTCATTGAAGGAAACTCCGTATTATATGCAATGAGCTCATTAAATTTCTGCTCATAAAACAACTTTTCCACTTGAAAATAGTGGCTGTTCTTTTTATCGATTCGAGCAACAGATAATACAGCAAATACCACAATTACCAGAAATGGTGCAGTTTGTACCAATTGAAAATTACCCATTTTCATTTTATCGAATGATTTTGGATGAAACCTGAAAATCAACGGTAAAAGGGAAATCAATGCAACAACCGTGAAAAACAGCTGTTTCTGACCTCCAATATTTTGTGCTGGAAATGGATATTGAAGTAATGTTTTTATTGTATGAAAAAATAAAAATTCCTGGGCTATAAAGAAAAACACACCTCCCAGAAAATACAAAACAACCAACTTTATCAAACTTCCCTTTTCGCGGTAAATCAGAAAATAAACCGTCAATAATATCAAAAATATAAACGAAAAACTTCCGGTTAAAAGGTACCACGCCGGAAATAAACCAACCGGAATCCACATTTTAGTCCCTTTCAAAAACCGAATAACAAGGTAAAGCTTCAGAATCTGAAGAAAAATCCCCAGGTTATTAAAAGCAGCATATTGATAATTGGTTTGTAAATAAAACAAAACTGCGCCGGTTGAAAACGGGACCAGAAAGAAAGTCCTTTCTGTTAAAACTTTTCCAATTTTAGTAATAAGAAAAATAACAAGACAAATTTCAATTGAAACTATTAAAGCCCCGGCCAGCGGATAAAAGTAAAAAGCGGTTTGAAGTTCGGCCAGCCAGACAAGAAATCCACCGGGCTGACGCAAATGTTCAGTCAAATAAGAAAATGACACAAGAAAAAGTGACGATTTTTCCTGGTAAAAAAAGATATAACTGGAGAACCAATAAAAGTAAAAGGTTGATAAAGCAAAAAAGGTAAAATAAGCTGCGATTTGTAAAATCCGGTTGATTTTCAGGTCAGTTATTTTCATTTTCCCAATATTATTTGTCTGACCACGCCGGTTGAATTGCTAAACTCTGAGCTGCTTTTCGTATCTCTCCCGGGCTGAATGAAAAATCGGTTTCAGCAAATTCAGGAATGTTAAAAGTCTTCAAAAACCGGCTGTAAAATTTTGGATCTTCCTGTGGTAAAACAAATGGTTTGTGGGCAATTCCTTTTTCATCAACATATGAAATATATGGTCTTGCTGACAATCCATCGCCGCGTTTGCTGCTAAAAACCAGCCACTTCCCATTGGCCGACCATGAATGATAGCTCTCCGTAAATTCGCTGTTAACATCCAATTTTACAACCGAAAAATCATCAAGTTTTACCGAATACAAATCAGCTTCCTTATGCCAGATTGGGAAACAACCATAATCGTGAAGCGTAAAAACCAACGATTTCCCATCGGGCGAAATCCGCGGAAATGAAACACTTTTCCCCTGAGCAACGGCATCAAAGACAAGTTCAACTTCGCCAAAAGTGCGATCGGAAATATCGAAACTCACCCTGAATAAATTGTATTTTGTATCCCGATAATCGTATTCTTTACCAATTTGTACTGCCCGGCAAAAATAGAGGAAATCTCCGGCTGGCGACCATTCCGGGTAAGTATCCATAAACTGTTTGTCCGGGTTTACTGGTATGTTCATCAGTTCATTTTTATCCAAATCAAACAAAACCAGAGATGAAGCCAAATCAGAAACCTCAATTTTTTTACTCTCCGAAGAG
Organism: Draconibacterium sp.; assembly: GCA_041737765.1. Classification (GTDB taxonomy): domain Bacteria; phylum Bacteroidota; class Bacteroidia; order Bacteroidales; family Prolixibacteraceae; genus Draconibacterium. Next base: position 9,829 of record JBGSRA010000051.1, on the reverse strand, counting down.
TGGAATTGCTGCACTACCTTATTCGACGAAAATGCGACAAATTTTCCTGAAGGATGCCAGCGCGGATAAGTGGCGCTGTTCTCCATTTCCTTTGTTTTCAGATTGAATTTTTTCAGGTCACCATCGGTTACAAAGTAGGTTCCGCCCATCGAACCGCGCATGTGAAACATGAAGTTATCAGGATTTTGCTGGTTTACCGAATGGCAATTCACACAATTCTGGTCAACCACATTATTTTCAACCACAACTTTTTCCTCAAAACTTTCCATACTGCGTTGCATAATGCTGATTTCTGTCCAACTTTCGTACCCGGGAAACAACAATCTGTAATACAAATAAGGTGCAACAGGCGATTCAGAAACGGTATTCGAAAACGGTTTAAATTGCTTCCACTCCCCTTCCCTTTTCACAAAAACCTGGTAAGTCAGTTTTTCATTCACATTACTTTTCAGTAATTTTTTCCATTTTCTTTCCGGAATTTTAATTATACCCGATTTATCCGAAACTTCAACCGATTCGCCCTTTTCATTCAAAATCCTAACGAAAAATGCATCCCCTTTTTCTTCGATGGAAAAATTTAAGGGTGCAATATTTACAGGAATTGTTAAATCAGAATAATCGGGATCAATTACCGGTCTGCTATCGATACGGGCAGAATTTTCATCCGGAACCCGGGAACAGGCAACAGTAAAACAAACAAATACAAGGAATAAAGGTATATTCTTGGTTCTCATTTTTGGTTTTTGTAAGAATTGTAAAGTAAGAATTCAATTTCATAAAAACCAAACAATTCCTTTTGTTTTAATATCCAAAAAATTGCTTTTAGAAAAGGTCCTTTTTATCATTTTATATTAAAATACATCTTTAACTTTAATTTTCGAAGTAAAATCAAGAATTTAATTTCAATTCGTTTTGCATTTTGAATTGTTTTTTTACATTTGCCCTCGATTTAACAAAAACAGATGAAATTATTTTCAACATACATTCTAGTCGTTGTGGTTGTCATTCTTGGAATTTCCAGGAGAGGCTAGAATATGTTGTAGATTAAAAAATATTTACAAGCCTTTCCTGAAAAACGGGGAAGGCTTTTTTATTAAAAAAAATTAAAGAAAACGAACAATGCAAATACCATTAAGAAGCAACACAACAACGCAAGGCCGCAGAATGGCCGGCGCACGCAGTTTATGGCGGGCCAACGGAATGAAGGAAGAACATTTTGGAAAGCCAGTAATTGCAATTGTAAATTCTTTCACCCAGTTTGTTCCTGGCCATGCTCATTTACACGACATTGGTCAATACATTAAAGGGTTGATTGAAAAACACGGCTTTTTTGCTGCCGAATTTAACACAATCGCCATCGACGATGGAATTGCAATGGGTCACGACGGGATGTTGTACTCTCTCCCATCGCGCGATGTGATTGCCGACAGCGTTGAATATATGTGTAACGGACACAAGGTTGATGCGATGGTTTGCATTTCGAACTGCGATAAAATTACACCGGGAATGTTAATGGCTGCGGTGCGTTTAAATATTCCGGCCGTTTTTGTATCGGGCGGACCGATGGAAGCAGGCACAGTTGGAACTAAAAAATACGATTTGGTTGATGCAATGGTTTTGGCAGCCGACCAGTCCATTTCCGATCAGGAACTTTCTGTAATAGAACAGAATGCCTGCCCCACCTGTGGTTCGTGTTCGGGTATGTTTACTGCCAATTCCATGAACTGTCTGGCCGAAGCAATCGGTTTGGCGCTTCCCGGAAACGGAACAATTGTGGCAACCCACGCCAATCGCAAAAAACTGTTCGAAGAAGCAGTTGAAAAAATTGTTGCTGCAACAAAATCTTATTATTATGATGGAAACGAAAAAGTACTTCCACGAAGCATTGCAAACCGCGACGCATTTTTAAATGCCATGAAACTTGATATTGCAATGGGTGGTTCAACCAATACAGTTTTACATTTGCTCGCCATTGCTCACGAGGCCGAAGTTGATTTTACAATGGAAGATATCGACCGGCTTTCGCGCGTTACTCCCAACCTGTGTAAAGTTTCGCCAAGTTCGCATTACCATGTTCAGGATGTGAACCGCGCCGGAGGAATTTTATCCATTCTGGGTGAACTAGACCGGGCCAACTTACTTGATACATCGGTTAACCGCATTGATGGAAAAACCTTGAAAGAAGCATTGAATGATTTTGATATAATGCGGAAAACAGTTACCGCTGAGGCAAAAACAAAATTCCTTTCATCACCCGGTGATGGACGGCGCAACCTGGTTTTAGGTTCACAGGATAATTATTATACAGAATTGGACGACGACCGCGAAAAAGGCTGTATTCGCGATTTTGAACATGCCTACAACAAAGACGGTGGATTGGCTGTTTTGTACGGAAATATTGCCGAAAGCGGATGTATTGTAAAAACCGCCGGTGTTGATCCTTCGCTGTATAAATTCTCTGGAAAAGCAAAAGTTTTCGATTCGCAGGATGATGCAGTAAACGGTATTTTGGGCGATGGAATTCAAAAAGGTGATGTTATTGTGATTCGTTACGAAGGGCCAAAAGGCGGGCCGGGAATGCAGGAAATGCTCTACCCTACTTCGTACCTGAAATCACTGCAACTCGATAAATATTGCGCATTAATTACCGATGGAAGATTTTCAGGTGGAACGTCAGGACTTTCAATCGGACATGTTTCTCCAGAAGCTGCCGGTGGTGGTGCAATTGCACTGATTCAAAACAACGATACTATTGAATTCGATATCTCAAAACGTTCTGTCAATTTAATGATTTCTGAGGATGAACTTGCAAAACGCCGGGCTGCAGAAGAAGCACGAGGAAACGATGCATTTACACCGGCCACCAGAAAAAGATATATCTCAAAAGCGCTGAAAGCGTACGCAAGTTTGGTTTCGTCCGCAGATAAGGGTGCGGTGAGGTTGATTGATTAATGCGGGAATGCATGAATGAAATAAAAAGTCATTAGTCAATGGTCACTCGTCATTTGGAAAACCTCTTAAACCAGTGACCAGTGACAAATGACCAGTGACAGATGAAATAAAACAAAAAAAGATAAAAACTAAATAAAAATGACAACAAAGAGAGTTACAGGTTCACAGGCAGTAATCCTTTCGTTACTTGAGGAGGGAGTTGACACCATTTTTGGATACCCGGGCGGGGCGATTATGCCCATTTACGATGCTTTGTATGATTTCGATAAGCATGTTACCCACATTTTAACCCGGCACGAACAAGGAGCTGTGCATGCCGCTGAAGGTTTTGCAAGGGTTACTGGCAGGGCTGGCGTTTGTTTTGCAACTTCGGGTCCGGGAGCAACTAATTTGATTACAGGTATTGCCGATGCAATGATCGATTCAACACCGCTGGTTTGTATTACGGGTCAAGTAGCTTCACCGCTATTGGGAACCGATGCTTTCCAGGAATCAGACGTGGTTGGCATTTCAATGCCGGTTACCAAATGGAATTACCAGATTACCGATTGCGAAGAAATACCCGAAGTAATTGCACAGGCATTTTACATCGCTCAATCGGGAAGGCCGGGACCAGTTTTGATTGACATCACCAAAGATGCACAGTTTGGTGAACTCGATTTCGAATATAAAAAATGTAAAAAAATCCGCAGTTACGTTCCCGAAACTCCAGTTGACCCGTTTAAAGTAAAGGAAGCTGCCGATTTAATTGATACTTCAAAACGCCCATTGATTCTATTTGGACAGGGCGTAATAATTGGTAATGCTGAAAACGAATTAAAGGAATTTATCGAAAAAACCGGTATTCCTGCAGCGTGGACATTACTTGGTCTTTCGGCCATGCCAACCGACCACGAATTAAATGTTGGAATGTTGGGGATGCATGGAAATTACGGCCCCAACCTGTTAACCAACGAGGCTGATTTAATAATTGCCGTTGGTATGCGTTTCGACGACCGTGTTACCGGAAAAGTAAGTGAATATGCCAAAAAGGCAAAAATTATTCACCTCGAAATTGATCCTGCAGAAATTGATAAGATTAAAAAAGCAGATGTAGCGGTTTTGGGTAATTCGAAAAAATCGCTTCGCATGTTAACCGACAATGTGAAAGAAAACTCGCATAAAGAATGGTTGCAACGGTTTAAAGATTGCGATAAAATTGAAAAGGAAAAGATAATTGATAACGAGTTGTTTCCAACGAAACCAGGTTTAACAATGGGTGAAGTAATTCGCATTACCGGTGACAAAACCAACCACGAAGCTATTTTAGTAAGCGATGTTGGTCAGCACCAGATGGTTGCTTCGCGATATTTTAAATTCCGCAAACCAAAAAGCAATGTAACATCAGGAGGTTTGGGAACCATGGGTTTTGCTTTGCCCGCGAGCCTTGGAGCACAATTGGGCGCACCCGACCGCACAGTGGTTGCCGTAATTGGCGACGGCGGTTTTCAAATGACCATCCAGGAACTGGGAACCATTGCACAAAATAAACTTCCGGTTAAAATTATTATCCTGAACAATAATTTCCTCGGAATGGTGCGTCAGTGGCAGCAACTGTTTTTCGACAAAAGATATTCTTTTACTGAGCTGCAGAATCCCGACTTTATTATGATTGCCAAAGGTTTCGGAATAGAAGGACACAAAGTTGAAGTACGTGAAGATCTGGAGAAAGGAATCAGTAAAATGATCAACCACCATGGACCATATTTGCTTGAAGTAGTTATAGAAAAAGAAGATAACGTTTTCCCGATGGTACCTACCGGAGCTTCAGTTTCAGATATTATTCTGGAACCGTAGAGAGTTTAAAATTTAAAGTTTAAAGTTCAAAGTTTAAAGAATTAAGAAAATCATATTGAAGCTCGTCCCCCTTTAAAAGGGGGAACAAAAGGGGGATTAAACTCACAAAAAATTAAAATAAAAGAAGATGAAACAGGAATTCAACATAACAGTATTTTCCGAAAACCACATAGGTTTATTAACACGTATAACCATTGTTTTTACCCGTAGAAAAGTAAACATCGAAAGTTTAACTGTATCAGAATCAGCAATTCCGGGTGTTTATAAATTTACCATAGTAGTGCAGACAACCCGGGAGCAAACCATAAAAATTGTCAATCAAATTGAAAAACAGATCGATGTTTTAAAGGCATTCTATCACACCAATGATGAAATAATATATCAGGAAATTGCATTGTATAAAGTCCCTACAGAAGCTCTGTACGACAGCGACACAGTTGAAACCATAGTGCGAAAAGCCAGTGCCCGCATTCTGGAAATTACACGCGAATATGTGGTAATCGAGAAAACCGGTCACAAGGAAGAAACACAGGCACTTTTCGAAGAACTCAGCCCTTTCAAGGTGATGCAGTTTATTCGTTCGGGGCGCGTTGCATTAACCCGCGACCCGATTGAACGATTATCAGAGTTTCTGAGAGAACGCGATGCATTTCTCGATGCGATGGATTAATCCGTTACTTATTCAAAAAATATTAAACCTGTCTGTTTCGGACAGGTTTTTTTTATTTCTACTCAGTATTGATTCGCCAAATTACCCATCCGAAAATATAAATTCTTTGGAGCGAGTCCTCCATTTAAAAGGGGGTGGCCGAGGTAGGAGGCCGGAGGATTTTAAAACTATTTTACTCTGCAAATTACATCGGAGCTCGTCCTCCTTATTGAAAGGAGGTGGCCGACGTAGGAGGCCGGAGGATTTTGTTGAATTAAGTATTTCCTGCCAGATTCATACTACAACCAAAACTTTCCCTATTTTTGAAAAAACCAAAAACAAACTGATTGTCTGATGTCGATGAACCTGAAACTGGAAAATATTCTGTTTAAATTTATCCCGGTAATTTACCTCATCTCAGCATTGCTTTACCTCATATTTATCATTCAGCCCGAGTTCATTTTTCATCATGTTCAACCACCTTTCATTTTTAGCAAATTATACTTTTCCCCTTTTCTGAAATACCCCGGCGGTCCGGCCGAACTTCTGGCTGACCTTATATTACAAACGTTTTATTACAGACTTACAGGATCTGTGGTTTTCTTTGTCGTTGCGTTTATTATTGCATGGCTGATGTTTCAACTTTTAAATTCGGTCTGCAAAAGCAAATTAAACCGTATTTGGTCGCTGATACCTTTTTCATTAACCATTATTTTGTCCAACAATTACAATTTCCCATTTTCGGTTATTGTATCAGTTTTCTTTTTATTGCTGATTTTATTAGTAATGGTAAAAACAGGCAAAAACATTATTACCGGCATATTGATTTTCACATTTGGTGCTGTTGCTGTATATTGGTTTGCCGGAAGCGGATACCTGCTTTTGTTCTCTGTTGCTTCACTTTTCACTATGTCATCTGTTAAAAAATGGGCTAAAATCGCGTACACCTTTTATGTTCCGGTTTTTACGATATTATTTTTGATGCTGGCATCCAATTTTCTGTTTGCGGTTTCCCTTGAAAATCAGTTTTTATGGTTTTATGAACCAAAAGCCTGGTTTATGAATTATAAACCCTCTCCTGTTTTCATCATATATCTGGTTTCAATACCGTTGTTACTTGCTGCAGGTAAAGGTTTTGCTCTTTTTCAGAAAAGAAAAAAAGAGGACAGCCAAAAATCAGAATCGAAGATTTTACCAAATTTTGTTGCCCTTTTCACTGTTTTTGCGATTGCTGGTTTCAGTCATTTTACCACTTTCAATTCCGATGCAAAAAAAATTGTGGAAGCCGATTATTACTGTTATAAAATCAATGCAAAAAAAACCGCCAAAGCGGCTACTCCCTTAAAAGAATACAATTTTTCGGCCAACCTGAATTACAATCTTGCAATAAGCAAAACCGGAAATCTGACTGAAAACTTTTTTGGCTTTTTACAGATTAAAGGAGCCGAAGCGCTGCAACCCGATGTTGAATTTGCCTCTCAGCTTTCGTTTGTTGCCACCGATTTTTATTACGATTTGGGTTTTATAAGCGAAGCGCGACACTGGGCATACGAGTCGCTGGTATTTTATCCGTACAGTATCAGAGCAATGCAAAGCCTCGTAAAAATACATCTCGTAACCCGTGAATACAAAGCCGCCGAAAAAATGCTGCGAATACTTGAAAAAGGGGTGGTCAGTCGAAATTTCGTTAATGAATTTACACCTTATGTTACCGACACCTCGTTGGTTGCAACCAACAAAGAGTTGATGGAAAAAAGAAGTTTTATTCCGTCAGAATGTGAACTTAATCCATCAATCGACGGTCGCTTTCGCGAAATGCTTGCAGCAAATAGCAACAATAAAATGGCATTTGAATTACTGATGTTGTTTTATCTTGTCAATGCCGATGCTGAAAATTTTTCAGCAATGGTGGTAAATGCACCGGATTATTTCTCGCAAACTCCTGCAGTTTATGAAGAAGCACTTTTAATGTTTTCTGCCCGGACTGGACAACTAATTCCCGAAAACATGATAATCAGCGATGAAACACAAAACCGATATAACAGTTTTGTTCAGAAACTGGAGCAATACAAGGGAAAAACAAGACTTGCCCGAAACGCACTTTATGCAGAGTACGGAAAAACTTACCTTTACTTCCTTCAGTTTATTTATCCGAATATACTGGAACCTGAAATTGTTACCGATCAAAATGAATATCCAGCCATATAAAACTGTACTTTCAAAACGCGTAAAATACCGCTCGGTTTTCGTGCTTGCGATTGTTGCGTTGGCATTTACTTTTTGCACCGGCAACATTCATAAAGCCACTGAAACCAGCCGGATTGCCAAAATTTTTCCCGAATATTACAATGTTACTATTCCTACCAATATTGCACCACTCAATTTTATTATCAGGGAACCCGGTTCGAAATTCAGGGTGGTAATAACCGGTGAAAACGGTGAACCGGTGATTATAAACTCGCACTCACCCAAAATAAAAATACCGGCTGCAAAATGGCACCAACTCCTGCAAACCAATGCCGGTAAGCAACTGAACATTGATATTTTTTCGTTTGCCGATGGAATATGGAACCGCTTCAGCAGAATCAGCCACCAGATTTCAGAATTTCCAATCGACCCGGTTTTAGTGTACAGGCTGGTTCATGCCACCTATTTAAAATGGGATAAAATGGGCATCTACCAGCGTGATCTTACCAATTTCGACGAAACTCCAATCATCGAAAACAACAGCACCGACAACGGTTGTATGAACTGCCACACTTTTGCAAAAAACAATCCCGCCAAAATGGCCATCCATTTCCGGATTGTCCATCCCGGCACTGTTATCTGGAACGACGGTAAACTCACCAAAACCGATACAAAAACATCAGAAATCATGTCGGCGGGAATATACCCGGCGTGGCACCCCGACGGAAAACACATCGCCTTTTCCACCGGTAAAATCAGTCCGCACCTGACCACCCGGTTAAACAAACCTGTTGATGTGGCCGATAAAGCATCGGGACTCATGATTTACAACACCGAAAACAATTCGATTACAACTTCGCCTGAAATTTCGACCGGCCACCGCGAGAATATGCCCGAATGGTCGGCAAATGGCAAATTCCTCTATTTTACAAGTGCTCCCGAAGCACAAAAAGGGGACCAGGAAAGCCTGCTACACAGCCGATACAGCCTGATGCGAATTGCGTACGATGCGCTCGCTGACACGCTGGGAAAAGTAGAAATGGTGATTAATGCAGATTCTATTGGGAAAAGTATTTCGATGCCCGCTGTTTCTCCCGACGGAAAATTTATGGTATGCGCCATCACCGATTACGGCTACTTTACCATTTTTCACCAGAACAGCGACCTCTACCTCATCAACCTCGAAACAAACCAGTTAAAAAAGATGGAACTAAACAGCAACACCGCCGAAAGTCACTCGTCGTGGTCGTCAAACGGCAGGTGGCTGGTTTTCAGCAGCAAACGCACCGATGGCGTTTTAACCCGACCGTACATTGCTTATATCGACAGCACCGGAACTGCACACTCGCCGTTTTTACTGCCCCAGGAAGACCCTGAAATGTACGACCTGCTGCAGGCCAACTACAACCGCCCCGATTTGGTTACGGGTAAAGTGGAACTCTCCCCCATCGAAATACGCGATTTGGTTGCCGGGGAAGCGCAAAAAGTGGAAGAAAAAAAGTAAATTACAAAAATGTCCCTGCTAACCAGCACATCCATTACTCAAAATATATCAATATTGGTTAGATAATCGCTTTAATCGATTCCATGTATTCGCGCAGATCGGCGCCGATGTTTTACCCTCTTAAATGATTATGCTCTTAAAAATAAAATAGAATTGTATCTTTGTGTAAATTACTTTATTATGGATCAGGTTCAGTTATATACTAAAATAAATTACCTGCCAAAAGATTTAAAATCGGAGGTAAATGACTTTGTTGATTTTCTTTTAAGTAAAAATAAAAAAGAGAAAAAAAGTAAACAACCCAAATTCGGTTGTGCCAAAGGAGAGATTTATATATCGCCTGACTTTGACGAGCCACTTGAAGATTTTAAAGATTACAGGTAATGAAATTGCTCCTTGATACCCACTCTTTAATCTGGTTTCTGAATGGCGATGAAAAACTTTCAGAAAAGGTAAAAAATGCCATTGAAAATCCAGTTAATGAAAAATTAGTCAGCATAGCATCGGTTTGGGAAATTGCCATAAAAATCAGTCTCGATAAATTTCGTTTTTCAAAAGGCTTTATACAATTTATGTTGTTAATTTACCCAATAATTATTAACTTGCCAACATGGCAAAAACAATTGATATTACAATCAAGGAGAGCGAGGAACATCTGCAGTACTTGCTCCGCAAACAGGACAAGTTGCTCCAGCAAAGCC
>JBGSRA010000132.1:0-5318 GCA_041737765.1 Draconibacterium sp. | reverse complement strand
CACGGTAATACGAAATATAGTAAGTATTATATGCAAAATCGAATCGGATTGCGGCATCGCCGGGGCGGGCTAACCCATAGTCGATATCTTTGGGTTTAGAAGTACTCAGCACATTAAACGACCATGCGACATTATCTCCGTTATCCTGATTTTTTTGCGGAATAACATCAAATTCAATGGTGTAATTTTCTGGCAGGATGATGGGTTCATCTAAAACCGTGGCTCCGTCATCATTAGTGAGATTGAACCAACGGCCTTCAAAAAGGTTATTCGTAACCACTTCTCCCGAACCTGTTGTATTCCAAAGAACTGGAAAATCACCGATATTTCCGTCAGTAAAATCATCATAAAAAATTACCTTTTCACCGGGTACAAAATCAAATTTTGAATAGGATTGAAATGCAGGAGTTCCACCAGATTGCGGTGCTGAGGCAGTTTTTTCTGCGGCTGGTTGTTCCTGCGAAGGATCTGTAGTTTGTTCCTGTGCATTGTCTTTTTCGGTTTTATCTTTCTTAAAAAGATTGCCGATTCCTTCTTCAACTTTATCCAAACTTTTATCGATACCCTGATCGACCTTGTTATTTGCCCTGTTATTTGTTTGATTTTTTACTTTATCCCTTAAATTAATTTGAGCATAAAGTAGGTTTGGTAATACTGTCAACGCAAGTATAAACACCAGATAAAAAACAGATCTTTTCATTGGTTATGAATTTTAGTTGATAATTGATTTTGTTAGAATATGCCTTAAATGTAATAATATATTGTTAGAAGACAATACAAATTTACACTTCAAAAAAGACAAAGTTTTACCCCAAAAAAGGGGTATTTTAATTCTGTATTTCAAAATATATTTGTCTTATAATTATCGCACGATCAGTTTTGATTATGTTTACAGGCAATTATTTTAATGAAAAGTTATTATGAAATTATTTCCATTTAGAAATTATATCAGACTCTCTTTTATCATCATTATAGTAATGATGCCTTACGCCAGAGGAATTGCACAGGAATTAGACTCGCTCGAAAACGTTTTTGCAAAAGAAGACCTTAAACCTGCCGAAAAGATAAAATTATGCGATGATTTAAGCTGGGAATACCTGTCGTTGAATTTTGAAAAATCGAAATTTTACGCTTTAAAGGGAATCGAAATTGCCCGCACCGAAAATGATTTAGTGATGGAAGGAACACTTTACCGTAATTTGGGTGTTGCATATTATATGGTAAGTAAGCTTGACTCGGCTAATATTTATTTTGATAAGGCCATGGATATTGCAAAAAAGGCTAACGACGAAAACCTGGAAACCCTGGTTAATTTTGCCCGGGCCAATCTGTACAATTTAAATGGCGAATACGATAAAGCTTTGTCGCTTTACCTGAAAACACTACCAAATTTCGAGAAATCGGGAAATAAACGTAAAGTACGCACAGTGCTAGGGAATATTGGTGTATTATACAGTAGTCTTCAAAACTTCGAAATGGCTGAAAAATATTACCTTCAATCAGAAAAGCTGAGTATTGAACTTGACGACAAATGGGGTTTATCGCAGGCATACAATGGATTGGGTATTATTTATTCATCACGTAAAGAATACGAAAAAGCACTGGATTATACACTTCGATCAGAAAAAATTGCCCGCGAATGCGGCGATACCCAAACCGAAATTCTTGCTGCACAAACCATTGCAGAAGTTTATTTTGCCCATTACAAAGATTTTGCAAAAGCCGAATCGTATGCATTAAAAGCTCTAAAAACAGCTGAAGAAATGGGATATCCGGGAAATATTGCTGCTATTCTGAACAGCCTGTCAAACATAAGCTTTCATCAGGGAAAATATGAATTGTGCAAAAGTTATGCATTGAAAGCCATTGAATCTGACACCACAGATATGAACGTTTACAGCAATATGGCTGCTAATATTGTGCGGTCAGGAGTGCGCACCGGTGATATTGAACTTGCTTTAAAATACTTCGATATTTATCGACATGTAATCGATTTCAGGGCTACCAGAGAATATCAGAATGCTTTGATGGACATGGAAGTAAAATACGAAACTGAAAAGAAAGAACTTAAACTGAATATTTTAGAGAAACAGCGAAAATTTGCTTTTGCAATTGCAGCACTTTTAGCAGTTCTCACCTTATTAATACTCGTAATTCTGTTCTTTCGGTTTCGTGTTATTAATCATCGTAAAAAAATGGCCGAACAAAAAGTTATTCAACTCGAAAAAGAAAAACAACTGGTTGCAACCCAAAGTGTACTGGATGGTGAAAATGCAGAACGTGCAAGAATTGCGCGGGATTTGCATGACGGATTGGGAGGTATGTTATCGGTAGTAAAATTAAATTTAACAAATATGAAAGGAAATGCATTTATCCCTGAATCAGATGTGCCGGCATTTCACAATGCATTGGAAATGCTTGACGGTTCGATTCGTGAACTTCGTCGTGTTGCACATAATCTAATGCCCGAATCATTGTTGCGGTTTGGATTGAAAGCCGCACTCACCGACTTTTGCCGGAACATTGAACATGTAACCTTACATTTCTTTGGTGATGAAAGGCGACTTGAAGAGAAAATTGAAATTGCTGTTTACAGAATAATACTGGAACTGGTAAATAACGCTTTAAAACATTCTGAAGCTCAACAAATTAACATTCAGATAATTGTCGAAAACGATAGAATTAATCTGGTTGTTCAGGACAACGGAAAAGGCTTTGAACAGGAAATTACCGATTGGAATAAAACAACCGGGCTGAACAGTATAAAATCAAGAGTTGAATCTCTGGGTGGAAAAATGGAATTATTCTCTGCTCCGGGAAAAGGAACAGAAATTCAGGTCGAATTTAAATTTTTATAATAATGATAAACGTAGCCATTGTTGATGACCATCCCTTGCTGATTGATGGACTAAAAAGCCTTATTTCAGCATCAGGTATTGCCAGGGTTACCGCGAGTGCTAATAGTGGCAAAGAGTGCCTGAGAATGTTGGGATTTGGATTGCCCGATGTTCTTTTGCTCGATATACATCTTCCCGATATCAATGGGATAGACCTGTGCAAAGAAATTCACAATCGATGGCCTGCATTACAAATTCTTGCACTTACCAGTTTCAGTGAATACACTTCTGTTAGGAAAATGATTGAAAATGGGGCAAAAGGTTATGTACTGAAAAGTGCCATGCCAGAAGAAATAATGCAGGGAATAGAATCAGTAGCACATGGTAAATCCTTTCTTTGTCACGAAATTGATTTGTTTATGAAAAAACAGACTGATAAACACATATTCCTGACTCCACGCGAAACCGACCTGCTTCGTTTAATTGTTAAGGGATTCACTAATACCGAAATAGCTGAACAACTTTTCCTTGGAACCGAAACCATAAACAGCTATAGAAAAAATCTTTTATTTAAATTAAATGCAAGAAACACTGCAGTATTGGTGAAAATAGCTCTTGAAGAGAAACTGATTTAATTTTTCAAATTCAAATTTTGAAGGAATGAAGATTCAGAAGTCAACAAAATTAAATTCAAAAGAATTATTCTTTCGAGATAATTAAATATGAACTGTTTGTATTATTAACAAAAAAGCAATAGAAGAACAGGAAAAAAGAACTTCCCATATGGGTTTCAAAATTTGAATCGGCGAAATTGGCAAAAAACAGGAAAACCAGAAAAATAAGAAATAATGGATCTTTGTAACTTTTTGTTTTAAAAACAGGATTGATAATGAAAAACAGGATTGTCAGAAATCCAACAAATCCAAATTTTACCATATAGTTCAAATACTGATTATGCGATGAAGCATAAAGACTTTGATCGAGTTTCGAATTACTGCAGATGTATGTATTTTTAAATTCTTCTTTCCAGTTACCTGCGCCAACTCCAAACCAAAAATTCTTTTTAATAATAGTAACAGCAGCTTTTGCAAACTCTAAACGTTGTGAGAACGACTGATAACTTGGATCACCTGTATTGGAATACATATAAAATTCCCAAACAGTCTGATAAATGCGTGGATAAAGTGAATACTTTTTATCATAAAAGATATAATTCGCAATTCCATTCTCTACATTTGTAATATCCTGATTTGTTAATGATTTTATTCCATCTGCATCTTTTCTTACACCTTTCGATGTTAAATATCTGATTAATGTGGCATATAAAGGGAATCCATTTGGCCTGATATCATCATATTTTATTTCAGAAACTTTATTCCATTCTTCCCGCATTTCATCATGACAAATATATAAATAGGTATAATGACCGTTTTCTACTGCCTTATTCTCAAAATCGTGCAAATAATAGTTTCCATGTGAAGTCGTCTTATCAATTAAATCCTTATCAATCTTCTCAATTTTGTAAAATGAATGTGTAACCCAGAATACATATAAAACAGGAATTAAAATAGTACCAAATAGTAATGATTGTAATAGCAATCGGTATTTTTTTTGACTGTAAATGAGCATATAAATCGAAAAAAAGAGGCTAGCTCCAAAGGCAATTAATCCTGTTAACGACTGCTGAAAAAACAGAAAAGCTATAAAATAAAAAGCAAGTACCAATAAACCTGCTTTTGCTTTTAAGGTTAATATTTTATAGTTTTTCTGAACAAGAATTACCAGGAACCAAAAAATCACAATAAGCTGAAAACTAAACCTGATGTGTGAGATCAAACTTATTTTATGCACTTCAAAGTTAGTTGCCTCTTTTCTGAAATTCCAATTTATAATCGCAACAATCGTTGCAACAAAAATTGCCAGTGCAAAAGCATAAAACAAAAATCTTTTTTGATATGTCGTTAATGATTTTCCCAACATAAATGCAATTGGAATTACTAGGAAGAAAAGTGCTTTTTGAAGGTCGTAAAGTGTATTCCCCGTTTTGTAAAAAACGATAAAGCTTAAAAGATAGATGCCATATATTCCCGGAATAAATAATAAAATTAGGTTTTGTTTAAATCTGATTATTTTATTCTTCCAGCTATCTTCAACTAATGCAGCGAATAGAATAACTCCCCCAAAAATCGATACCAAAGCCTGTGAAAATGGTAAAACCAAAACAAAACCAAAAAGTGAAAGAAAAAACCAGCTAAAATTGATTTTTTGGGTAAAAGTTTTAATCATATAAAAAATGTTTTGATTGAAACGAATGACCTTAAGGGATATTGCTAAAAGAAAAGAAATAAAAAGCCCGTGCTCAGAAGAACACGGGCTTGTAAAGTTGGCAGCGACCTACTCTCCCACTGTTACGCAGTACCATCGGCGCTGGCGGGCTTAACTTCTCTGTTCGGTATGGGAAGAGGTGGTGCCCCGCCGCTA
>JBGSRA010000035.1:0-31657 GCA_041737765.1 Draconibacterium sp. | reverse complement strand
GCCTGTGTGTGAATCATATCGAGCAGGCTTTGCCCGCTGAGTGACGAAATATTGTACGGATCGGCGCCATCACAGCGTGCTTTTATCAGGTCGGTCAGTAACAGTTTAGCGCCCGATTCGTCACCCGAACGCGCTTTTCCTTCAGCTTCCAGCAGGTACATTTCAGCCGAGCGCATAAAAAGATAAGGCGCAACCCAGTCTCCGCTCAATGCAGGATCATCGTAAAACTTAAAGTTAAAAGCTTCACCTTCGTCAGAAAATGCTTCGTAACGAACATCCGATTCATCTATTTGAGCAAAAAGTGCGGCATCCATTATTTTGTACATCTGAATAGCGCCTGCATAACCCGGATCAACATTGCTCATATGCGAGAAAAATGAGTCGTAATAGCCGGTGGTTTCGCTGTTAATTTCGAGCGCCCACATCCACTCGGGGTTTCCGATGGTATGAAAACCGCCAAGCCATTCATCGCGGCTCATGAGCGGGAATCCTTCTTTTGCCTCTGCGGCTTTTTGCGCGGCTTTCTGGTAATCGCCCATGGTTATGGCAACCTGTGCATAAATTCCGGCAGTAACATTGGGACTAACAGCTGTATTTTGTATTGCTGCTATTTCAGGATCGCTGAATGCCAAAGTTGCCGCATCCAAATCTGCAATAATCTGGTCGTAAACCGCCTGAATTGTTCCCCTGCCGGTTGGTTCTGCATTCGACGAAAGAATAACCGGAACGCCCGGAGCATTTTTATTGTCGAGGTAAGATTGCTGATACCAGTTAATTAGCTTGAAGTAGTAAAATGCCCGCAAAGTGGCAGCTTGTGCATAAATCGATTTTAACTGCAAATTTTCAGGCACTTCGGTCATGGTTTCCAGGATTCCGTTTAAGGTGTAAATCTGGTTATAACTGGTTTCCCAGATGCCCTTTGTACGCCTGTATGTTGCAACGTGCTCATTAACCTGATAAGTATCCCAATACCAGGCGTATCCCTGAGTTGTCATTACAATATCGCTGGCGTACATGTCGGAAATAATATCCCACGACTTAATACCGGTGTAGGGTTCGCGGTCGATGTTGGTATTTCCCTGAAGGTATCCGTAAACACCATTCAGTTTTCCCTGAAACACGCCTACCAGTTTCGATTCGGGCAATTCGGCCAGTTGTTCGGGTGTCACACTTCCCTGTGGTTCCAGATTCAGAAAATCATCACCGCATCCGAAAAGCAGAGAGAGTGAAAAAAACAGTATGATTATATTTATCTTTTTCATGATATAAATTTTTAGAATATTACTTTAATTCCGAATGAAACCGAGCTAAGCGGCATGTACTGGAAATCGTTCGAAGTACCTGTCCAGGTTCCCGAAGGATAGAATCCTTTTCGTTGTGTTAGCATCATCAGGTTGTTTCCGGTAATATTAAAACTGATGTTTTCCATTTGCAGTTTTTTGCAGATAGAAGCGGGAATTGTATATCCCAGCCGCGCGTTGGTTAAACCCAGGTACGATGCGTCAATCAGCCAGTTGCTGTGTATTCCGTCGAAATCCTTATCCAAATTTGCAGTAAGTCGCGGAACATTGGTAACATCGCCCGGATTTTGCCACCTTTTAGCAATATCAGCATGGTAATTTCCATTTCCAACCGATTTGGAAGAATTCATTAAATCGCGGTAAACATCGTCGTACGCTGTCCCTCCAATCTGGTACATAAAATTAAGATCGAGGTCGAAATTTTTCAGAAACATATTGATGCTGAAACCTCCGGCCATATCGGGTACAGCCGAACTCCCTTCAAAAGTTCTGGTTCCGTCGGCCCAAACATCGGTTGTTTCCCATGTAATTTCTCCTTTTTCCAAAAGGCCCGGAAGCGTAGAAGCATTTAAATCGGGAATGTCGTTACCTTCCCCATCAACTGCTTTTTTATACAAAGCCGTGCCGGTTTCCGTGTCAACACCTGCATAAAGAACAAGGTAGCGATCGTAAACCGAGCGTCCCTTTTCGTAACCAAACGATCCACTTTGAATAAAAAGCGATTCTTCGCCGGTTGCAAGGTCGAGTGGCATTTTGGTAATTTCGTTTTTATAATAACCACCGTTAACCGACAGATTAATTGAGAAATCTTGTTTCCGGATGGGAGAGTAATTAAATGTGAATTCAATTCCCTGGTTACGCATATCGAGATCGTTCACCCAAATGGTTGAATACCCCAACGAAAGCGGCATGTCGCGCTGGTAAAGCATATCGTAGGTGTCGCGGATAAAATATTCGAGTTCACCGCTGAATTTTTTCCACAAATCAAATTCAATACCTGTATTAAAAGTTTTATTCGATTCCCATGTCAGGTTTGAGTTTCCTTTCTCGGCAAAAGCAATTGCAATTGAGCCGTTCAGGTTTTGAACGTCAAGTAAATCGTAGCTTGGATATGATTGTGCAATGCTTTCGTTACCCTGAATACCGTAACTCGCTTTAAACTTCAGTAAATCGATAAATTGAGAACCTGACAGAAAATCTTCTTCATTAAGCAACCACGAAGCTCCGGTTGACCAGAAATTTCCCCAATGATTATTGGCAAACCGCGAACTGCCGTCTCTTCTGAACGATAAGTTTGCAAAGTACTTTCCGGCATAATCGTATTTTACCTGGCTGATATAACTTTCAATTCTTCGCTGAAACAAATCTGAACTGAGGTTGGTCATTAAAATGGCATTGTCGAACTCAGGAACTTTTTCCTTTAAAACCGTTTCTTTCCGCAAATAGGTGTAACGGTTTTCGTAGCTCCATGCTTCGTGGCCGGCCATTACCGAAAACGAATGATCATCAAACTGTTTTCCCCATGTTAGAATCTGGTTCCAGGTATATATCTGGTTCTGATCGACAGTGCGGCTAATGTAGCCTTTGCCTTTTGCATCGCCGTAATACGAGTTGTACTGCGAATAAAAAGCGTTGTTAAAATAGGTAAGTCCAAAGGTAGACGAGAACTTGAAATCGTTTAAAAAAGTTGCCTCGATACTTGAATTCACGTTTATTTCGTTTCTGATGGTATAGTTTTCATCGAGTTCGTACGCGCCAACAGGGTTAACAAAAACGTTGTAATTTCTGTTTTTCAGAATAGTATTTTCGGGTGCTGTGCCGTCGGAATAGTCGTATTGATAACCTCCGGTAAGCGGATCGATGATTTTATTCCCGTTGATGTCGTACAAAAACACAGGATAAATGGAAGGCATATTATTTACAAACGCAAATGCGTTGTTTCCACGGCCAGCCGTTTCGTCAACCGAAGCGTTTTGTTTGAAATAAGTATAACCCATTTTGTTGTTCACTTTTAACCACGGTTTTACCTGGTGTTGAAGGTTTAATGTTGAAGTCAACCTGTTAAAATCCGATTCAATTACATAACCTTCATCGTAAACATAATTTACCGAAGAAAAATAGGTGGTTCTGTCGTTTCCACCACTGACATTCAGTCCCAGTTTCCGGCTCATACCGTTTTTTATGAGTTCATCTTCCCAACTGTCGGAAATAAGTTGCTTTGCCCCCGGGTTAAAAGTGCCGCTGGTTTGAACCAGTTCGGTATCTGCTTCTGTAATTTTACCATCGCCGGTTACATCAAACTGGCTGTAACCACCCAACTGATCGACCAGATTGGTTGTTGCCCATGCACGTGCGTCAGTATCCGATAAAGGATTTGGTCCGTACAATTTCCAGTTTTTAAGCGCCTCCCACGAATAAACATTGTAATCCTGCGGCGATTTTACCACGTCGTAGAACGGGTTCAGGTGCATGTTTTGACCAAAGTCCATTGAAACTTCAATTTTTGATTCACCGCTTCTCCCGCTTTTGGTGGTAATCATAATTACTCCGTTTGATGCCCGGCTACCGTAAAGTGCGGCTGCTGATGCATCTTTTAAAACGGTAAACGATTCAATGTCGCGCGGATCAATGGATGCAATGTTTCCGTTGTACGGAACACCATCCAAAACATAAAGTGGTTGCTGCGAAGCATTTAACGAACCAATTCCACGAATTCGAATTTCGGATGCATTGCCCGGTTGTCCCGAGTTGGTAATTACCTGCACACCTGCAATTTTACCTTCCATAGATTTTGCCAAATCAACGGTTTTGGATTTCTCCAGTTCTTCGGCGCCAATTTGTTTAGCCGACCCGGTAAACGACGAGCGTTTTGTTGTACCGTATGCAACAACCATAACTTCGTCAACACCTATTACATCGTATTGCATGGTTACGTTGTAAACATTACTTGATGTGATTGGCATTTCAACTGTTTTCATCCCGATAAAAGAGAAGGAAAGCACCTCGCTTTCGGGAACGGTCAATGAGAATTCTCCATCGGGATTAGTTACTGTGCCGGTTGTGCTTCCTTTTATTGTTACAGAAACACCTGGAATAGGCGCATCACTTTCGTCGGTTACTTTTCCCGAGATTTTCCTGGTTTGGGCAAATACCGATAGTATCCCAAAGCTCAGGACAATTAAAAGTAATAGTAGTTTTTTCATAGATAAATAATTTATGTTAATAATAAAGGTCAATCACTTTAATTTTGGTTTTCCATAAAAAAAACTCCCGCCGGGGAAACGGGAGTTGAATACCTGTCAGCCGATCAGATATTAGCACATTTACATTCTTGTTACGCTGTTTAACTATTTCTATGTAAAATCAGTTGTGCCTGTTCAAATAAATTATTTTCCGTTTTCCCCGTTAAAAAAATATTTTCCCCTGTTTGCTATTGTTTGTTTTTAAGGCAACAAGGTTGAATTCGTTTAACAAACATCTTCCGGCAACTTTTGCGAAAGATGAAATGTTGATTGCTTTCATGCTTTTTTTAGTCCGAATATCAGGATTAATGCATATTCCGGACTTTTCAATCAAACATATGTAATAGGGAAACGTGATTTAAAAAATATCAACCAATGACATTTTTGTGATTACAAAAGACACTTAATTTTATACAAAGCATTTGGTGGGTAAAACTGTGCTGTTTGCAGCAAAAAACGTGTTGCATAGAGTTTTGGGAATAACAAGAAATAATACAAGTGAAGTATAAAACATCCTCATCTGTAAATTGTTAGGCTGCAATTCCTGCAAAAGACCTCGATATAATATCGTGGTACATTTCGTCGAAATTCTCATGGCACCAGGAGTAAAGTTCTTGTCTTTGACTTTTGTCAACCCAATTGATGCATTTGTTTAACTCCTTTTCGAACAGTTCTTTGCAGAAACTGACTTTTGGTAAAATGATTTTTGCGTATTCCAACATGGTTTTGTGTTTTAGATAAATTATTAATGATTTCTTAACACTAAACATACCAAATAGCATAAGCAACAGGAATACAATTAATTACGGATTAAAAATAACAAATAAAAATGCCCCCTTTTGGGACGCTAATTTCTTAAAATAAGACAAAGGAGTAGTTTTTGAATTTAACTGACCACTAGAATTAATAGAATTAAAAAATAAACATTTGAAATTTGAATTATCACATTACCTGCTGTGATAGTTTTCAAATATAGGGTTTGTTTATATTTTGTTGATTAATACTATGATGAGTGAATTGAAAAAAAGCGGGCAAAAATCCCGTTGGTTTATACTTTTTATGCTGCAATTCCGGCAAAAGCCTGCGATAGAACATCAGGATAGATATCTTTGAAATTCTTGTTGCACCATTTGTGAAGCAATTGAATCTGATCTTCTTCAAGCCGCCCTATGCTTTTTTTTAACTCATTCTTAAATAAGTCTTTGTTAAAGCTCACTTTTGGTAAAATATCCATTGCATATTCCAACATAGTTTTGTGTTTTTTATATTAAGCGTTGGCAAGGGTATGACATCATGTATGCCAAAACTCATAATATACTGAAATACAATTATACATGTTGCTTTTTGCTCAAAAATAATGCTCCGAAATGGGACAACTTTTCCCTACAATATATTTTCTGATATTATAAATGAAATTTGAAATTCCAGGAGGTTTAATCTGTTTTTAGAAAATCAAAGGGTATAAAAAAAGCGGGAATTTTTCCCGCCCATGATTAATTTAAAACTATAACCCCTGCAAATGCTATTGCAAGCACATCGGGATAAATCTCCTTAAAATTCTCGTTGCACCAGGCATAAAGTTCGCGGATTTGATCTTTTTCCACCCAGCCAATGCACTTGTTTAATTCTTTCATAAATAAGTCTTTACTAAAACTCACTTTTGGTAAAATCACTTTTGCGTATTCTAACATGACACACATTTTTATAGGTTTGCGACACCAATATAACACCCCAAATTCAAATTCAGTATGTTGTAAAATATAGTTTAACCTATATTAACAGAAACAGACAA
Organism: Draconibacterium sp.; assembly: GCA_041737765.1. Classification (GTDB taxonomy): domain Bacteria; phylum Bacteroidota; class Bacteroidia; order Bacteroidales; family Prolixibacteraceae; genus Draconibacterium. The sequence continues at coordinate 25,322 of JBGSRA010000035.1, read as the reverse complement.
GTTTGTCTTTTAATTTAATGCTGATATTTTGCTACTTAACAATTAAATTGTTAAACATGTTAGAAAACAGCATCAATTAAAAAACCTTTTAATAACCGTAACTAATCAATTTTTAAGAACCGGATGACCGAATGTTTTTAACAAACTGAGAAATGGATTCATCCAGTTTCATATCAGGTTTGAATGACTTAACAAATGCGCTGCCTACAATAGCACCTTCTGCATATTTACATGCGTTGGCAAATGTGGCATTATCTGATATTCCGAAGCCAATTAACCGGGGATTTTTAAGGCTCATGTATTGTATCCTCTCAAAATAACTTTTTTGAAAATCTTCCACTTTTTTACCTGCACCTGTTGTTGACGACGAGGAAACCATGTAAATAAATCCTGAACTTGCCTCATCGATTTGCCTGATGCGGCTTTCGGAAGTTTGTGGGGTTATCAGTAAAATATTGTGCAGGTTATTTTGGGTGAATATGGATTCGTATTCCTGCTCAAATTCATCGAGTGGAAGGTCGGGGAGAATGGTGCCATCGATTCCAACTTCGGCACATTTGGCACAAAATCGCTCCACACCAAACTGATAAACCGGGTTCAAATAACCCATTAAAATGAGTGGTATTTTTACGGATTTCCTGATGTTTTTCATTTGTTCGAAAAGCAATTCGAGACTCATTCCATTTTTCAATGCAACTTCGCTGGTGTGTTGAATGGTAGGTCCGTCGGCAGTGGGATCTGAAAATGGCATCCCGATTTCGATGAGGTCAACCCCGTTTTTTTCAAGTTGCTGAATAATTTCCACTGTGTCATTTAGATTGGGGTATCCTGCGGTGAAATACACCGAAAGTATGTTTTCTTTTTTCGTTTCGAAAAGTTGGTTGATACGGTTTTTCATGTTTTAAAGAATAGTCGGAAGTCGGAAGACCGAAGACCGAAGTTTTTACTCACTACTTTTATCTCAATACTCACTACTTCTTCTAATACCCAAAATATTCCAGATACGTTTCCATGTCTTTGTTGCCGCTGCCCGAAAGGTTGATAACGTTCACATCATCTGGGTTCATTTTTATTTTATCGAGCGCAGCCAGTGCGTGTGCCGATTCGAGTGCCGGAATTATTCCTTCTTTTTGGGTAAGCAAAAGAGCAGCCTGTAAAACTTCTTCGTCGGTGGCGGCAAGGTATTTGGCCCGACCGGATTTAAAAAGGTGGGCATGTAAAGGTCCGATTCCCGGATAATCAAGTCCGGCTGAAATGGAGTAGGGTTCGGTAATTTGTCCGTCGTGGTTTTGCATGAGCATAGTTTTGGCGGCGTGCAAAATTCCGGGAGAACCTACGGTTAAAGTAGCTGCAGTTTCATTGGTATCAACTCCTTTTCCTGCTGCTTCAACACCAATCAATTCAACCTGTTCGTTATCCAGAAAATGATAAAACGCGCCGGCTGCATTACTTCCACCGCCAACACAAGCCAAAACCCGGGTGGGGAATTCGTTGCCGGTTTGCTCTTTTAACTGCCATTTCATTTCGGCGCTGATAATAGACTGAAACCTGGCAACCATGTCAGGATAAGGATGCGGGCCAACCACCGAACCAATAATATAATGTGTGTCTTCGGGATTGTTAATCCAGTCGCGCATCGCTTCATTGGTGGCGTCCTTCAGCGTTTTGTTACCACTGTGAACCGGAACCACTTCGGCACCAAGCATTTTCATTTTTTTTACGTTGGGCGACTGCCGGGCAACATCGAGCGCTCCCATGTAAACCACGCATTTTATGTTTTTCAGGGCACAAACCGTAGCTGTTGCAACACCGTGCTGACCCGCGCCGGTTTCGGCAATAACGCGGGTTTTACCCAGTTTTTGAGCAAGCAAAATCTGACCGACCGTGTTATTCAGTTTATGCGAACCTGTGTGGTTCAAATCTTCGCGTTTCAGATAAATCTTCGAACCGAAATGTTCCGATAAGCGGCTGGCAAAATAAAGTGGTGATGGCCGGCCAACGTAATCTTTCAACAAATGGTCGAACTCGGTTTTGAATTCTTCCGATTCAATGATCTCCAAATAACGGCGCTGTAGTTCGTCGATGTTGGTGTACATCATTTCCGGAATCCACGCCCCGCCAAACTCGCCGTAATATCCTTTTTCGTTTACAAAGTAATTCATGTGTTTCTTATTTTTCTATGTGCCCAATGTGTCTATGTGGTATATTTTCAACCACATAGGCACATAAGGCATATAGTTTATTTTATTTTTATTTCAGCAATAAATTTTTCAAGTTTATCTATGTTTTTCCATCCCGGTTCGTCTTCGAAACTGCTGTTAATATCCACTCCGGTAAGTTTTGGGTGGTTTATTTTCAGGATACTTTCCGCGTCATCGGGACCGATTCCTCCGCTTAGAAAAAATGGAATGTGCCCCTCATATTTATCAAGAATTGCCCAGTTGAATTTTTTTCCTGAACCACCGTGATTTTCAGTTTTGGTATCGAACAGAAAGTAGTTGGCCACTTTTTCGTAGGGTAGGGTGGTTTCGAAATCGAAATTTTCATCCACACTAAAAGCTTTAATAATTTTCAATCCCTGTCTTTTGAGTAACTGGCAGGTTTTCGGATTTTCTTTTCCGTGCAGTTGTACCCATTCAAAACCGAGATTTTTTGACAGCGCCAAAATTTCAAAGGCATTTTCATCGACAAAAACCCCAACTTTTGGTTTTTCAGAATTGAAAAGTCCTGTTTCCGGAGTTTCACCAACAAAACGTTTTGAAGGAGCATAGAAAATGTATCCCAAAAAATCGACATCCAGTTTTTCAACTTCCTGCCGGTTTTCAGTGTATTTCATCCCGCAGACTTTTATTCTTAATTGTCGGTTCATATTTAAAATTGTTTTCTTAGGTAGACTTCGACTACGCTCAGTCTGACTGTCACCCTGAGCGTAGTCGAAGGGTGAACAAATTGTAATTTCATTTCAGTTCTGCAATAAACTTTTGACATGTTTCTCCCGGATTTTCTGTTTTCATAAAGGTTTCGCCAATCAGAAATCCTTTAAAACCATTTTCACGCAGATAATGAATGGTTTTTGTGCTGTCAAGTCCGCTTTCCGAAATCTTTACAAATTTATCAGGAATAAGTTTCGATAATCGAACAGAAGTTTCAATATCCATTGCAAAGGTTTTAAGGTCGCGGTTGTTTACGCCAACAATGTCAACAAAATCGTTCACTTTTTCCAGCTCTTCGGCATTGTGAACTTCCATTAAAACCTCCATTCCAAGTTCCTTTGCTTTTTTTGCCAGTAATTCAGCCTGTTCTTTTTCAAGGCAGGCAGCAATCAGCAAAATTACATCGGCGCCGTAGGCTTTTGCCTCAATCAACTGATAAGGGTCAATCATAAAATCCTTTCGAAGAATCGGAATTTCGGGATTAGTCTCCCTTGCTTTTACCAAATTGGCCTGCGAACCACCAAAAAACTTTGGCTCGGTTAAAACCGATAAACCACTTACCCCAGCCTCAACATAAGCTTTTGTTACTTCTTCCACTTTTGCCGAAATGTTGATTTCACCTTTCGAGGGAGATTTTTGTTTGAATTCAGCAATTATTCCAGAGGATCCTTTTTTCAGCAAATTTTCTTTCAGTGAGATACATTTGCGGTTAAAATCTGGTATTTTCTTTAGTACTTTAATATCAACCACCCTTTTCTGTTGTGCCAGTTCTTCTTTTTTTGCTGTGATAATTTTGTCGAGTATATTCATTTTATGCTTTTTAGGCGCTTAGCTGTTTTGAACCACTTAGCGAATTTTGCTAAGTTGTAACCTTACTTAATTTCTCCAGAGCTTTTCCACTTTTCAGTGATACCGTCGCAATTTCAATACATTCAGACAATTCTTTTTCAGGAAAATAAACATTTAAACCGATCGCTGCATTTGCAATTACCACGTTGTTTTGTTCTTCAGTTCCTTTATTTTCCAGAATATCAGTAAAGATTTTAGCCGCTTCTTCCACAGTGTTTCCTCCAAATAATTTTTCGGACAGAATATTCTTCATTCCAAAATCCGATGGGGAAAGTACATATTCCTTGTGGTTTGTGGCGATTCGTGTTTCTGATGTCAGCGAAATTTCGTCGTAACCATCGAGACTGTTTACAATGGCGTAATTCACGTTGAGGGTTTCGTACACGTTCTTGTAATGGTTGAAATTTTCAAGATTATTTACGCCAAGCACCTGGTATTTTGGTGACGATGGATTGATCATCGGGCCAAGAATATTGAAAAAAGTCTGCACTTTCAATGCCCGGCGAACCGGTGCAATATGTTTCATGGCCGGGTGAAAAAGAGGAGCGTGCATAAAGCAAAAGTTTCCTTTTTCGAGGTCGGTTTTCAATTTTTCCAGGTCATTGCTGAATTTGTATCCAAGAAGTTCGAGCAGATTGGAAGAGCCGCTGGTGGAGGAAACTGCATAGTTGCCATGTTTGGTAACGTTTACATCAGCGCCTGCAATCACAAAACAGGCCAGGGTTGAAATGTTAAATGTGTTTTTACCGTCGCCGCCAGTACCAACCACATCAATAGCGTTGTATTCCGATAGGTCGGTGGCAAGGCACAGTTCGGCCATGGCATCACGGAATCCAGCCAGTTCTTCGGAAGTGATCGGACGCATTTTAAAAACGGTGAGGAAGGAGGCAAATTCGGTTTCAGTATGCAAACCTTTTCCAACGGCAAGTAAGCTTTCTTTTGCTTCTGCGCGGGAGAGGGTTTGGCCGGTGAAGAGATATTCAAGTGTTTTTTTCATTCTAATCAACTTATTTTTTGAGGTGCATGCAACGATTTTACTTTTCTGAACAAACGTGGACGCACCTTGTATTTCCTAATTTTATTTAGACACCAGACTGAAGTCTGGAGCTGTTTTTATCTCTGTACTCAATACTTAAATCTGTCTATTTGTTTTGCGGTTCGTGGTCATTCTGCACTTTTATGAACTTTACCGGACGAACCTTGTGTTTCTCATTTCAAATAATCACCAGACTGATCCCGATATTTATCGGGACTGGAGCTGTTTTTATCTCTACACTCAAAACTCAAATCTGTTTATCTGAATTTAGCCAATTTCTGATTATTTGTTCACCCAGCGGTGTCAATACCGATTCGGGGTGAAACTGAACACCTTCCACATCAAATTCCCTGTGTTTCATGCTCATGATAAAACCTTCGCTGTCATAACTGGTAACCTCAAAACAAGCTGGCAGATCTTCCTTTTTAACAATCCACGAATGATACCGACCAACATCAAAAGTTTCAGGCAGTCCGTTAAAAAGGACAGATTTTTTTTCAGTTAGATTTACAGGCGTTGCGATGCCGTGAAGTACTTTTTTCATGTTGTGCAAAGTTCCTCCAAAAGCTTCTCCTATTGCCTGGTGACCGAGACAAACACCCAGTATTTTTTTGCGTGGACCGAATTCTTTAATAATATCGAGCAACAAACCTGCTTCTTCAGGAATTCCAGGTCCCGGAGAGAGTACGATTCTGTCGTATTTCTCAATTTTTTCCAGCGAAATTTCATCGTTTCGGTAAACATCGACCGGCAAACCGGAAATTTTTTTGATGGCATGTACCAGGTTGTAGGTAAACGAATCGTAATTATCGATGACTAATATTTTCATTTTTGAATTCTTTTCTCAATTCTCATTACTAAAATCTCATTGCTAATTAATCTCTTTCGCCATTTCGATGGCTTTTTTGAGTGCTGCCAGTTTGTTGTTCACTTCCTGCAACTCGTTTTCTTCCTGCGAGTCGGCAACAATTCCTGCTCCGGCCTGGTAAAAAAGTTTGTTGTTTTTACTCAGGAATGAGCGAATCATAATGGCGTGGTTCAGCGTTCTGTCGAAACCGAGGTAGCCGATGCAACCGCCATAGTAGCCACGGTTTTGGTTTTCGTACTTGTCAATCAGTTCCATCGCTTTGTATTTAGGAGCACCAGAAAGTGTTCCTGCAGGGAATGTTTCTCCCAGCACTTTTATCAGATTGGTTTCGTTGGTAATTTCACCCGAAACCTGCGAAACGAGATGAATTACATGGGAATAAAACTGAACTTCGCGATAGGTTTCAACGATTACGTTGTTGGCATTACGACTTAAATCGTTGCGGGCCAAATCAACCAACATTACATGTTCGGCATTTTCTTTTGGATCTTTGCTCAGTTTTTCGGCCAGTTCGCGGTCCTGTTCGTCGTTGCCGGTGCGTTTAAAGGTGCCGGCAATCGGATGAATGTAAGCTTTGTTTTTGTTGATTCGGATTTGCGCCTCGGGACTTGAACCAAAAATCCGGTAATCGCCATAATCGAAATAGAAAAGATAAGGCGAAGGATTTATGGAACGCAACGAACGGTACACATTAAAATCGTCACCCCGGTAATTTTGCGCAAACTGGCGGCTAAGCACAATCTGGAAAACATCTCCGCGGTAACAGTGTTCTTTCCCTTTAGTCACCATTTTTTTGTATTCTTCGTCTGTAATATTTGAAGTTTCGTTATCGATGGTTTCGAATTTTGCCGTCGAAAAATTAAGGTTGACCAGCAAATGATGAATGTAATCCATTTGCGAAGTTTCGTTTTCGAGCAGATTTTCAACCATGTGAATAAGGTTTTTATGATGATCGATGGCGACTACGTATTTGTAAAAACAGTATTTTACTTCAGGAATTTGGTACTCTTCCTTTTTCGCGGCGGTTAACTTTATGTTCTCGAAATGCTGAATGGCATCGAAATTTACATAACCAAACAAACCATTTGCCGGCAGCTCTATTTTATCGGATTGAACATTGAAGGTTTTAAAAAAACCATCCAGTTCATTGTCTAAAGTTCTTTCTTTTGAAAGGGTGAATTTTTCCTTTTCCTTTCCGGGAAGTTCTTTTACAACTTCTCCGTTATTTACCGTAAAACAGGCAACCGGACCAAAGCAAATAAATGAATATGCATTTTCGTTGCCATGATAATCGGAGCTCTCCAAAAGAATTGCTTTCGGATAAAGCGTTCGTAAACGCAGGTAAATACTTACCGGAGTAACTGTGTCGGCTAGTATTTTTCGAACAACAGGTTGATAATTTAATTTTTCCATTTCAATATATTTTTTCATTTCTTATCTTCTTTCTGTTTTTCTTGCGAGAGGTAAAGAAAGGCCCCCAACAAAAAAACGGCTCACCGTGATTCGATGAGCCGTTTTCCAATTCTGGGCAATGGCGTTTTCTCTCTTCACGGTTGTAAAAAGTTGCTGTGCCACCACCAAAAATTATTATTCAATTTCATTCTTTCTTTAAATTAAAAAAACCTGCTCTTTACAGGAGCAGGCTCATTTTGAAATATTTTTAAAAAATACCAATATGGCTCTTTAACTCCTGACTTACGTAAGAAGACCCCACCACGGAAGCCATATTGTATTTGTATTTTGAATCATTGTTGTAAATTTCTGGTTCAAAAGAATAAAAAAAAAAATCAAAATCAAAGTCAAAATGCAATTTTTTAATTTTATAGTTGAGGTATGCCCAAATCCAAACAAATTTTCTTAACAAGCAAGTCCTTTATTTCTGAGTGACGTGGTATTGCCGAGCGAAGATTTTTTTGCGGATTTAACCACCAGGAATGATTGCCTCCTTCCCGAATCAAAATGCAGCCGTTTCTTCTAAGGTGTTTGATCAGGGCAGTTCTTTTCATACAGCAATCTTTTCTTCTGAAAAGTTACTCCCTGCAAGGGTTTTAGCATCGTTTCGATTGAATTCTATTGCTTCTTTCAGCGTGATTTTCAAGCTTTCAACAAGCTCTTCCTTTGTACTTTCCTGGCAGTTTACCCCCTGAATTTCCTCAATCCAGCCAATCCACCATTCACCATCTTTTTTAATAACAGCAGTATATTCCATAACCATGTTTTTAACAAAAGTAACGAATTTTCTGTATTAGATTATATTTTATTGTGCCAGTGTAAACCTGAAACTAACACCAATATTGGTATTCGATGTAGGAAATGATAGTGAGGTAAAAGGTGTATTGATAATCTTGTCGAAGAAGATACGCATTTGGAAACGGTCGCTCAACTGATAATCTGCGTAGGTTTTTATGGTAAATGCGCTTTGCCCTGCTGTTAGCTGGTCTTTGTCTTCGTCTAACTGGCGAAGTAAAGTCAGATTTTTCCGGTATGAGAAATCGGCTCTGATATTCAGGTCGTTTGAATAAGCCTGCTGCGATTTTTTTGTTTTAATAATTAAATCCATCTGAGTAAACCGGTACCCAACTCCCACGGTATATTCGTTGCTTAATGTTTCGGTAAGCTGGCTGTTTGCAAATGCGAGCTGAAGACTTCTTGAGCGTTTGATTTCGCCGCGGGTTGTCAAATCGCTCATCCACATGATATCCATATTAATCAACGGACTAAATGATTCCATGATACTTACCGAATTAAAATCGTATGGCGAAATGAAATTGTCGGCAATATCGCGCATATAACTAAATCCATCCTGTTCTGCAGCATAGTTTAGATTGGTTAAAAATGAACCAACTGTATATGAAGAACGATAAGCATGTGTAAAATTGAGAGAGCGTATATATTTATTCAATCCCGGTATTTTCGAAACCATACCTTCGTACCTGATGTTCCAGTTAGGGCGCATATATTTTATCGACGGAAACAATCCGAGCGAAACCTTTTGTGGATCTTTATCCTGGTATGCCGCTAAAAATGCAGGAACCAGTACTTCTGCCGAAGTAGGGCCGTAACCGTCAGGATAATCAGGATGTTGGGCGTTTGGTACACTTGGATCATATCCAAATCCGTTATCAGTTGGGCGTTGGTTTGCAAGTCGGTGTGCAATAACAGTTCTGTATTTTTTCAGATTTTCAAACGCTTCCGATTGATAGTCATTTCCTTTTCCAAAGGAGAAAAATGCAGTCCCCCAGGTAATGGTTGACATGCTGAAATTACCCGATTCGGTCATACTGTTTGCATTGAAATTACCACTTGAGTAATCGTAATTGTAAAATTGTGTGGTATTTACAGCATAAGCACGGTCGGATGTTACATCGATTCGCAAATCGGGCAGTGGTTCAATGGTTGTCCTGAAGCTTATTCTTTCGCTTTTTGTAAACAGATAAGGTGTATTTAAAGTCGAGTCGTTGGTAATCCAACCGTTGGTTGCTGCTTTTTGCGCAAATCCAATATCCTGCCAACCCAACAAAAATGGCAATCCCGGAGCATAACTCGAAGCGGCATTATAACCAAATGTAGGATCGGGCATGTATTTTCCGCCACCAAAAAATACTGGTTCGGGCAGATAACCCGGTAAAACAGTTCCCCCGTTTTGGTTGTAGGTAACCGAAAAATTCTGGATACTGATTAAAACCATGCGTGTTGATAAATCAGCCAAATCTTTTAAAAATGTTTGGTCACCCGGTTTTCCTGTAACCGTAAGCATTGCCTGAGAAGCATCGGCCATTGGAGTAATATCAATAACATTTGCATCGATTATATCAACTTTTACAGGTATTACCTGACCATCGACACCGGTAACTACAACCTTAATTTTTTTGGTAGTGAGTTTATGGTTTATTTTCTGAGGTGTATTTGCCACCAGTTTTATGTTGTTGGTATAGGTTTGTTCCTGAGTTTTTACCGGTGTTGCTTCCTTTTGCTGATTTTGTTGCCGGTTTCCGCCCTGTTGCTGGTTTACACTGCCACGGGTTCGGCTTGTTCTTCTGAATTTTGTATTTACTTCTTTAAAATAGGGTACCTTGTTGTATAAACTGGTAAGAGTCATATTACCGTTAATTTGCCAGTTTTGCGAGTTTTGAACCCGGTTGCCCAGATTAATAGTATCAGCGGTAATTGGTCCGGCAAGCCAGTTGTAAGTTCCCTGGTAACGAATGTTTGCCGAAAGGAAATTCAGAAATTTTATCTGGTTTAAAGGTACATTGTACGAAACATTAATATTATGGTCGTACAAGGTTGGCCTTCCCAAATCGTAAAGGCTGTTTAAAATCGAGTCTTTTTTCCATTGGTAATCGGCATCATTTTTATTCATGCTTCCTTCGGGTTCGTCAATTCGCGAAGTTGATCTCGACGAAAAATCTACTTTCAAAGCCCGTGTAACATCGTAACGTAAATCAAAGAAACGGTTCCAGAGAAAATCCTTTTCATAAGTAGGTGGAAGAATGAAATTTGGATTGGTAATGTTTCGTGTTTTCGTTTCGTGATAACGCCTGTACAAATCCGTTCTGAAAGAGATTTGAGTTGGAAGTGGATAAAAGTTGAAAGCACCGATTAGTTTTAACGGACCTTTCTGCATTACAGGTATTTTACTGAATGGTGTAATCAGTTTTGGCCGGCTGCTGAAATTGTACGAAAACATTCCGCGGTGTGTTTTATCTCCATTTACTTCGGTGTTTACATCTCTTCTCGAGGTTTCGTTGTATGAATAGGTTACTGCAAAATTTTCAGGATCCCACAGTTGCACTTTTTCCTTTTCTTTTTGCGGTTCAACTTTTACGTTTGTAAAATTGATGCTTTTACGGGTTATCAAATCCTGTGAAATAAATTTAATCGAATCTTTTTCCTTTTGAGTGTCGGCGTATTCCAACGATTTTGAGAGTTCGATATCGGGTTTGAGCGGGTCATATTTTGGATTTTGGGCACTTCGTGAAAAACCATAGTAAAATGGCAATCTCACACCGACTTTTTCGGGAAAGAAACGCCCCAAATCCAACGAAGCAGCTATGTCGAATTCGTTGATATCGTTGAGTTGCCTGCTGTTTTTGTTTTCGTTTATACCACCGTAACCTTCTGTGCTGGTGCGACCTGCAAAAGTTATGTTTCCCAAATCGGCCAACCGTGTTGACAAACGGGCATTTGCAGCCCATCCTCCCTTTTCTTCGGTGTCAGATAAACGCAATTCGTTTACCCACACTTCAACTGATTTTGGTCCGGTATTAATTTGTCCTTTTTTATTTCTGATACCCATCATCATTACCTGAACATTGCCAAGGTTTGGGCTACCTTTTATTCTTACTTTATTTCGGTTTTTATTCCAGTCCTGATGCACAATTTCGTACACATCCTGAATGTTAACAGCCGATCCAGCCTGGCGCATCTGGTCATCACGTTCTAATTTTACGTTAGTAAACAGTTCCATCGGCACGTTAATCCTGTTTTCATCGGGCCAAACAATATAACGGTCGCTTTCAATTTCACCATTGTAACGACCGTAAGGTGTCAGTTTCAACGGCAGTTCATACTCGTAATAGTTATAATTGTAATCCGATCCCAATCGTACAAAGAAGTAAAGTTCATTATCTTTTAACGGGTAATCTTCAATTTGTTCGGCATGAACTTCGAGTTTTAATTGCGCATATCTTCTGAAATCCATTGTAATCGATTTGTAGGAGGCGCGGGCATCACCCTGTTCAAGGCCGGTAACTTTTAATACCATCGACTGTTCGTTCAACTGCTGAAGCTGTGGGTTGGCAGGATCAATTACCCTCGAAATGCCGGGAGGCAAAATATAGTTTACGGGTTCACGGCTACCATTTTCTTCGATACTTACAGCCGAAATATTAAAATTTGCATTGGGAGAAATAGCATCGGGTTCGCCAATGTGACGGGTATAATTACGCCAGTCGGCCCGAACCAGGTCGAGTTCAGCAAAACGTAAAATGGTGGAATCCTCAAATCCACGCATAAACATTCGTAAAAAACGAATCGATTTAAAATCGCTGATATTGCCAACAACTTTATCGGGCTCACGAATTGGTACCTTAAACTGATACCATTTTATATCAGCAATCTGACCGTTTTTAAGTTGAACACGGCTTTGCTTGATATCGCTGATAAAATTCTGACCCTGAACCATATCGCTTTGACGAATGCTGATTTTATACTGGTAATAACGTTCGTATTCGTTTAAAGTATTATCGCTGTTGATATCTTCAACATCGGGAATGGTTGATGCTGAAGTGGGGTAGCTTTCGGGCGACATTTCGGTGGTTGGTGAGTTTTTATCGGGGCCGTTGAATTTTTTATATCGTTCCAGAATGTCAAGTTGTTGTTCATCGTAGTCAGATCCCCGGTAATAATGATAGTTATCGTTTGCAGGGTCGGTTGCAAACTGGTTAAAAACCGCTGTGTTTAATTTCGAATTCAGTTCATTCAGATACTGGTCGAAATGTTTTTGTTCATCATCGTCATTCAATCCATCGAACCCAAGGTCCTGATATATTCTGGAGTTGGGGTCGTTATCGAAGGCATTTACCAGCGATTGTAATTTAGATACTCTTCCCCAAACCGTAGTGTCAAGGTCTTTTAGCGATCCGTCGATCGGGAGTCCGTTTTCAAATGCTTTTCGCGAATCTTTTAAAACATCTTCTGAGATATCACCAAGGTTAAAGTAGAGATCTCCACCATTGTGCTGTCCCAAAGTATCGTAAACAAAAGGATCCATTAACCAGAATTCGATATGTTCGATATTTGAGTTTTCAAAATCGCTGGTTTCAATTTTGCGCATAATACCACCCCAGCGAGTTTCGGGAGACCTTAAAGTTCCGTCGGGATTAATACCTGCCGAGAGTGAACTTGTCCCATCGTCGAAGTTATACTGACCGCGTTCTTTGGGATAAAATGCCAGATCGAAAACCGGAATATTGGTTGGCTGTCCAACCGGTGATTCTTTTGCCGGGAATATTTCTTTTTCAAAAACTTCGCGCATGAAATGATTGGATTGCATTTCCTTGTCGTTTTTGATGTAATCGGGCGTTAAACTGTTATTCCTTAAAAATAATGGGTCGATGGTGTACCACGACAGGTTTGCACGGTTCATACCGTAATCCAGTTTATTGGTCAGGCTACCTTCGGGGAAAAGGTCGTTCTGAAACTGGGGTGTACTGGCTAAAACCCATGCCTGACGGGCTTTAAGGGAAATGGTAGTTTTTGTGCCTTCAAAATCGTCAACATACACAGTTCCACTTTCGCTGATGTGGCTCGAAAGTCCCGGAATCAATTGTGCAAATTCGGCTTCAAGATTTATGGTTGACGGTGTGTTGGTAGTTAAAAAAGGTAATGCATCAACTGCTTTGGTAAGTAGTTTACTTTCAGTTGAATAACGGGCATCCATTCCCAGCATTAAGTTCGAAATCGGGTCGTTGCCATAATTTACTTTTTCGGTCAATGGCCTTTCATATGCATATAACAGAGTACCGCCAATATTCAGTTTATCCGAGAAGGCATAATTTGCATAAGCGCCCATCAGTGTTTTGCGCTGCATTGTAAACATGTCTTCGCTTTCGGTTGAAACCGAAATGGGTGTTCCGGCTTCAAGCAATGCCTGGTTAATTACTTTAACCCGACCAAGTGTGTAATCAACTGTGTAATCCACATTTTCAACCAGTTCGCGGCCGGCAGCAGTAACTTTTACCGATCCCTGGGTAAGATTTAAAGTATTCAGCATTATTTCGGAACTCGAAGACCCTTTATAACTACCAATCAGTTTAAATTTGTTGTGCTCGGCGTCCTGCTCGGCATAGGTTCTTGTAGAATCGTACAACGTCTGAAATGTGTATTTCTCGATAAGCAAAGGATCCTGTAAAGAATCGGCGAGGTGCGAACCAAAAGGTTCGAGTACCGGAAATATGATTCTGCCGGTGCTCGATTGCACGGTTATACCTTCAATATAATCAAAAACCCCGTCTTTGTAGGGGTCTAACTGTTTGTTTAATTTGTCGAGGTTCATCACTTCGAGAAGAATATGACCGTTGATTCTTCCTTCGGGAATATAATTAATTGAAGTCCCGGTGGAATCGTTCTGATAAACCACATTCAGGCTGAAATCATCGCTGGTTAACTGGTTAGCATTGAGGTTGTAAATATTTTTCATCATCAACTTCCAGGTTGGAAGTTTTGGAGAAAGATTGGTTCCCTTTAAAAGTTTTAAAAGTAAGGTTTGCGGTGTAGGAATACCATCGGTTGAAAACTCACCCACCTGGTAGGTAACACCGTTTGAAGTATAGTTGAAAGCCACTGCCAGAACTTCGTCGGTATTTAATGCCGAGTTAAGCGAAATATATCCTAACCGTTCATTAATAGTATATTCTGAAGGTTCAAGTTTTCTGGCCTGTTCAATTTTTTCAAAATCGCGGCCCCCAATAAATTCGTTTCCAAATTGCGACATAATCCCCGTAATATTCTGCACATCACGAACATCGCTGTAAGTATTCGCCATTTCGTTGTACAATCCGTTGGCATCGTTTAAAGGATACAGATTTTGCGGGTAAGGTAAACCTGTTGATTCCTGAAACTGAGGAATCTGGTTATAAATGTTAGGTTCGTGTTCACCTAAATCCTGGAAAGCGAGAATATTACGGGCATAAGTGAAATTACTCGATTTGTTGGTTACCCAAACCTCAATTTTGTTGATACTGATTGGTGTGAGTGGCACTGCCGTATTCCGGAGCCATTTGTCGTAATTATCGCGGAAATAATGCGACAGGAAAAAGTGGCGGTTGGCATCGTAACTTTCGGCAGAGATTTCGTAATTGGTAATTTGTGCCCCTCCCTCGGTTTCAACGGTTTGCGATTCACCTTTTTGCTGAGAGAAAATGGCTGTTACATTCAGTTTACCGAACTGCATTTCGGTTTTTACCCCAAAAAGGTTCGATGCACCTGTAATTAACGATCCGTTTAACGGCAGCGAAACATTTCCGGCTTCAATTCTTTTAATTATTTCGTCTTCTTCGCCGGTATATTCGAGGTTCATTTTGTTTTCGTAATCAAATGAAGCTTCGGTGTTGTAATTCACCCGCATATTCATTTTGGTACCAATTTGCCCGGTCACATTCATTTGTATTTTTTCATCGAAATCGAATGTGGGAACTTTGCGCAAACGCTCGGGAATTGAAGGGTTTTCGGTGGTATTCATCTGGTAACCAAAACTTACCTCAACATAACCCTGAGGTACAATATTTACTGTGTTTCCGCCAAAAACCCGGTTAAAAGCTTCTCCGCCGATGGTAAGTTCTGGAATTAACGACCTTTTCTGATCTTCAGCCTGAATTTTGGAACGCTCTCTCCAGTAACTTTTTATCGAATTCTCAAAATCGTAATCGATATAATCATCGAGCGACATGGTTTGTGGTAAACGGTAATTCAGGGTTCCCACTTTTTCGTAAAACACATACTGACCGGTAATCGGGTCGTACTCAACTTCGTAGGTAATATTGCCGGGTTTATTCAGATAAAGCTTTATTGAATCGGCTTTTTCGTAACCAAAAGCAGGTTGATCTTTAAACGGAAAGGGAAGTGGTCCGGTGGTGTCGATTTCAACTGTATCCTGCACCTGCTGATATAAAACAAACGAATTCTCAACATTATTTACAGCAATGCCGGGTTTAGCAAGGATCAGTAAAAATGTAAGTAATAGAAAGAAGGATATTTTATGCAAACTTCGACCTAATTCCATTCCAGTTTATAACCTTTTTAACGCTTGTTTAATCACGCCCTCAACAGTCGTTTGCGGTTGCTCCTGAAGTATTTTCGATACCACTTTTTCTGCGTCCCTTTTCACGAATCCGAGCATGACTAATGCTGATAACGATTCATTTAGAATTGTATTGTTTGGCGAAAGGAAAATTTGGTCGGTTTCGTACAATTTTCCGAGTTTATCTTTTAAATCGATAATGATACGTTGAGCGGTTTTTATACCGATTCCTTTTACTGCTTTTAAAACAGACACATTTTCAGTGGTTACTGCAACAGCAATTTCGTCGGGACTTAACGACGAAAGCATCATAATTGCAGTACTGGCTCCAACACCACTTACCGAAATCAGGTTCCTGAACAAATCGCGTTCGCTTTTGTCGGCAAAACCATATAAAACATGGGCATCTTCGCGGATTGCCTGGTGCAGATACAACAATCCCTCTTTTTGATTATTGAATTTACTGTAGGTATTTAATGATATATTTACAAAATAGCCAATACCACCGGCTTCAACTACAATGTGCGCCGGATTACGTTCGATAAATATTCCCCGTATAAACTCGTACATCTCTGATTTCGATTAATTAAAGTTGATCATCATCATCTTCAAGGTTCACACTTTCATCCACCTGATTTGGATTGATATTGTATGATTTTAAGGGGTTTTTACTTATTTCCTTGAAAATTTTTCGGTTTTTAAATATGTCAACTGCCAGAAACATAGCTTGTCTGAAAGATTCGGGCGATGCCTTATCTTCACCTGCAATCGAATACGCGGTGCCATGTGCTGGTGATGTGCGTATTACGGGAAGTCCGGCAGTGTAATTTACACCCTGTTCGAATGATGCCAGTTTAAATGGTATCATTCCCTGGTCGTGATACATGGCAAGAATAGCATCAAATTTTCTGTAATCTTCCGAACCGAAAAAACCATCGGCAGGATAAGGACCGAGAGCGATTATTCCTTCTTTTTTTGCCTGAAGAATGGCTGGTAAAATGATGTCGTTTTCTTCGCTACCGAGCAAACCATTATCTCCTGCATGTGGATTTAAACCAAAAACGGCAATTCGTGGTTTATTAATCGAAAAGTCCTGCTGCAGTGTTTTGGCAATTATCCTTAATTTTGAAAGAACGGCATCTTTTGTAATGTGTTTCGAAACTTCTGAAAGAGGCATGTGTGTTGTAACAACGCCCATTTTCATGGTTTCGCTAACCATTAGCATTACATAATTTTCGGTTTTAAAACGTTGAGCCAAAAACTCTGTGTGTCCCGGAAAATTGAAATGTTCGCTTTGAATATTGTCTTTATTGATTGGTGCGGTTACCAGCACATCAATTAATCCCTGTTCCAAATCAATGCAGGCCGCATCAAGTGCATTGTATGATGATTCACCTGCTTCGCGGGTCGATTTTCCAAGTTCAACACGTGTATTATCGTCGATACAGTTGATAATATTTATTCTTTTTGGATTGGCTTCGTTGGCATTGCGAACATGATTAAAGCTTAAATTGTCGATATTCAGTGCTTTACGGTGGTACGCAGCAACTTTTGGAGAACCGTAAATAATAGGGGTACACATTTCGGTCATGTGCGGTTCGAGCAGTGTTTTAATAATAACTTCGTAGCCAATTCCATTAATATCGCCGTGTGTAATTCCAACCCTGATTGTATCTTGTTGTGCCATTTTATTCTGTTTGAATTAATCGAAATTTCCTTTTAAAGAGGGGCAAAGTTAAATTTTTTAATTGATTTTTTTCAAAAAGTTATAAAGCAGCCTGGTACCAAAACCAGTGCCCCCAACCGGACGGTAACTGTCTTTTTCGTCAAGGAAAGGTGTTCCGGCAGTGTCGAGATGAATCCAGTTGTAATCGGTAAAATGTTCAAGAAATTTTCCTGCAATGGTCGATTGTGCTTCTCTGATTCCGAGGTTATTTAAATCGGCAATAGTCGATTTTAAAGGCAAGGCATATTCTTCCCAAAGCGGAACTTCGATTAACCGTTCGAAAGTTTCTTCTCCGGTTTCCTTTAATTTCAGCAGGTTTTCTTTTGTATTTCCCATCACAACCGAAGCGTGTTTCCCTGCAACAATATCGGCTGCCCCGGTTAAAGTGGCAATATCGATAACCAGTTCGGGCGAATATTTTTTGGCGTAACTTAAAGCGTCTGCCAAAATCAGGCGGCCTTCGGCATCCGTATTTTTAATTTCTACGGTTGTACCATCGAACATGGTAATTACATCGCCGGGTACGTATGCATTTCCGTCGGGTCGGTTGTCAGTTGCCGGAACCAGACCAATAACATGAATTGGGATTTTGTTTTTTGCCAGTGCAAAAATGGTAGCTGCAACAACAGCGGCACCGGCCATATCGCTTTTCATATAATCCATCGATTTTGGAGTTGGTTTTAAACTCAGTCCCCCGGTATCGAAAACCACACCTTTTCCAACCAAAATTATGGGGCTTTTATTTCCGGCATTTTCAGGATTCCACTCCATTACAGTAAATGTTGGCGGGTCGATACTTCCTTTATTTACAGCCAGCAAACCACCCATTTTCAGGGCTTCAATCTTTTGTTTGTGAAAAACCTCAACAGAAAAACCAGCTTCCACACCCATTTTTTCCATCTCTTCCGAAAACCGGGTTGCTGTTAAAAATGAAAGCGGCTCGTTTACCAGATTCCGGGCATAAAAAACAGCCTGAACCAAATTCAGAAGCTCTTCAATTTCGGCGTCACTGATTTTTGAATTAACAATTTCTATGGTTTTAAGGCAAAATTCGTCCTTTTCCTTTTTATATTTATCAAACGAATAAAGCGATAAAAGCAATCCTTCAATAAAGGAAGCAACCAGTTCTGCTTTGGTTAAATCGATAATCTGAACAGTTTCGGTTTTTTCTTCCTTTAAAACATCGAATAGTTTGGATCCGGCTACACGTGCAGTCTCAGTTTCGATATATTTTTCCTTTTCCTTTTTTGGTTTGAAAAAGAAAAACAGGGTTGGATATTTATGTAATACGCAATCACTGTTCTTTTCAAGTTTTCCGTTTACATAACTTTTTTCATTATTCGTAAAACCTTGAAAACTGAATTCATCGGTAATATCAAATATGATTGCGGTTGAAGTATTTTCTTTTAATTCTGCTACTTTTGAAATTTTTGGAATCATTGGATATCAATTTTTGGCTAAATTAATACAAAAGTTGTTTTGAAACGAACTTGATAATGAGAGCGGAAAAGATATTGAAAAAAGCAGTTGAATTGGAACCGGTTAATTTGGAAGAAGGGATGTTTATTTACGAAAACGTTTCGACTAACGAACTGATGCTGGTTGCAAACGAATGCCGCCAAAAACAGGTTCCCGGAAATAATGTGGGCTGGATAATCGATCGCAATGTAAATATTACCAATGTTTGTGTGTCGGGGTGTCAGTTTTGTAATTTTCATTGTAAAATAAACGAAGAGGCTCAGTACATTACAACAATCGACGAATACTGCGAAAAGATTGATGAATTGTTTGCTGCCGGTGGCCGACAGGTTTTACTGCAGGGTGGAATGCACCCAAAACTTGGACTTGACTTTTATACCAGCCTTTTTTCGGAACTAAAAAACCGCTACCCGGATTTAAAACTGCATACTTTGGGACCACCAGAAGTAGCTTTTCTGGCAAAAAAGGAGCACAAAAGTTTCCGCGAAGTGCTTGAAATAATGGTAAAATCGGGTATGGACAGTCTGCCGGGTGCAGGTGCCGAAATACTTTCGGATCGTGTTAGAAAAACCATTTCACCCGGAAAATGCAGCACTCAGGATTGGCTCAATGTAATGCGCGAGGCACACAAAATGAACCTTGCAACTTCGGCAACCATGATGTTTGGCCACATCGAAACAAAAAATGAACGGTTGGAACATTTAATTCAACTTCGTCAGGTTCAAAGTGAAAAGCCCGAAGGAAATCATGGTTTTGTTACTTTTGTTCCGTGGCCGTTTATGGATGAGGGAACTGTTTTGCAACAGAATGGAATCAGGAACACTTCGACAGCAAACGATTATTTGCGGTTAGTTGCAATGAGCCGTATTATGCTGAATAATTTTAAAAATCTGCAAGCTTCGTGGTTAACAGTTGGTGCAGCTACCGGGCAACTTTGTCTACATGGTGGCGCGAACGATTTTGGTTCGATAATGATGGAAGAAAATGTGGTTTCGGCAGCAGGTGCCAGGTATAAAATGAATGCCACCGGAATTCAGCAAGCCATCCGAGATGCGGGTTTTGTTCCGCAATACCGCAATCAGGCATATCAGTCAGTTGATTTGCCATATGAGTTAGCCGAAGGGATGTAAACTGAATAAATCAAAAGGAAAAATCCCAATTTACAAATCCCAAGCATCAAATTCCAAAAAACAAATATGAAAACCTCAAATTTTCAGGAAGTTGGGAAATCGGATTTTTGAGTTTGTTTGAGATTTGAATTTTGATTTTTGGAATTTTAACCGGGATAATTGTATTTCTTCGAAATGTAGTTGATTACATTTTCCATTTGAAGAACCTTAAATCCGTGTACCAGGTAACCCATTAAAAATTGATAAACCTCTTGATTTTGTTTGATGTTTGGCACAATAATGTCAATCGCTTTAATGTATTCAGTTTCGCGCTGTTTCTGGGTAAAATCCAATTGATTGTAACTTACCAGGTATTTAAAAATATTATCGGTATAAACTGTCGAGTTAATTAAAGCTGTATTGGTAAAATCCAGCGATTTAAAAAACTCCTTTTTGTAAGATAACTTACGTTCAGCCGGTGTTAAATATCCATCGAGCAGCGGTTCGCGCAGGTTTTTAATCATTTGCGAAACAAAAAGTCCGCGGTTTTCCTGCGAAGTTTGAACCACAAACATATCACGTTCCATTTGTAACTGGTTAAACTCGTTGGCGAGTTTTATCACTTTTGCCGAATCTCCTTTCTGCCAGTAACTGTCGATCTCTTTTCCCAGTAATTCGATATTTTGCCTGACAACTTTGTCTTTGGCAAGAAATCCGAACCACACCGTATTTTCTTTTGATTTGATCACTTTCAGATTTTCTACCGGCGCTTTAAAATCGGTATCGAAAGCCAGATTTTCGTTATCGAAAATAAAATCGAGTTGTTGAGGGGGTTCGTTCATTATCCTTGCCGCAGCAGTTAACCCAAAAACAATGCGGTAAATACCGGCATTTGCATTTTCAGGGAAAGTAAAGGTTATTTTGCCAAACGATTGTTTTATTGAAGTGCTGTCGATAGGTGTAAAATCGTCCCCTTTTACCGATCCGAAAATAATATTATTGGCAGGTTGATTCTTTATTTGCACTTCAACAGTAAATGTTTGGGCAAAACTGGTTCCGCTGAATATTCCCAAAAGAATAAAATTCAATAAAAAATAGATTTTGCTTCTCAATTTCAATGGTTTTGAATGTTATTTTACTGTGGTTAAAGGTAATAATTTTGTTGATTATGCTGTGTAACCCGGTTTTTTCGCATCCATTTTTGCAAAATGGGCAAGCAGAGATTGGCCAATATTAAGCCGGAGCAGGTATTTTAAAGATTTTTTTGAAAAAATTTTTTCTTTTGTGAAAAGCTGTTATTTTTGCAACGCTTTTTAGAAAAGCAAACGTTCAAAGAAAAATAAATTCTCTAGTAGCTCAGTTGGTTAGAGCGGCGGACTGTTAATCCGTAGGTCGTAGGTTCAAGTCCTACCTGGGGAGCCAGCACAAAAAGACAAACTACTGTCAAATGATGAAAAGCTGTGTAAATCAGGAATTTACACAGCTTTTTTTATTTCCACTAAGTCATCCGAAAGACAAGAAAAAGCCAATTTTAGCCATGTTTTGGTTACAATTTGGTTACAGAAGAATTCCTGTAACTTTCTGTAACCATTCTTAACTATTCCTTCATAAGTCTCTGAAATGTCGCATTTTGACTTCGCGCAAGTAGCTTAATTGAATTAGTTTAAACACCTAAAATTAAGTACTATGAGTTACAGATTTAAAGTTTTCTTCTATGCACGTAAAAACTATGTAAACAAAGATGGAGAAGTTGGAGTAATGGTTCGTATATCCGTAGGTGGACAAAGAACCCAGTTTAGTTCTAAGCTAACCGTTAATCCTGAGCTTTGGGATGCCAAAGCAAGTATTGTGACTGGAGATTCAACCACGGCACATTTAATAAATGAGAAACTTCGTGAAATTAAGTCTGAGTTGAATTTTCATTATAAGGAATTAGAACGACAAGGAATTTATGTTACTGTTGATAAAGTTCGTGATGCTTATCTTGGAGTAATAGCATCTGTACAAATGCTTTTGGTTGTTTTTAAAACACACAATGAAGAACTAAAACAACGGATTGGGAAGGATATTTCTGCATCCGGAGTTGAAAAATACGAGAGAACAAGAAGCCGGTTGCATGAATTTATGAAGTATCAGTATAATATGGATGATATACCTTTGAAAGAAATCAACTACAATTTTATCTATAGTTTTGAGACTTACCTTACCACTGTTTGGGATTGTAGCGTAAATACAATTGCCAAATATATGCAACAGTTTAAGCATATTGTTGCTTTAGCAAAAAATAATGGATGGATTCATTCCGACCCGTTCACTAATTTCAAAATACGATTTAAAAAAGTTGACCGTGGCTATCTAACACAAGATGAGCTTACCACCATCATGCAAAAGAAGTTTTTCATAAAAAGACTGGAACAGGTAAGAGATATTTTTGTTTTTTCTTGTTTCACCGGCCTTGCGTATGTTGATGTTAAAAACCTGAGTGAGAATGATATTCAGAAATCGTTTGATGGAAAACTCTGGATTATAAAGAAGCGTCAGAAAACAGACATACAGTCAAACATACTTTTACTTGATATTCCGAAAATGATTTTGGGAAAATATAAAGGAATGCTTCGTGGAAATCAGTTATTACCGGTCATTAGTAATCAAAGATTGAATTCATACTTACAAGAAATAGCAGATTTGTGTGGAATTGAAAAGCACCTAACTTTTCATTTGGCAAGGCATACTTTTGCCACCACAGTTACACTTGCAAAAGGTGTTCCAATGGAAACCGTAAGCAAAATGCTTGGGCATACAAGTATAAGAACTACTCAGATTTACGCAAGAATTACTGATAGTAAAATTGGGAATGATATGCAGGAGCTTTCTGTAAAATTGAAGGAGCTAAATGGAATGTTGACCTTATAGAAAAAAAGTATGGAATTGTAGATTATTAGAATTGAGATTTTTTGGATATGATTGCTACGATTGAAGGTTCTCATCTTGCCAAAGGGAATATTTTATAGAAACCATGTAAATAAAAAAGGGAAACAGGTATTTTGGTGCTAATTACTCTCTAACGGTAAATTTATCAGTTTAGCTCTAAACTTGTTAACCCCGATAATAGGGACTGATTATATTAATAATGGTATTTTATGATAAGTAGATTGTGACATTCTATTTACTAAATGTATTAATATTGTAAAGACTTCGAAATGTTATATATTTATTCTCTAAAATTCTAATTTCTAATATGACTTTAAACAAAAATAATCTTTCAACCTGGGTTGAAACTTATACAACAGACCTTTATTCCTGGGCTTTGCACAAAGTCTCAAATGCTGAACTGGCAGCCGATTTGGTTCAGGATACATTTTTAGCTGTAGCCGAAAAGACAGATTCTTTTAAAGGCGACAGCTCTCCAAAAACCTGGCTGTTCAGCATATTAAACCACAAAATTATCGACCATTACCGGAAAAAAGTGAACCAAACCGTAAACTTTGAAAATCAGTCGTTTTCCAATTTCTTTGATGCCGGTGGCGATTGGCAGGAAAGTCGGAAACCCAAAGACTGGCACGAGGAAGTTGAAAAACACCTTCTCGACGATGATGATTTTCAGGATGTACTTGAAAAATGTATGGATGCCTTACCTGAAAAATGGAGCGCTTGTGTAAAACTGAAATACCTTACTGAAAAAAATGGCGATGAAATTTGTCAGGAACTTGAAATTACCCCGTCTAATTTCTGGCAAATCGTTCACAGGGCCAAACTCCAGTTGAGAGATTGTGTTGAAAAAAACTGGTACGATAATTAATATTAAAATCATGAATAAAAAAATAATGCACTTTCTCTTTCTTTCCTGCTTAAAAGCTACCGAATTGATTGAGAAAAAATTTCATTTCAAACTCTCCGATAAAGAAAAAATTCAGCTTAAAATTCACAAATTGATGTGCGATGCATGTAAAACCTACGAAAAGCAAAGTGAGATAATTGAAGAGGGTATTAAAGCACATTATCACCACCACCATTCTGATGAAATTGATGCAGAACAACTAAAAAAACAGATTCAGGCCAAATTGCAAAAAGCTGAAGAATAGATGAATAAGGCAATTCACAAAGAAAGTTTTCTGAAACTCGCTTCCCAAAAAGATTCGCTGAAACGGGCTTTGCGTGTGGCTGTTTTGGTTGGGATAATCCTCAATATCATAAACAATCCTTCACTTTTTAGATTTTCGATACAAGGGATTAACATTTATCGGGTACTACTCACTTTTTTAGTCCCGTTTTGTGTTTCACTCTATTCGTCAGTGTTGGCCAATCGCGAAAAATGCCCGGAGACAAATTCAACCAAATAATTTTAGAATAAAAAGAAATAGATTAAAAGCATTTCGAATACCCTTCGACTACGCTCAGGGTGACAGTCAGACTGAGCGTAGTCGAAGTCTGGTTTTGCTAAAAAACGATATTAATAATTTTTTTATTGAACAATGAGCCGTATAAAAGTAATTGAACCTGAAGAAGCTTTCGGCAGGTTAAAAGAAATTTATGATGATATAATTAAAACGCGCGGCAAATTAGCCGATGTGCATAAAATTCAAAGCCTCCGTCCCGAAAGCATTGTGCATCACATGGATTTGTATCTGGAAATCATGTTCTCGAAATCTGAACTTTCGAGGGCCGAACGCGAAATGATGGCTGTTGTGGTTTCGGTTTCCAATGGTTGCAAATATTGCCAGATGCACCATGCACAGGCGTTAAACCATTACTGGAAAAGCGACGAAAGAATTTCATTGCTGAAAAAGGACTATCACCAGTCTGGTTTATCTTCACGCGAAATTGCCCTTTGTGAATTTGCCCGAAAACTTACCATTTCCCCCAATATTTATAAAGACGAACAGCAACTTCAACTGCTTCGAAACGAAGGTATTTCGGATAATGGACTGTTGGATGCCACTTTGGTTGTTGCTTACTTTAATTTTGTTAACCGGATTGTATTAGCGCTCGGACTTGAAGTTACCGAAAGCGAAATGCAGGGATATAATTATTAATATGAATTTTCCTGAAATAAACATTACTGAAATAGCCACACTTCCTATTGATTCATTCAGGGAAATGGATTACATGGCTGTTAGACAATATAATCTTCCCATTGAATTGATGATGGAAAATGCCGGATTAAACCTGGCACGTTTGGCAACCTCTTTTCTTCCTGAAAAAGGAGAAATTTTAATTGGCGTTGGAACAGGAAACAACGGCGGTGGTGGACTTGTTGCTGCCCGCCGTTTGGCTGCATGGGGATACACTGTTTTTCTTGACATTCCCGATAAAAATCTGAATGAACTTCCTGCCAGCCAGTTAAAAAAAGCGCTGACCTTTGGAGCAAAAATTGAGAAGCAAAAGAATCCAAAACTCTTTATCGATGCTTATTTTGGATTTTCGCAGCGATTGCCTTTGCCTGCCAGCTTCGAAAAAGCGCTTGAAACAGCCAGGCAGTTTCATTGCCCAAAAATATCGCTCGATTTACCTTCAGGCTTC
>JBGSRA010000159.1:0-18468 GCA_041737765.1 Draconibacterium sp. | reverse complement strand
GGAAATAAACTTTCATACTTTTTTACATCCAGAATAACCTCCAAAACATCAGTCAAGCTGCTTTTTTCAATTGTTGTTATTCCTTTGAATTCGTCAAACGATGAACCTTCCACACTGCGGGTGAATATTTTTATCCCATCTTTTTCTTTTTTTAAATTCCAGTCCGAATCAGGAGAAGGATTTATAAAAAGCAGAATTAAAAGCAAAAATTTATTCATAGTTTCATGTATGTTGTTTCAGGAATTCAGACTTCGACTGCGCTCAGTCTGACGGTCACCCTGAGCGTAGTCGAAGGGTGTAATTTATATCCTGTTTTTTTTGAATGCTTAATCATTTAGAATTTGATTTATGATTTAACAAATCCTGATTTAGTTTGTCCTCCTGCCGCAGATTTGATTTGAATATCCTCAGGTAGCTCATAACCATACATTTCGATGTATTTACCCAAATGCTTTTTTATTATTTCAATTGTTTCAGCTTCAACCAGGTATTTGTTTTTTTTGTGGCTTTTCTGTGATGTGAAGTATTCGGAAAAATAGTTCTTCAATGCCGAAAAATCTTCTCTTAAAAGTTCAGAATATATTTTTTCAATCTCTTTTACCGGGTCCGTTTCAAATTCCTCGAATCTCAGTTCCAAAAGATTTTCAGCGGGAATCAGTGATTTCTGTTCTAAATAATTATCCATTAACAGGTTGTACACATCAAATATCATATTATCGATAAACCGGTTATCAACTTCATGCAACCAAAGTGTTGGATTTAACTGTTGAAAGAACCGCTGCGTGGAGAAAAAAACGGTTATCGGATTTCGGTAGATGTAAAGGAATTTCGCATCGGGGTATAGTTTTAGTAATTTATCAATTCGTGCTGTGTTAACCGGATTTTTAACAATTAAACGTTCTCCTTTTGTGTCAATCATCGCCTTTTTCAGCAATGTATCATACGATTTGTACCACAGTTCAATCTCCTTTTCAGTCAGGTTTTTATGATGAACGGCCCGCTCAAAGAAAGTTTTATAATTCAGGGGTAAATAAAAGAAGTTGTAATAGGCATTCCACTGTAGATTACTAAATGCAAATTCATCTTCCTGCGGAAAGTCGATATTCAGTTTAACTCCATCCGAAGGTCGCTTGTCGGGCATGTTGATTCTCATGAATGTTCTGAAAAGCCATTTGCTTGCCAGGTTGCTGGGGAAAACCGACTGATATGTGGTGATGTAGCCGGCTGACGGGTCTTTGGTAAGCATATTGTGCAGCAGGGTTGTGCCACTTCGCCAGTGGCCGAGAATAAACAGCGGGGGTTTTTTAAATTCAAATTCCTTTAATTTACGTCTGAAGATAATATTCTCCCAAAGGTGAAATGGTGTGGCAATCAGTACGATAGGTGTGGTCAGAAAAATTTTGAAATAATAGCGCGGGGAGACGTGCCCCGTGCCCAGTATTTTGAAATAATTTTTAATGGTGGAACCTGCCAGGGTTGAAATTGGAGGTATTTTAAATTCACTCATGTTTTCTGTCTCTTTTCAATAATTTATACACGAAATGATTTTTAAATTTAATTTCCATGTTAAAAACAGGCTCAAAGATAATTTCATCTGCGATTAATGTCATTACTTATTTGTCAGTATTTTTTGTGGTTTACTTTCTTTTTCCTGTATGACCTTTCACAATCCATGATTATGGTTTTGCTGCCGGTGTTAATTTCATTTTATGACCTTTTTTGCAAAAATACATAAGCAAATTCTGAAATTGACATTTTCCAAATGTGTTTTGAATTCTGTTTTTTATCAATGTTTATTTGGTTTGCTTTCCCTTATTTTGTATTGTATGAAAAAATAGAAAAATCATGTACGGAAAAATGAAACAAGACCTGCAAAACACCCTCGAAGAACTGAAACAACAGGGCTTATATAAAACAGAGAGGATAATTACCTCATCACAAAGTGCCGAAATAAAGGTTAACGGAAAAACTGTGTTGAATTTTTGCGCGAACAATTATCTCGGGCTTGCAAATCATCCGGAAGTTGTTAAAGCCGCACAGGACATTATGAACGACTGGGGTTTCGGACTTTCGTCGGTGCGGTTTATTTGCGGAACCCAGCAAATTCATAAAGAGCTGGAAAACAAAGTTTCCGAATTTCTGGGAACTGAAGATACCATTTTGTACTGCGCGTGTTTTGATGCCAATGGCGGCGTTTTTGAACCACTGCTGGGAGAAGATTCGGCCATCATTTCCGATGAACTGAATCACGCTTCCATCATCGACGGAGTTCGGCTTTGCAAAGCACAACGATTCA
Organism: Draconibacterium sp.; assembly: GCA_041737765.1. GTDB lineage: Bacteria > Bacteroidota > Bacteroidia > Bacteroidales > Prolixibacteraceae > Draconibacterium. Next base: position 16,172 of record JBGSRA010000159.1, on the reverse strand, counting down.
AATACAAACATTCCACCATGGAAGAACTGGAGCAATGTTTGAAAGATTCGCAAAATTTAAAGTACCGGTTAATTGTTACCGACGGCGTTTTTTCGATGGACGGCGATATTGCAAAACTACCCGAAATTGTTGAATTGGCTGATAAATACGATGCACTTGTAATGGTTGACGATTCTCATGCAACGGGTTACATTGGTAAAACCGGCAAGGGAACGGCTGAATATTACGGGTTGCTTGGAAAAATCGACATCATCACCACTACTTTCGGAAAAGCAATGGGTGGTGGAAATGGAGGATGCACTTCGGGCCGGAAAGAAATTATTGAAATGCTTCGTCAGCGTTCGCGGCCGTATTTATTTTCGAATACACTGGCTCCCGCAACTGTTGGGGCAACTTTAAAAGTAATTGAAATGCTTTCATCAGGTTCTGATTTGCCTGCCAAAACCATGGCAAACGCAAAACATTTCCGCACCAAAATGGAAGCTGCCGGATTCGACCTGGTAAAAGGAAATACAGCAATTGTTCCGGTAATGATTTACGATGCTCCGCTGGCTGTAAAATTTGCCAACGAATTACTGGATGAAGGCGTTTATGTAATCGGTTTTGTATTCCCTGTGGTTCCGAAAGGAAAAGCACGCATCAGGGTGCAGTTATCGGCAGCTCACACTCCCGAACAGGTTGACAAAGCAGTTGAAGCATTTATAAAAGTGGGGAAAAAACTCAGTATAATTTAATCAACCTTTACCTTTAAAAATCCGGTTAAAAGCCGGATTTTTTATTTTATTCCCTGGATTGAAATGGTTGAAATATCGTTTTGAATTTTATGCGTTGCCTTTTTAAATTTCTTGGCTGTAATTGCTCTTACCGTTAATTCAACACGGGCACCACTTTTTCGGGTCTGAAATTCGGCAATTACAATCTGTCGTTCGCGTTCGCCTTTCACTTCCCGAAAAACAGGTTTAAACTGATCGCTTTCAATGCGCCGGATTGCCTCAAATTCAATGGCAAAATAACCTTCGCTTCCCTGATAATAATAAATTCTCCTTTTTTCGTCGAAGGTGGCTTTGGCAAGTGTACTGTGTTGTTTCTTTTCTTTTATCCATTTTCCTTCCTGCTGCGGAAACTCAATCAGCAACCTGTAACTACCTTCATTCAGGTATTGAAAACCAGCTTTCCCCTTTTCTCCCGTTTCCTGGTAACCAATTTGTTTGCGCTGCTTAACATCTTCCAGAATTACCCGTGCATTTGTTGCAGGTTTCTTCTGAAATAAAAAGGAGCTGAAAGTCAATAAAAAAATCAGGAATTTCATTTAAAACGCCTCATCCAGTGTGCGAACCGTTAAAACCTCTTTCAGTTTTTCTTCAGAAACAGATGTTTTTAACTGAATAATCACCATTTCGCCTGGCAACAAATCGAAGTAATTATCCGAGAAGAATCCTTCTTCATCGCCAATCTGCAGGTAAACATTTTTAGCCAGTTTATCGGTTTTTAAAGTAATATCAAAACCTTCGCCTGTTTTTGCGGTTTCGACAGATACCTGTGGTTTTTCAATTTTAAGTTCCTTAAATGGTTTAAAGAAAAAACTGTTTTTCGATGATAGCTTATTTCCTTCACTAACCAGTTCGCAAACCAAAACTGAGTTGGCCGCCTGATTGCCCGATTCTTTCAGAAATGCAGTTTTATTTACCTCGAAATAATTGGTACTTGCATTTGCTGGTACTGTTACTTCCGAAGTTTTCTCCCAAAGAACTTTCCCGCCAAAATCAATCATTTTGAGTTTTAAAGTAGCATTTATTTCTGTGAGGCGATCGTTTATCACATCCACTTTCAGGGTGTCGCCAACGGTAAACGGACTAACCAAAACCGGTTCAAAACCTTTCTTCACATAATATTGCAGCGCTTTCCATTGCTGGTAATAATCTGTTGAACTCCACGATGCAACTGGCCAGACATCGTTTATTTGCCAGTACAAACTGCCCATACAAAACGGCATTGCACGGCGGTGACCTTCCAACCCAAACTTAATTCCTTCAGCTTGCAAAACATGGTTTACATACAAAAACGATTCAAAATCCTTAGGCTTTTTATACTCCTGCAACATGTAATATTCAATGGTTCCATTGCCGATTGTAGAACGCTGGTGCGATTTCATTACCTCAGAAAAAATATCATAATCTTCAGGTATTGCATATTTGCGAACTGTGGCAATCTCGGGAAACGACTGAAAACCGTATTCGCTCATAAAACGTGGCAGGTGAGTTGCATAAGTTTGAAACGGTGCTTTTCCCCACCAAACTCCCCAGTAATGTTCATCACCATTTACCAAATCTGCAGGAATTCCGGTTCCCGAAGAAGGACTTGAACTCCAGTAACTTCTTTGAGAATCGTATTCTGCTACAACTTCGGGTAAAACTTTATGAAAAATATCTTCGTATGCTTTCCAGATTTTTGCAGCATTTTCCGGATTCAAAGCCAGTTCTTTCTGTTCCCAGCCCCACCCTTTCCAGGCAGCCAGAATTTCGTTGTTACCACACCACAATCCAATACTCGGGTGATTTCGCAAACGTTTCACGTTATCGATTGCCTCCTGTTTTATATTTTCCAGAAAAGCTTCATCTCCGGGAAACATAGCGCAGGCAAACATAAAATCCTGCCACACCAGAATTCCGGCTTCGTCGCACAAATCGTAAAAAATATCTTCTTCGTAAACTCCGCCACCCCAAACACGTAACATGTTGTTGTTCGAAACTTTTGCTGTTTCAACCACTTTGCGGTAATTCTCTTCGGTTACCCTTGGCAGAAATACATCGTTAGGGATGTAATTGGCGCCTTTCATAAAAACCGGGTGTCCGTTTAGTTTGAAATAGAAAGAAGTTCCCGACGCATCTTTGTCCCGAACCAGTTCGAGCGTGCGGATTCCAATGCGCGTTTCCTCTGAAACTATACTTCCTCCAACATTCAATTCTCCTTTGATATTGTATAAATGAGCTTCTCCCAATCCATTGGTCCACCAAAGTTTTGGATTATCAATTTCAAAATCGACACTGTATTTCGCAACTCCCTTTTTTAATTCAACCGATGAAGCAGCCAAATTAGTTCCGTCGTTTGTCACAGAAAGATTTGCTTTTTCTTCGGTAACCGCTTCGATTTCGAAAACAGCGGTGAATTTGGCTTTATCTTCAGCAACTGTATTCTGAACGATTTGAAGGTTTTCGATTTTTGCACTGTTCCATGCTTTCAGTGCAACCGGACGCCAGATTCCACTGGTTACAAAACGTGGACCCCAGTCCCAGCCAAAATGGTAGCCTGCTTTTCGTGTATAAATGCTCACCATTTTGTTGCCTTCCACCTGCCCGATTTCTGCCAGATCGTTATTTGAAACAGGAATTACATATCCCTGTGCATCGTACTTTTTAATTCCTTCCGTAATGGGCGAATGTAAAACAACATGCAATTCATTTTCACCTTCCTTTAAAACTGCTTTTACATCAGCCCTCCAGTCACGAAACATATTATCGGCTGACAATACTTTTTCGCCATTTACAAAAACATCAGTATAAGTATCAAGCCCTTTAAAATCAAGTTCAACTACATCTTTCCCAAGTAATTCTCCGTCAACCGCAAAAGTGGTTTTATATTCCCAGTCAACTTTGTCAATCCATTGAAGGTTGTGTTCGTTGAGTCTGTAAAAAGGATCTTCGATTTTACCGTTGTCAAGCAAATCGGTATGAACTGTGCCGGGAACTTTGGCAGGCAACCACTCGTTTTTGCCCGACTGGCTAAATTGCCAGTTTTCATTTATTTCTTTCTGAATCAGTAGATTAGAATCAGTTATATCACAACTCAAAAGCATTATTACTATGGCAACGAGCCAATATAAATGTTTTTTCATGGTAGTTTTCAGGTTTAAGAATGAAATATTATTACTTGATTAATTGAGCCAAAAATATAAAAATTGTGGCTACAATTTCGAAGTGAACAAATCTCCAGTCAAATTGAAATAACCAGTAGAAATTTATATTGCCTTAAAAAAAGCGGCAGGAAAAATTTCCTGCCGCTTTTTTATCGTTTCAATTATTCGCCTTTTTTAAGTGTCGAAATTTTCAGTGGCCAATAAAGCGGACAAAACTGAAATAATCCGGTTGCAAGTGGAATAATTCCTACAAGACCCCACCAGCTGTCGAAAACAACACCCAATATTGCAATTGTCAGACCGAGAATTATTCGTAACAACCTGTCAATTGAACCAACATTACTTTTCATTTTTACTGTTTTTAAAATTATTCTGAAAATTAAACAATTAAATTGTAATTAAGTTGCTAAAACGCATCTTCCAGAATATTGCAGGCAGTTTTAATAAATACAGGACATTTGCTCTGAAATACACCTGCTTCGCTGGCCGCAAAGCTTCCTTCGGGAGTTGAAATATCGAAACCCGTGAGTTGCTTGCAAATCAGGCTTCCGTGCGCTTCTTTGAATTTTTCGTTGAATTGACGAACCAGCATTTTTGTTCTGGCTTTTTCATCGGGATTTGATGTTGCATGTCCGTATTTCATGCCAATAACCATGTAAGCACCGGTAACTGCACCACAGGTTTCGGCACAATTCATTCCTCCCCCGAATCCGCTGGAAATTTTAAGCGCCGTTTTTTCATTAATCCCCAACTCAGGTGCAAACAAGCTGAAAACAGTCTGAGCACAGTTAAATTTCGAAAATTGTTCATCAACAAGCAGTGATTTTAATTTCATTATAATAAGTTTTTTGATTTCGCCCGTCAATTTACTTTTAAGTTATGAAAACAAAAAATAAGGTTGTCAATTCAAATAAAAACCCGAAACAAAACCTACTTTAATACGAAGGATGGCATCTTTTTGGAAAGATGCCATCCTTTTTTGAAGTCTCACCCCAGGGGGAGATTTAGAGGGGGCCTGACTTCCTATTCTCCCCGTACAGCCGCAATACCCGGAAGTACTTTGCCTTCCAGCGTTTCGAGCATGGCGCCACCAGCGGTTGAGATGTACGAAACACCATCGGCAATGCCAAATTTGTTCACAGCAGCAACCGAGTCACCACCGCCTACAAGCGAGAAAGCACCTTTTTTGGTAGCAGTTACAATGGCGTTACCCACGGCTTTTGTACCAACAGCAAATTTTTCCATTTCGAAAACACCTACAGGACCGTTCCAAAGAATGGTTCCCGAGTTTTCAATCACTTCCTTGAATCTGGCAATACTTTCAGGACCGGCATCCAAACCCATCCATCCGTCAGGAATGGCGTTGGCCGGAACTACCTGCGTGTTGGCATCTTCGCTAAAAGCATCGGCAGCTACCACATCGGTTGCCAATACAAGGTTAACCCCTTTTTCTTTGGCTATTTTCTGAATGTTCAGTGCCATTTCCAGAAAATCGTCTTCTACCAGCGAGGTACCAATTTTACCACCGTTGGCTTTTACAAAAGTAAAAGTCATACCACCACCCAGAATCAGGTTGTCAACTTTGCTGAGCATGTTTTCGATGATGGTGATTTTTGTTGAAACTTTTGCACCGCCCATGATTGCTGTCATTGGGCGAACCGGTTTTGCCACCACTTTGTCAAGGCTTTCAACTTCGCTTTCAACCAAATAACCAAACATTTTGTCGTTGGGGAAGAATTTTGCGATTACAGCAGTTGAAGCGTGTGCGCGGTGTGCTGTTCCAAAAGCATCGTTTACCCAGCAGTCTCCTAATTTTGCAAGTTCGCCGGCAAATGCCTCGTCACCTTTTTCTTCTTCCTTATGAAAGCGCAGGTTTTCAAGCATTAATGCTTCACCCGGTTTCAGCGCTTTTGCCAATACCTGTACTTCGGCACCAATGCAGTCTGGAGCAAGTTTCACCTCTTGTCCGAGCAATTTGCTCAGGTGGCCAACCAGATGGCACATCGAGTATTTAGGATTCGGGCCATCTTTCGGACGACCAAAATGCGACATGATGATAGGCGAACCACCATCGGCAATAATTTTTTTGATGGTTGGAATTGCCGCAACAATACGGGTGTCGTCGGTAATTTCAAAATTTTCGTTAAGCGGTACGTTGAAATCAACGCGAATAAGGGCTTTTTTCCCTTTAAAATTGTAAGTGTTAATCGTTTGCATGTTATTCTATTTTATTGAGTTTCAGAAAATCAACCAAAGATAAAAAATATATTCCGTTGGAAACCTGACTTAAATTTGGCCTTAAAAGAATTAATGTTTGGATAAACTTGAAAGGACCAAAAGTCAAATTACAAAAATCAAATAAACCGCATAGCACCAATTTTCAAATTCTGAAAAAGAAAATTCTGAATTTGAGATTTGGATTTTGAGGATTGTCATTTATTTGAGATTTGTTCTTTGAAACTTGGAATTTAAGTTTTGAAAAAACTATTTTTGAGCCATGTTTTTTAAAGATGTAGTTGGACAGGAAGGATTAAAAAAGCGGTTAATTCAATCGGTACAGGATGAGCGGATTAGCCATGCACAGCTTTTTTCGGGACCCGAAGGAACCGGGAAACTGGCAATGGCAATTGCATACGCGCAATACATTTCGTGTAAAAACCGCACCGAAACCGATTCGTGCGGGGTCTGTCCCTCGTGCCACAAATACAACAAACTTGCCCATCCCGATTTACATTTCGTTTTCCCGATTTACAATACTGCAAAAGTAAGTAAACCAATAAGCGACGACTTTATTACCCAATGGCGCGAAATGGTTTTAAACGATCCATATTTCGATTTGGGGAGCTGGCTGACTTTTATTGAAGCCGACAATGCACAGGGTATGATTTACGAAAGGGAAAGTGATTCGATATATAAAAAACTCAATCTGAAATCATTCGAGTCGGAATATAAAGCAATGATAATCTGGTTGCCCGAAAAAATGCACGTAGCCTGTTCAAACAAATTGCTTAAACTTATTGAAGAACCGCCCAGTAAAACACTTTTTATTTTAATTACCGAAGATGAAGAGGCTGTTATCAGTACCATCCGATCGCGTGCTCAACTCATAAAATTCCCATTTATTGATAGCGAATCTGTGAGGTCGGCATTGCTCGAAACAGAAGATGCTGACTGGGATTTAATACCCGATGCAGTTCATTTGGCCAACGGAAATTTCATAAAAGCAAAAGCATATATCAATCCCGGCGAAGACGAGCAATTCTATTTTCAGAAGTTTCAGGAAATGATGCGACAAGCATACAAACGAGAGGTTATTGAACAGGTAAGATGGGCTGAAGAAATGGCCAAAATCGGTCGCGACAAACAAAAAGCATTTTTTGCCTTTGCACTTCGTTTAATTCGCGAATATTTTGTTTTTAATATGAAACGAAACAATATGGTTTACCTCAACCGCGAAGAAAAAGAGTGGGGAAAACAGTTTGCGCCTTTCATTAACGAGCGGAATATTGAAGCTTTTTTCAATGAATTTGAACTCAGTATCAAACATATTTCGATGAACGGAAATCCGCGTATTATTTTTCTCGACACGGCTTTGCGAATGGTGAGACTGATAAAGAGGTGAAAGGGAAGTAAGTAAGTAAATGAGTAATTGAGTGTCTGGGGAGAAGTGATAAAAGATCAGAAGTAGAAGTTGTCATGGTTTTCGTTGTTGTCTTTGTTGTCAAAGTTTTTAAAACAATGACAACCTGATAACCCGATAACAACGACAACCTGATAACAACAACAACCTTCTTCACTTTGGTCATCGGTCAAAAGTCTTTCTTAGAATCACTTTAAAATACAACCATATAATTATCAAATTGGTATTATTATTTACTTTTGCAGAAATGATGAATTTTTACATCGATATTTTTCGTTTTAAAAATTCATGATTTCAAAAGGACTACTATGCAGGAACAAGATATTGATACCATAGAAAGAGGTGTTTGCAGAACTAAAACAGGATGTTGTGCAAAGCTTCATGTAACCGACTGGTTAAGTGACATAAAACTCCCAATAGAACTGAATAATATAATTGAAGTTCGTTTTAAGAATACCCGGAAAGATTATTACCAGAATGTAAATAACCTGAGTTTACAAGTAGGCGATTTGGTAGCTGTTGAAAGCAGCCCGGGACACGATATTGGCATTGTTTCGTTGATGGGTGCGCTGGTTGAAGAGCAAATGAAAAAGCACAAACCCACCCTTTTTAATGGCGAATTCAGAAAAGTGTACCGGGTTGCCAAACCTACTGATGTGGATAAATGGAAAGAAGCTATTTCGCTTGAACATGAAACCATGATTCGTTCCAGGCAAATGACTGCCGACTTAAAACTGAACATGAAAATTGGCGATGTGGAATACCAGGGCGACCGAACCAAAGCCATTTTCTATTACATCGCCGATGATCGTGTCGATTTCAGACAACTAATAAAAGTGCTGGCTGAAAATTTCCATATCAGGGTTGAGATGAAACAAATCGGTGCCCGGCAGGAAGCCGGCCGGATTGGCGGAATCGGTCCATGCGGCAGAGAAATTTGCTGCTCAACGTGGATGCACAATTTTATTTCGGTTTCAACAAACGCGGCACGTTACCAGGAAATTTCACTAAATCCACAAAAACTCGCCGGACAGTGCGGAAAGCTAAAGTGTTGTCTCAATTTTGAACTGGCTACTTACATTGACGCCCAGAAAAATTTCCCGCCCACAAATTATCCGCTCGAAACCGAAACCGGAACCTATTTTTTCCTGAAAGCCGACATTTTTGCTGGTACATATTTGTATATGCAGCAGGGCAACTCACAGTCGAACCAGATAAATGTTCCGGTAAAACGGGTTTCCGAAATTCAGCAGTTAAATAAAAAGGGAAGAAAACCCGAAAGACTTTTGCTAAAAGATAATACCCCTGAAGTAAAAGAACTGGATACATTTCACGCGGTTGTCGGACAGGAAGAATTAACCCGTTTCGACAAACCCAAGAACAGTAACCGGAAAAAGAAACGCAATTTCCATCGTAATCCGAACAGAAAACCAAATGCGTGATGAAAAAGTTGGGATTTCAGCTTCTGTATATTTTTATATTTCTGATTTCATTGGCTGCCTGTAACAAAGGCGGGCTTTTTAATGAATACAGAACCATTCCAAAAGCAATATGGAACAGAGATTCGCTTGTTGTTTTCCAGATTCCGGTAACCGACACATTGCAACGTCATAATTTATTTTTGGGTGTTAGAAACGACATCAATTACAAATACAGCAATTTGTGGCTTTTTGTCGAAATTATTCAACCCGACGACACAACAGCAGTAAAAGATACCTTTGAATTTACACTTGCCGATCCGACAGGGAAATGGCTTGGCTCAGGGTTTGGCGGTGTTAAAACCAACGAAGTTTTATTTAAAGGAAATGTATATTTTCCGGTAGCGGGTAAATACGATATTAAAATCCAGCATGGTATGCGGGGAAAACTGCTCGAAGGTATAACCGATATTGGGTTTCGGGTGGAGAAACAGAAATAGTTTTTAAGAAAGTGGGCAAGAACAAGCTGGCCAAGTTTGGCGAAATGGAGCGCTTCGAAAATGTAATTCAGGTTCCGTACAGAGATTTAAAAGATGCCGGTTTTTACCTGAAAAATAACTGGGGAACAGGTTTTTTTAAAAACGAAAATCCCGTTATTCTCGAACTGGGCTGTGGTAAAGGGGAATACACAGTTGAACTGGCCGAAAAAAATCCAACTTTTAATTACATCGGTGTTGACATTAAAGGCGCCAGAATGTACGTAGGCGCAAAACAGGCGCTTGATAAAGGCTTAAAAAATGTTGCTTTCCTGCGAACCAACATCGAAATTATCAATCAGTTTTTTGGCGAAGAAGAAGTTGCAGAAATATGGTTGACCTTTCCCGATCCGCAAATGAAAAAAACCCGAAAACGACTAACTTCAACCTCTTTCCTCAATTTATACAAACAATTCCTGAAAAAAGACGGAATAGTACACCTGAAAACCGATAGTAATTTTCAATTTACCTACACCAGCGCACTGGTTCATTTAAACCAGTTCGAAATAGTTGCCGAAACCAGGGATTTGTACAATTCCGAAATTCTGACCGAAACTATTCAAATTAAAACCTTTTACGAAAAACAGTGGCTAAGTCGCGGAATTACAATAAAATACATTGCATTTAAAATCAATGAAAAAGATTTTAAGGAGCCTGAAATCGAGATTGAGAAAGACGATTACCGCAGTTTTGGCCGAAGTGCAAAAGATATACATTGAAAGAAAATCTCAAAAAAACAAATAACAAAATTCAAATAATCTTCCAATTTTAAAAATCTAATTCAGGTTTTTTATTGATTTAGAAAATTTAAAATTGATATTTTGATTTTATTTGATATTTGGAGTTTGATATTTGGAATTTGATATTTGGAATTATACAATTATGCCCGATTTTTTCAGCCAGGTTTATGAAGTAGTTAAACTCATCCCACAGGGAAGAGTAACTTCCTACGGCGCAATTGCAGCATATCTGGGTTCGCCGGGAGCAGCGCGAATGGTAGGTTGGGCAATGAATGCATCACATCACATTTCCGAATTTATTCCTGCCCACAGAGTGGTAAACCGCTACGGATTGCTCACCGGCAAACATCATTTTGACTCTCCAAACGTAATGCGGGAATTACTCGAAAATGAAGGTTTACTTTTTGACGACAACGACCAGATTATCAATTTTCAGGAACATTTTTGGGACCCGGCGAAAGAATTGGAATTGTAAGAAGTTTATTCATAGTATGACCCGAAGTCATACTATGAATAACCATTTCAGCAATTTCATACAAAAAAGTATTTATTAATTGCTATTTTTGCAGCCTTTTAAAAACATAAAATCGAAACAACATGTCAGAAATACCACGCAAATTAATCGTCCCAAAAAATATTACAGATGCACTGCGCACGGTAAAATACCCCGGAAGTGAAGAAGATATTGTATCACTGGAAATGCCACACGAAATACGAATTGCCGGTCAACGGGTAACTTTTTCGCTGGTTTTCCAGAAAAGTGATGATCCCAATATTGAAGCGCTGGTTTTGGATTGCGAACAAGCCATTAAAAAATATGTCGGTGAAGAAGTGGAAATCGAAGACAATATTTCCGTGAAATTTATTCACGACATGCAACGGCCGGTTTTACCAAACGTTAAAAATATTGTTGCAATTGCATCGGGTAAAGGTGGCGTCGGAAAATCGACAGTTGCTGTTAATCTTGCGGTAGCACTGGCAAATACAGGCAAAAAAGTGGGTTTGCTCGATGCTGATATTTTTGGACCTTCAATCCCCAAAATGTTTGGCTCCGAAGGCGACCGGCCTGCAGGCATTAAAATCGGTGACCGTGAAATGATAAATCCGCTCGAAAAATTCGGTGTGAAATATCTTTCAGTCGGCTTTTTTGTTGATTTGGAAAGTGCCATAATCTGGCGCGGACCAATGGCATCGAACGCCCTAAAACAACTTATTACAGAAGGAAACTGGGGCGAACTCGATTACCTGTTAATTGATTTACCTCCCGGTACAAGCGATATTCATCTTACACTGGTACAGTCGGTTCCGGTTACAGGAGCAGTAATTGTTACTACTCCGCAGGATGTGGCGCTGGCCGACGTAATCCGCGGAACCAATATGTTTCAGAGCAAATCAATCAATGTACCTGTTTTGGGTTTGGTGGAAAATATGGCGTGGTTTACTCCTGCCGAACTGCCCGAAAATAAATATTATATTTTTGGAAAAGACGGTGGTAAAAATCTGGCTGATAAACTGGGAATCCCTTTCCTGGGCCAGATTCCAATTGTACAAAGCATTCGCGAAGGAGGAGATAACGGAAATCCGGTGGCTGCAAACGGTGAATCAATTATCGGGGCAGCCTTTGCCGAAATTGCTAAAAATGTGGCTCACCGTGTACACATCCGCAATATTCAACTCGCGCCAACAAAAAAGGTGAAGATTACGAGGAAGTGAGGAAGAAGACGGAAGACGGGAGACCGGAGACCGGAGTCGGGAGTTGGAATAGTGGCTTGAAAATGCGTGAATGCATGAATGCTATAATGCATGAATGAAGAGGGAAAAAGGATGAATTTCATTAAATAGTGAATTTCATCCTTTTTGTTTTAAACAATCGGAAATAGAAAAAACCTTCATTTTTAAGCTGATTTTTCCTCTCATATGAAATGAAAAAAACAATTCCCCTAACCAATCAAATTTTTATATTTTTGTGCCTCCTGCAAATCATACAGAATCAGGAAAAACAAACAATATTCTGATGAATATTGAGTTTATTCATAGAGTTAATATAAAAGTACGCTTGAAGAGAATATTTTTACATACTATCTTATTTTTCTTTCTGATATGGGTTTTTGCCGGTTGTTCAACCGAAAAAAACACACGCGCATCGCGGGCATTTCACAATATAAACTCGCACTACAATATTTATTTTAATGCCAGCGAAAGTGTTAAAAAAGGAGTGCAAACCATTGAAGAGAGGACCGAAGACGACTTTACACGAATTTTGCCCATTTATAAATCAAGTTCTCCGTCGGCAGGCGAAATGGTAAAATCTGACATGGACAATGCCGTAGTAAAATGTTCCAAGCTTATCGAAATTCATTCCATAACAAAAAAACCAAAAAGAAAAGCAGGCGGCGGTTCGAGAAAATACCAGGAATTTGCCAGTCAGGAGGAGTTTAACAAGTGGATTGACGACAGTTATCTGTTAATGGGCAAAGCTTATTTTTACCAGCACAATTTTATGGCTGCCATCGATAATTTCGGTTTTGTGGTCAGAAAATACCCCGATGGCGAAACTAAAAACGAGGCTCAAATCTGGCTCATCCGCAGTTACACCGAACTCGAAAGATTTACCGAAGCATCCGAAGTAATACAGGCAGTTCAAAACGATGAAAAATTTCCGAAAAATCTTGAAAAAGACCTTGCTATTGCCACTGCCGATTATTACATGAAACAACAGATTTACGAAGAAGCCATAAAATTTCTGGATATTGCAATCAAGAAAACTTTTTTCAAAAGAAATAAAGCACGGTTAAAATACATTGAAGCACAGCTTTACCAGGAACTTGGAAAGGAAGCCGAAGCATCGGAAGCATATCATGCAGTAACAAAAATGAATCCCGACTACAAAATGGCTTTCAATGCAAAAATCAATTCGGCCGGTGTTTTCTCGGGTATCGGTGATACAGAAAAACTGAAAAAGGAGCTGAATAAAATGCTTCGTGACAATAAAAATTTCGATTTCAGGGACCAGATTTATTATGCTATCGGGAATCTTTATTTTAAAGAAGGAAACCGTGAAATTGCCATCGAAAATTATACACAATCGGTAGCTACCAGTTTTAATAACCAGTACCAGCGTGCACTTTCGGCAATTACGCTCGCCGATATTTATTTTGAAGACCTTGAATACCGAAAGGCACAGTCGTATTACGACAGCGCGATGATTATTATTGACGAAACTTATCCTGACTACGAAACCGTTTCGACCAATTACAAGGGTCTCACCAACCTGGTTGATAACCTTATTATTGTTGAACGGGAGGACAGTTTGCAGAAAATAGCCCGAATGCCTGAAATTGAGCGGGAGTCGCTCATTTCGAGGTTAATGAAGGAAGAGCAGGAACGGCAGCGTAATGCAGAAAACCTTGCGATGCAGGGAATGGGTGATGATGGCTACAGCCGCTCAAACCGGAGCCGGATGGGTTTGGGAAATCAGCAACAGGGCGCCGGTTGGTATTTTTACAATCCGCAAACCGTTTCATATGGCCGTGTTACATTCCAGCAAATGTGGGGAAAACGCAAACTGGAAGACAACTGGAACCGCGCCAACAAAGGCATTTCAACCGAAATGTCCGACGAAAATATGGAAGGAACCGATTCGACTCAAATTGTTATCAGGGAACAAGATCCTTTAAAAAAGGAATTTTATATGCAGGATCTACCTTTGACCGATTCGTTAATGACAATATCACACGATAAAATTCGGGATGCTTTGTTTAATGCCGGTAAAATTTTTAAAGCCGACTTTACCAACTATCCACGATCTGCCGAATCGTTTGAAGATTTAAACCAACGTTATCCCGATAATATTTATCTGCTTTCGGCAATGTTTGAATTGTACGATTTATACGAATTGATGGGTGACAAACAAAAGTCGGATTACTACCGTAATTTGATTATTTCGCAATTTCCGGAAAGTAATTATGCCCAATATCTGGTTAACCCGAACTTCTTTATTGAAATGGAAGCCCGGATGGACAGCCTCAACCGCAAGTATGCCGAAACTTTCAAATACTACAAAGCCGGAAATTACCGGAATGTAATTTCGCTTACCCCGCAAATGAAAGCAATGAATCCAGATAGTGCGATGATGCCGAAAATCGATTTTATGGATATGGTTGCCAACGGGACTCAAACCGGAGTGCAGAACTTTGAAAAATTACTCGAAAATTATGTTTCCACATATCCGGCGGAAGAACCAACTCCGCTTGCCAACGAAATTCTGACTTTAATTCGCGACAGTTCGTTGGCCGATTATCAGAAACTGATTGAAATGGGTTATATAAGCGAAGACATTAAAAACGAAGAACTACTTACTGAAAACGAAAATGCCGAAGACGAATTTGGCGGTAAATTTTCGTACGACGAAGATTTACTTCACTATTTCGTGATTGCTTACCCGCGTGAAGAAAAAGTGGATTTGAACCGCCTCAATTTCGACATTGCCAATTACAACATCGACCATTACACAAAAGTTGATTTCGATATTGAAACCGAATTTTTAGATGATAAACTGGCATTTGTGATTGTCAGATCGATGGAAAATAAGGAAAGTGCTCTTATTTATCATGGTGCAATTATTCGGAGAGCCAGTGTTTTCAGGGCGCTCAAAGATATCGATTACATGAACTTTGTAATTTCATCAACCAACTATCGCGAGGTGATGAATGAGAAATCGACAGCCGATTACCTGAAATTCTTTGTAAAAAATTACAGTCGCCACATTCGTTCGAACTTTACCGATGAAGAATCTGAAGTTTCGCCGGAAGAATTAATGGCCCGGGCAAAGGAACAAGACAACATTTTAAAGGAAAGAGGCCAGTTTGTAGTTGTAAATACCGGTGCCGACAAGCTTTTCACTACAAGGATTGATACCACTCAGAATTTTGTTATTGCAATTCAGGATAAAAATTTATCGACACGGCAACTGCTGCTCGATTTCGCTGACTTTAATAAAACCGAATTCAGGTTGTGGAACCTTGCACTGCAGTTAAAACAGGTGGGCGACTACCAGTTACTGGTTGTAAACGGAATACCTTCTTTAAACGAATCGATGTCGTATTTCAGAAAAGTGGTGGTTACACGCAGTTTGTTTAATCCGCTTGGACAGGCAACTTATCGAAATTTCCTGATAACCAACGAAAACCTCCAGAAACTGATCGAGCAAAACAAAGTTGACGAATATCTCGATTTCTTCAGGAGTAATTATATTCAGCGGGCACCGGCACAAACCGGAGCAGCGGCAACACCAGCAGCAACCACTACTACTGCACAGCAAAATACGGTAACCGATGCCCCAAAACCTCAGGAATATACCGGCCCTTACAACCAAAACGTTGATGGCAAACAGTATTTTGTATTTGTAATTCCGCGGCTGGATATCGATCAACCAGCATTTATCAGCGGAATTGAGCAATTCAACCTGGCCAGTTATGCAAACCTGAATTTAAAAGTTGAGCTTTTACCGCTGGACGAAATCAGGCAAATAGTCCGTGTTTCGGGGATTCCCGATAAGGAAACCGCCTCTCTGTATTTTACCAAAGTAGTTAACAACCGCGAATTGTATATTCCGCTTCGCCAGGGAAATTACCGTAACTTCCTCATCACAGAATCTAATTTCGAAGTATTCCTGAAAGAGAAAAATATTCTCGATTACATGAATTTCTACAAACGGTTTTATTTGGGGCAGTAGGAAAAGAGTTCAGAGTTTCGGGTTTAAAGTTTAAAGTTGACAGATTGTCCATTGTCCATGCCTAAATAACGTTGACTGAATTAGACATTTTTTTATTCTTTTTTTTACTCATCAAATCTAAATGTTGATGATGCTTTTCTGTTGAAATCGGGAAATAACTCGGAACCTGTGGAGAGTTATTCACGATTTCA